>JAAZFX010000120.1 GCA_012511555.1 Alcaligenaceae bacterium | reverse complement strand
CGCCAACTGTTAGCGCTTATAGTAAAAGTAATCCTTATAAAGCTGAACTAATTACTAAACAACGCATTACCACCGAAAATGCTAATGAAGTTATCCACTATGAAATTGACTTGGGTGACTCAGGCATTACTTACGAAGCAGGTGATTCTTTAGGTGTTTACTTCCTGAATGCTGAAAGCTTAGTGGACGAGTTTATTAAGCACACCAAGGTCAACCCCGCAGACAAGGTAAAACTGGCAAGTGGCTCTGAAGTGACGATTAAAAAGGCACTCACCGAACACCTTGATGTGACCGAGACCACGCCACAGTTTGTCCGAGCTTATGCCGGTTATTTAGCGGCTGATGGCAAAAAGGACTTAGCACCCATTGTCGATGACTCGGCTGCTCTTAGCGATTACATTCAAGATCGTCCACCGATCTTCATTGTTGCAGACCACCCGGTCAACTTGAGCGCTCAACAACTGCATGATTTGTTCAGACCACTGACTCCTAGACTCTACTCAATTGCTAGCTCTCAAGAAGAAGTCGGTGATGAAGTGCATATTACCGTCAGAACGGTACGCTATGACAAAGATGAAAAAGATTACCAAGGCGCTGCCAGCGGTTTCTTGGCTGATCGTATTGAAGAAGGTGATGAGGTCAAGATCTTTATCGAAGCTAACCGAAACTTCCGTCTTCCGGAAAATGGCGACACGCCGATCATTATGATTGGTGCCGGTACTGGCATTGCACCTTTCCGATCCTTTGTGCAAGGTCGTCAAGCCAAAAGTGATAAGGGCAAAAACTGGTTAATTTTCGGTAACCAACGCTTTACTGAAGATTTTTTATACCAAAGCGAATGGATTCAATTACACCAAGCGGGTTTTCTACCTAAATATGATTTTGCCTGGTCTCGCCAAGGCGATAAAAAAGAGTATGTACAACATAAGCTAGCTCAGCGCGGCCAAGATGTGTGGCAATGGCTACAAGACGGTGCTCATTTTTATGTGTGTGGTGACGCCAATCGTATGGCCAAAGACGTAGAAAACACCTTGATCGACATTATCAGCAAAGAAGGCAAGCTCTCTGCTGAAGATGCTGAGGACTACTTGAACGAGCTGCGCGAAGAAAAACGCTATCAGCGCGATGTTTACTAGTGTGATACGAAAAATTTCAGGACTAAAGAAATGACCAAAGATAATATTAAAGACGATAAGGACTTAGTAGTAGATGCTCCTCTGTCAGACAATGAGCGCCTAAAAAACCAAAGTGATTACTTAAGAGGCGGTATTACAGAGGACTTAAAAGACGGCTTAACCGGTGGTTTCAAAGGCGATAACTTCCAGTTAATTCGCTTCCACGGCATGTACGAACAAGATGACCGCGACATTCGTGCTTCTCGTGTTGAGAGTAAATTAGAACCCAAGAAAAACGTCATGCTCCGCTGCCGCTTACCGGGTGGTATCATCACCCCACAGCAGTGGATCGGCATTGACGAGTTCGCGACCAAACACACCGATTACGGTAGTATTCGTATCACCAACCGTCAGACCTTCCAGTTCCACGGGGTATTAAAAGACGATATTAAGCCGATGCACCAGTGGCTGCACGAATTAGGTTTAGACTCGCTCGCTACTGCCGGCGACGTGAACCGTAACGTACTCTGTACCTCAAACCCGGTAGAGAGTGAACTACACGCAGAAGCCTATGAGTGGGCTAAAAAGATCTCTGAACACTTGTTGCCCAAGACAAATGCTTATGCTGATATTTGGCTAGATGGTAAACAACTATTTAGTACGGAGCCGACAAAACCAATTACCAAAGAGGCTCAAGACCCTGTTGAACCGATTTTAGGTAAAACCTATCTACCGCGAAAGTTTAAAACCACGGTAGTGATCCCTCCGCACAATGACGTTGACCTTCATGCCAATGACTTAAACTTCATTGCGATTGGTGAAAATGACAAATTAGTTGGTTTCAATGTCTTAGTGGGTGGTGGCTTATCTTTTGAACATGGCAACACCAAGACTTTCCCTGAGCTCGCTCATGAATTTGGCTTTGTAAAATTAGACGATGTGCTTAAGGTGGCTGAAGCCGTTGTTACGACACAGCGTGACTGGGGTAATCGTACCGATCGTAAAAATGCCAAAACTCGCTACACTATTCAACGCGTCGGCTCTGAACGCTTTGCCGCTGAGGTAGAAGAGCGTGCTGGCATTAAGTTTGAAGCGATTCGTCCTTATGAATTTACCAGTCGTGGCGACCGAATCGGTTGGGTTGAGGGTGTTGATAAGAAATGGCACCTGACCCTCTTTGTCGAGAATGGTCGTTTATTAGACTACCCTGGTCGTCCACTCAAAACTGGAGTTCGTAAGATTGCTGAAATACACAAAGGTGATTTCCGCTTGACTGCTAACCAAAATATCATTGTGGCTAATGTATCGGCTAGACAGAAAAAGAAAATTGAGGAAATCGCTCGCGAGCATGCATTAATTGTTGATAGCGTAACACCGCTACGCAAACAAGCGATGGCCTGTGTATCACTACCGACCTGCCCCCTCGCCATGGCTGAAGCTGAACGTTACTTGCCGGAGTTTATTGATACCATAGATGGCATCATGAGCAAACACGGAGTCGAAGATGAAACCATCATCACCCGTATCACCGGCTGCCCTAACGGTTGTGGTCGCGCCATGTTGGCCGAAATCGCTTTAGTCGGTAAGGCCCCTGGTCGCTACAATCTACATGTAGGTGGTAACCTCATCGGTACGCGCATTCCTAAGCTTTACAAGGAAAATATCGCTACGGATGAAATCCTGGAGACTATCGATGCTTGGGTTAAGGACTGGTCTGAAAACCGTGAAGACGGCGAAGCTTTCGGCGACTTTGCAATTCGACGTGACATTGTTAAACCAGTAGTTAATGCAGCCGAGGATTTCTGGGCGGTAAGTTAATTTTCTGGCTTTAGATGATTAGTCTAAGAAGAGCTGCATCTTAAAGTGCAGCTTTTTTTGTAAAAAAACAATTAAATCCACTACAAATGTAACAAACTCAATTTCAAAGATATTGTTATTTTTTGAATTTCAAATAATAACAATATCTTTGAAATCAATTGCTTAATAAATATTAATTTAAGTTCGCATATCTTATTTTATCGAGTACAATTGTTACTAATTTTTTTACCTTTTATTAACATAGTCACTTTAACAGGATTTTCGATGATTAAAAAAAGCTTAACAATAGCCTCTTTAGTAGCCTTGACCGCTTGCGCTACTGAGGGCTCTAGAGTAATGCCAACACAAACTGTAGAGTCTTATGGCACACAGTATCAAGGTGTACGCAGTGATATCTCGATCGGTAATTTTGACAACCGCTCCAGTTATGGTCGTGGTGTATTCTCTGATGGCGTTGATCGTCTTGGCAGTCAAGCTAAAACCATTCTCCAAACTCACTTACAGCAAAGTGGCCGTTTCAATGTAATGGATCGAAGCAATATGTCTGTTATCGACCAAGAAGCTAAAATTAATCAACGCTCACAAAACCTAAAAGGCGCTAACTACGTTATTACCGGTGATGTAACTGAATTTGGTCGAAAAACAGAAGGCGATAGACAATTATTTGGTATTTTAGGTCGCGGCAAAAATCAAATTGCCTATGCCAAAGTTAACCTAAACGTGATTGATGTACATACCTCACAGGTTGTTTATGCTACTCAAGGAGCGGGTGAATATAACCTATCAAGCCGTGAGATTGTTGGGTTTGGCGGTACAACAGGTTATGACTCTACACTTAACGGTAAAGTTTTAGAGCTTGCTATCCGTGAGGCTGTCAATAACTTAGTAAAAGGCGTTGAAAGCGGCGCTTGGCGTCCATAAATCCGAGAGCTACAATGAAAAAACTCATTTCTATTGGCTTTGTAGTCAGTCTACTTAGTGCTTGCGCTACTAACGAACCACCAATCTATCACTGGGGGAGTTATCAGCAATCCATGTATGAAAACATGAAGCAAGAAAATTTAGACCCTGTTGAACATATCGCTGTTTTAGAGAAAGACAAAGAAAAAGCTGCTTCTCTAAACAGGTCTGTACCTCCCGGCTTTTATGCTTACTTAGGTATGTTATATGCTGACTTAGGTAGAGGGGGAGATGCTGCTTCTGCTTTTCATCAAGAAAAGACCCTCTTTCCTGAAGCTACGACCTTTATGGACTTTCTCTTAAATCCAAATAAATCTTCGGCTGAAGCTGTTGCCGTAGCCGCTCAGGAGTAGTAGTATGAAAAAACTCATTAAACGTGCTCTCGGCTTAGCTAGTTTGCTTTTATTAACTGCTTGCGTAACAACCGCACCCGTGGATACTAGTACCTTCAAAGCGAGCGATCCAAAATCGATTCTCGTCTTGCCTCCAACTAATGATTCCCCGGAGGTTGTCGCTGCTTATGGTGTCTGGGCACAATCGCACCTCCCAAGTGCTGAGTCCGGCTATTATGTATTCCCTGCTTCCTTAGTCCACGCAACCTTTCTTAACAATGGCATTAGTAATGGCGCCGAAGCGCAAGAAATACCATTGAATAAGTTGCGAGAAATTTTCGGTGCTGATGCAGTGCTCTACCTCAACATCGAAGAATATGGCACTAGATACATTGTGATTAACTCAATCACCGAAGCCAGAGTACGGGGCCGTCTAGTTGACAGTCGTAACGGTGAAGTAATTTGGGAAGGGTCTACCTACGCTTCTGTTGATTCTGGAAGTAGTTCTAATATATTTTCTGCTCTAATCGGTGCCGCGCTTTCACAAATTATTAATACCGCCACTGATCAAGCGTACTCAGTAGCAGGCGTTGCTAATTACCAACTTCTGCATTCAAAAGCTCGTTCAGACATACCCTATGGCCCACGCTCTCCACACTATTGGAGAAATACAAGTCAATAGATTTTCTGTGCCTTATCGTTAGTTGATAGGTCGCTGAACAAACTAAAAGGTCCATACCACATTTTAAGTGTATGGACCTTTTTATTGGACTAATTTAGCTCTGAGTAGTTAGTAGCTGTCTTCCCATTTTTTTACTTCATCTTCTGCTCTATCACGTTCATAGCCGTACTGCTTTTGGATTTTACCAATCAACTCTTCTCGTTTACCATCGATTTGTTGAAGATCATCATCGGTCAGTTTGCCCCATTGCTGCTTAGCCTTACCTTTGATCTCTTTCCAATTGCCTTTGATAATATCTGTGTTCATAATAAACTCCCTTTATCAAATTAAGATAATTCAAAACAAACCATCTTTTTGTGACACTACATTCAAAAACAGTTAAATAATAAAGACTTGCTGTTTATTTAATTAGCAAGATTAAAATTAACTGCTCATAAAGCAAAGCATAAAACTTTCTTTATGAAATTCTAAGTTAATTCGAATCACCGCTGCTGTTCAAGACAGCTTTCATTGTTTTACACTAAGGCTACAAGATGTGTTCTAGTACTTGAAAAAGAACATCATTGAAACAAGAAGTTGCACTGTTGACCTTAATTAAAAAAAGCTATCCTGCCAGTTAGAAACCCCGAGAGTCTAGTAAAAAACCATGCAAGGTAATTTATCCATCCGCTCTTATAGCACTAAGCCAACGATTCATGCTCATGATTTTTATCAGTTGGTCCTGCCACTTAGAGGTGTGATCTCTATCCAAGTGGGACTATTTGATGGTAAGGTCGCACCCGGCGAATGTGTGATCGTCAAAGAAAAAGAAGAGCACCTGTTTACGGCCAAGCCGGAAGCGCGCTTTGTAGTGGCAGACATGATTACCGTGCCAGAGAATATTTCTACTTATCAAGATGTCGTTTTTGCGGTAAAAAAGCCCTTGACTCTTTACCTTAACTTTATTGAAGCCCAGTTAGAACAACAGGTAAATACAGTTTTAGAAGAAGCAATATACAACACCTTCTATCATCTGCTATCCGAACATATTTTATTGCCCAAGTTGGATAAGCGCATCGCCAATGCCATTGACTATATCGAACACAATTTGAAAAACAGGCTGACAATTGAAATCTTGGCTAGCGCTGCCAACCTAAGCCCTACACAGTTCAAAGTACTATTTAAACAGCAAACCGACCAAACCGTCATGGATTATGTAAGCAAGGCGCGTATTGAAAAAGCGCAGGCATTGCTGTGTCACACCGATTACCCCTTGAAAATGATTGGTGAGATGGTAGGTTACACTGATTTATCTTCTTTTAGTCGACGATTTACACAGATAGTTGGGCTGCCTCCCAGTAAATTCAAACAGTAATCTCCGTCTTTAAAAGCACGAAACCCGTCCTTTTTGTTAAATGTATGGCACTTAAAAAGTGTAGTATTTAGAGTCACGTTTATTAGCTTGAAAAGGTCTATTTAAATTATGCTGCATGAAGGTATCAAAGGATTACTGGCCATTGTCATCGCCAGTTTATTATGGGGTACAACCGGTGTTACTGCCAGCTACACCACAGACCTTAGCCCACTGGCCATTGGCGCCTTTACTATGGGGGTAGGTGGTGTCTGGCTATCATTAGCCGCTCGCAAAAGTTTAGTACGAGACTACTCCAAACTCCGACTGCACCCTAAGTTAGTATTCTTTGGTGCATTATGCGTTGTGATTTATCCCCTGGCATTTTATTCATCCATGTTCTTTGCGGGCGTAGCAATTGGAACAATGGTTTCAATTGCCAGTGCACCTTTATTTGCAGCAATCTTGGAGCGTCTTTTTAGCAAAAAACCAATATCAACACAGTGGTTTATCAGCTTTTTATTTGGAGCCTTGGGGATTATGTTTCTTGCCCTAGGTAAAGCACCAATCAATGCAAGTACTGAAAGCAGTAACTTTATGCATGTCATTGGCGTTGCCTTAGGATTAGTTGCCGGCTTAGCTTATGCCGGCTATTCATGGGTCGCTAAACAACTTATTGATCTAGGGGCTAATTCAAAATCAGCCATCGCCATACAATTTGCTTGTGCCGCTCTCTTTCTTTTACCTTCTCTATGGTTCACCGGAGAAAACCTGTTTACAAACCAGATAAATATTTCCATTGTTTTTTATATGGCAACGGTACCTATGTTTTTTGGTTATCTGCTTTTTAGTTATGGTTTGCGCACTATCAGTGCCAGCAACGCAACCTTAATAACTCTCATTGAGCCCCTATTTGCGACACTACTCGCCATACTGATAGTGGGTGAAAAGTTTTTGAGTATCGGCTGGTTCGGCATGGCGCTTATCTGCTTTTGCTTACTGGTACAATCAATTAATGTTCATGCCATTCGTCAACAGTTCAGCTAGTTTAAAAAACCGCTGTTCGTCGTTGTTGACGATTTCAGCAACTGGCTATTAATCCGGCTGACAATCAACGGCGGTCTTACCATGAATAAACAGCTCACTCATTTCGCATTCATATACTGCTGCTTAAGCCTCAGCACACAGACTCAAGCGCAGGATTTTAACACTCGTGTGCCCAATGCCTCCAAACAGCAACCAGCCTTTGCTGGACAAACTCGCGCGCCCTTACTCTCAGAACACTATGAATTACACGTTGAGGCCATCACTACAGGACTTGAACACCCTTGGGGTATGGTGCAGCTTCCGAATGGCTCATGGTTGCTAACTGAACGTCCCGGGCGTATGCGCTTAGTTAGCCTGGATGGACAACTTTCAGAACCAATAGGCGGTGTGCCTGCGGTCGATGCCCGTGGCCAAGGTGGATTACTGGATGTTGTAATTAAAGCTGATTTTGAAGACACTCACCGTATCTGGTGGAGCTACGCCAAACCACGTGGAAATGGTACTAACGCAACCGCTGTCGCGACTGGCATCCTCTCAGAGAATTATCGACAACTTAGCGACGTTCAAGTAATTTTTCAACAAAATCCCGCTTGGCGATCTAATGCGCATTTTGGTTCTCGCTTAGTATTTGATACCGAGGGTATGCTATTTATCACGACAGGTGACCGCTATCAGGCTAGCTCTCTGGCACAGGATGTCAGCACGCATATTGGTAAAGTGCTACGTATCAACCCACAAGGCGGTGCAGCGTCAGGCAATCCTGCGATTAATGGAGCTCAAGCTGAAATCTGGTCTTATGGACATCGTAATATTCAGTCTGCAGCACTTGCCGCCGATGGAAGTCTTTGGACAGTGGAACACGGCGCCCGTGGTGGCGATGAGTTGAACCAACCGCAAGCTGGACTTAATTATGGCTGGCCAATCATCACCTATGGTGTAGAGTACTCCGGTCGTGAGATTGGTGATGGCATAACTGCCCACGAGAGCATGGAACAACCCGTGTACTACTGGGACCCAGTTATTGCGCCAAGTGGCATGGCTTTTTATCGGGGTGATCTCTTTGCCGACTGGCAAAATGACATTCTGATTGGTGGTCTTGCCAGCCAATGATTAATACGACTAAGACTTAAAGATGGTCAAGTCATTGGTGAAGCACGTTATTTGCAAGGTGAACAAGGTCGCATTCGTGATGTGGCTATTGCACAAGACGGTGCCATCATGATTTTGACCGATGACTCTAATGGCAAATTATTACGAATTACGCCTCGGGAATGATGCTTTTGCTAGCTGAACCCCTGCGTAAACACTATTGATGCCTGTTTTTTCGTTAAAAAATGCCCTAAATGTCCTGAGGTCTTGAGAATGAGAAATGGACAAATAGGGCTTTAAAACGGTTAATAATTTAATTAAAAGGTACCTTCAAGGCGTAGCCAGAACTGGCGGCCTGGTTCATTTAACTGCTGACCAATAACCGGGTTATAACCACCGATATCTGCCGCTCCTTTACTGATAAACTCGCGATAGCTTTTATCAAAAATATTATCCACGCCGCCACTCAGGCTAAATCGGTCATTGACGCGATAGGATACATTAGCTGAAAATACCGTGAAGCCACTACTTGGACCTGTATCGGAACCAACAATATTGCCCTGCCCCTCAGCATAGCGGCTTTGTTTAGCCACATTTCTCATGGAAAAATTAGCGGATAAAACACCATTGTCATAGCCAATATAACTGTTCGCTTCTAGAGGTGGAGTTTGTGCCAAGGCTCGGTCATCTGTCCGGTTCTGACCATGGGTATAAGCAATAGAGGTACCAATATGCCAATTAGGTACAAACTCGTAGTGAATCTCTCCCTCAAAACCATAGCGACGCGCTCTGATATTGCGTGCCCTGTCCCCATCAACCAAAATAAAGTTTTCCATCTGGCTGGCAAATAAAGTTAAAGAGGCTTCAACTCCCTGATTGCGGTAAATTAAACCCAAATCAATTTCATGATTAGTCTCCGGTTTAATATTCCAACCCTCTACCTTATCGCGCTCCCAAAAGTCCGGCGCACGCTGTGCCATACCGTAACCAGCAAAGAAGGTGAGGTTATTTAAATCATGTTCATAGCGTAAGAAGCCGGCGCCGGTGTGATAGGTTTTTTTCATCAGGCCCGGATGACTTTGATTAATCACCGTACCCTTGCCCATCTCAGTAAAATATTTACCCGTCGTGTGATCATAACGTAGGCCACCAATTAGACGTTGTGAATCATTAAGACGCCAAGTCGTCTCGGCAAAAATACCGATTTGCTCAAACTTCTGGTTTTCTTTACGTTCAGCTTGTTGGTAACGGTCAGCCATCATACGAGTCATGCCGCTACTATTGCGCCCACGGTGGGTGTCATGCATATAATCCACACCAAGTTGAGTACTCGTATTACCAAAGTCCAATACTGCTTTTAAACGGGCAGTTTGGGTACGACGATCAGGGTTCATCGCCATGTACATCATCGCTGTTTTTTCTCGATGACTATAGTTATCCATAACATGGTCCACATAGCTATAACCATAATTAAAGCTCAACTCTGAGAGCCACGAGTTAATATTGCGCTTTTCTGCACGTAAACTAAAAGCATCTCTATCAAACTTGGAGCCATCCATCGCCCTATCACCATAAGCCGCCCATCCCCGGGAGCGTTGGTAACCGAATTCAATCACACTATTGGGATCGGGAGTAATTCCCAAGGCAAATTGCTGTGACTGACGTTGATAAGCTGAGTGCACACGATTACCATCGCCATCTTTATAATCCCGTGAGGTATTACGAACGGCATTCGCATGGATATAGCCCCATTCCATACCGGCAGTAAAAGAACCATAACCATCAAAACGATTAAAGCTGCCCACCGTCGCACTACCATTGCCCTCTATAGTCGGTTCTGCAAAATAATATGGTTTACGATTAAACTGCACTGAACCGGCAATTTGCCCCGGACCGGCAACCACGGTCTGCGGCCCTTTGGTTAAAACAACTTCGTCATAGGTTTCAGGAAATATATACGCTGTCGGTGGGTCCATACGACTCGGACAACCACCAAAGAACTGACTGTCATTAGAATAAATACCTAAGCGAGAACCTCCCAAGCCACGAAATAGCGGATCGCCGGACATACCACCTTTCCTAATAACACTCATATTCGGTATGGACTTTAAAAGACCGGCACCATCAGTAGCTGGCATAGGCTGGAAAGCCTTTTTAGGATTGATATACACTTTATTAGGTTCGGTGGTCGGCGCCACAATCACTACTAAATTATCTAATTGCTGGATCGCAGGATCCTCGTCTTGTGCCATCGCTACGCCTGCACAGGTAGAAAACAATGCTACGACAAGTATTTTTTTACGAAATAACATGAATCACTTCCCCAACTTATTATTCTATTAACTGGAGAAATTATCGTTGATTTATGAATTTTTGACCATGCGACATATTGTCGCAGTATAGGCTTAGTAGCTTTAATTTTTAGTTGGACGCTTATTTAACATACGTTGCAAGGTGCGTCGGTGCATGCCTAAATCTCTTGCCGTAGCCGAGATATTACCGTTGTTTTTATTCAATTGATATTGAATATGCTCCCAAGTCATGCGCTTTAAAGAGGGCGTTTCAAACACATCTTCTTTAATTTCCTCTAACAGCTCACCCCTAAAAGCCTGCAATATCTGATCAACGGTCGCCGGTTTAGGTAAATAATTTGTCGCCCCTATCTTAATTGCGTTAACGGCCGTGGTGATACTTGCATAACCAGTTAAAATCAAAATTTTAGTGTCAGGATAACGCTCTAGCAGCTGTGGTAATAAGTGCATCCCGCTTTCTTGATCAAGATTCAAGTCAAGGATAATACCAACATAGTTTTTTTCTTGTCTGAGAGACTCTTGTCCGTTAGCAGCCCAATCAAGTAGCAAATTATGACGTGCAAAGCCTCTCATTAAGAGCGAAGCAAAGATTTCATTATCATCAATCAGTAAATACTGCTGAACTACTGACATCACTTATTCCTCAATTTTATCAACTACTTGCAAAGGCAAACGAATATAAGCCCGTACACCACCCTCACTATGGTTACTCAATTCTAAACTGCCTCCTAAGCGGGAGAGACTAGCATGCGCTAAGCGCACCCCTAGACCCAAACCAAAAGGTTTATCCGAATCAATTATATCCAGTCCAGCTCGGCTTAGTTGCTTCTCACTTAAATGCCCTTTACGATTATAAATCGTCAAATTCAACTCATTATAGCTTGTGACCACCGAGTGCAGCTCTACCCCCTGTTCACCGGCATCCGCTGCGTTATTCAGGATATTAAATAAAGCATACCAAAAACTCTCATGCAAAATCACGTGATAATCTTTTTGACTATTGGGGCCTCGTTGCCACTGATAATGCACGCCCGGACGTAAATTACGCCAATGCGCCAAACGCTCTTTTAATTCCTCATACAGATACACTTGCTGCTCTTTAGGTGGTCTTATTTGCTTTAAACGAGTTAGGCTACGTTTACACTGATCCAATTGAGCCGCCATCAAGTCCACATCAGCACGTGCTGAAGAAGAGAGTCCGCTTGTATTATGTAACTCCTCATAAATCAGTTCAAGATTATTTAAAGGCGTTGATAACTCATGTGCTAAACCTGCTGTTTGCATACCCATCACTAGCCAATACTCATCTTCTTGTTGTCGATGATAAGCTTCTTGTAAACGCATTTCATGACTACGTACCGTTTGTACCAAACCCGAAATCCACAGCATGGCTAATAACGCCGAAAAAGAAAAAGTAATCCACATACCGATCAAATGGATCAACATGGAATTATCATGACTGCCATGTCCATGGCTATGACCAGCTAAATCATGTTCAAAAAGACTAAATGGGCGATACTGAAAGAAGAGCAATAGATAACTAATAATAATCACGCCGGTCAATATACGGGCAAAACGTGGTGAACAAAATAAAGCCGCATTAATGATTGGCAGTATGTACAACACTGTCAGCGGATTATTCGCCCCACCGGTAAAGTAAATCAATTCTGTTAAAAGTATGCTGTCGACCACCAAACTAAAGCGCATCAAATTTGCCGTAGAATAATGCCTCCGCTCGGCATAATTCAAAAACGCACTTAATAAAATCATTGATAAGGCAATTTGTAATAATACTAGTATCGGAAAACCATGGCGATTAGCTGTCAGTATTGAATAAATAATTACCAACAATAAAACCAAGCTCATTCCTAGGCGAGCATAAGGCATCAGGCTTAATTGGTGACCATGATGTGATAGAAAGGCAAGCAGCTTATGCTGAGAATGAGAGGTATGTAATGATATTGGCTTTATCTTCATAGAAAAACTTTAACACAGTCGATACGCTTTGTATAAATTTAAAATAAATACGGCCCTGCTCTGCCTAATCCAGAAGCACTTGGAAATCCCTTAATAGACATATTACTCTGCTTAGGCTAATCTATTCTTATCTAATTAAATCTTATATTTAAGGAGGTTCTTATGACAACTATCCCGCGCATGACTAATCTATTTTTACAACTTGGTTTAGATGCCAGTGAAGAGGCGATTGCCAAGTTCATTGGTTCACACCAACTGCCAGCTGACGTTCATATCGTTGACGCACCATACTGGACTGAAGGTCAACGTCAGTTTATCGCTGAAAAGCTGGAAATTGATGGCACCTGGACGACCATTGTTGATCAGCTCAATGAATCATTACACGAGGATGCAGTAAAGCAGCAAACTGAAGGTAAATAGTTAAGCTCTACAAATCCGGTTCAGCTAAAACAGCAAGCCGGATTTTCATTATATAAACGCTTAGTTGAGAATATTATAACCACCATCTACATAGATATTAGCACCGGTGATTGCTCGTGCTCCATCGCTCGCAAAAAACACGCTTAACGGTCCAACATCTTCAATATGAACTGCACCCATTGGCGCTCGCAGTGCATTTTCTTCGACTAATGTATCAAAGCTAGCAATACCTGAAGAAGCTCGCGTCATGATAGTTCCCGGAGAAATAGCATTGACTCGGATACCTTGACCACCTAACTCATGAGCAAGATAGCGTACGGTAGACTCCAAAGCTGCTTTGACAGGGCCCATGATACCGTAATTAGGAATAACCTCCTCACCACCCAAGTAACTCATCGTCATCAAGCAACCACCGTCCTTCATCAAAGGCTCAGCCAAGCGTGCCATACGGATAAAAGAGTGACAAGATATATCCATCGCTTGCAGAAAGCCCTCCACCGAACTATCAACCACTCGGCCATGAAGATCTGCTTTTGGTGCAAAGGCAATAGAATGAAGCAGGAAATCGAGTTTCCCCCAACGCGCTGTGACTTCCTCAAATAGAGCGTCTAGCTGTGATTCATGGCTCACATCAAGGGGCAACTGAATCTCGGCATTGAGCGACTGTAACAAAGGCTCAACATAAGGTCTTGCCTTATCATTAAGCCAAGTACCTCCGAGTGTCGCTCCCGCTTCATGCATGGCTTTAGCGCAGGCCCATGCAATACTATTCTCATTACTGATCCCTAGAACTAAACCTTTCTTTCCTTTTAGCACATCCTATCCTTTGATAAAGAGACACAATAACACCTCTGTCTCTAGCTATTAGTCTTTAATTTCAGTCAATTCTGCATCATCTATATGACACAGAATGATTTTAAATT
>JAAZFX010000119.1 GCA_012511555.1 Alcaligenaceae bacterium | reverse complement strand
TCATAACCGGCATCTAGGAGTATGGCGTCATACCGCTCATCGTCAATTTCCATCTCCAGCTCTTCATCTAAGCTGTCCATGATTTCCGCATAAAGACGGCGTGCGTGCTCTGATAACTCTTGACTCATACTGCATACCCTTAAAAATTTATTCAATAGATAATTAATACTATCATTTAATAATTAAATTTATATGACGGTTATTAGCTATTTTATTATTTTTGCATAATAATAAACTTGTGAGGTAATAGCGATTCTTTGACAGGTGTGCTGCATATGTGCTATATTATTCAGTTGCTTAGCGCGCTGTTGCTCAGTTATAACTTTAAATCAAAGATGAGCAGCATACAGAGTCCAGCAATTGTGCCATTAAGATGGCATCAAGCACTTCTTAGCAAATTTGCTACTCAAGTTTAAAGTTTTTCCAGTATCTCCTCTCCTACTCGAATATCACCGCGGCTGTCTTGAATATAGTGCTTAGTTAATTAAGGTTTTCCTGTTTTTTAGGGGAAACACTGATTTTTAAGTTTTTGTTTGGGAACTTATGCACTTTGTTGGTAGCCTAATGCTAGCGACTTATAAATTACTACAATAGATCGAGCTAAGTATATGACTAATATGTTGTATTCTTTAATGCTACTGTCATATACACTAGTTAATATATCGTTTTAAAAGATATTTTTATTAGAAAATCCATTGATATTGTATAGAGGTTTCTAAGTTGAGGTCTGAGTGCGGGCGTGGCGCAAGGCCAAATAATCATAAATAATTATTAAAAAGGAGAAAATTATGAAATTATTGACTCGTCTCCGTGAGGAATTTACATCTGTTTCTTATGAGCCTAACGGCAAAAAAGTAAAGCAGGAAGTAGAGTATGTATCTGAGCATGCGCCAGATGCATTAGTTCTTATGAAAATGATCGAGCAACGTAAAAATCATAACGACGTTGCTTAATGCTTAAGCTCTCAAGAGCATTTAATTTTTAATTTAAAATCGACTCTATCGTGTTTTGAGTCTACAAGAAAAAACGCTGTAAGCTAAAAGGCTCACAGCGTTTTTTACATTAGAAGACCTAAAACTTAGTCCTGGGCACCTTCAAGGAAGTCTTGAGCAAAGCGTTGTAGTACACCGCCAGCCTCATAAATACTGACTTCTTCAGCGGTATCCAAGCGACAGATAACTGGGACATCAAGCGTTTTACCATTGCGGCGTTTGATGCGTAGAATCAATTCGCAGCGAGGAGCCGGTGTGCCAAGTACATCATAGGTTTCAGTGCCGTCAATTTCCAGGGTCAAGCGATTGACGCCTTCTTTAAATTGCAGCGGTAACACGCCCATACCGATTAAGTTAGTGCGGTGAATACGCTCAAAACCCTCTGCAACGATAGATTGGATGCCGGCTAAGCGTACACCCTTGGCAGCCCAGTCACGCGATGAACCCTGACCGTAGTCTGCTCCAGCGATGATGATTAACGGCTGCTCGCGCTCCATATAGGTTTCAATCGCTTCCCACATGCGAGTGACCTTGCCTTCCGGTTCAATGCGTGCAAGTGAGCCTTGCTTGACTGTGCCGTCGTCATTGCGAACCATTTCATTGAATAACTTCGGGTTGGCAAAAGTGGCGCGCTGCGCTGTCAGGTGGTCACCACGGTGTGTTGCGTAAGAGTTAAAGTCCTCTTCCGGTAAGCCCATTTTATGCAAATACTCACCAGCAGCACTATCGAGCATAATCGCATTAGAGGGGGATAAGTGGTCAGTGGTGATGTTATCGCCTAGAACTGCTAAAGGCACCATATCTTTCAGTGTGCGTTCACCTGCTAAAGCACCCTCCCAGTAAGGTGGGCGGCGGATGTAGGTGGACATCGGACGCCAGTTATAAAGCGGGCTACTGGCTTTTTCTGTGCTCTCATCCTTGGTAAACATGGGAATATAAACCTTGCGATACTGCTCAGGTTTAACTGCCTTGCTTGCAACCTCCTCAATTTCCTCATCGCTTGGCCAAATATCTTGTAAGGTGATTGGATTACCATCCGCATCGAAGCCGAGAGGGTCTTTTTCAATATCAAAACGTATACTGCCCGCAATAGCATAGGCGACCACAAGTGGCGGTGAAGCCAAGAAAGCTTGTTTGGCGTATGGATGGATACGACCATCGAAGTTACGGTTACCGGAAAGAACAGCCACAGAGTAAAGGTCGCGATCGATGATTTCTTGTTGGATATCAGGGTCCAGAGCGCCTGACATGCCATTACAGGTTGTACATGCAAAAGCTACGACTCCAAAACCAAGCTTTTCTAGTTCAGGCATGAGACCTGCTTCTTCCAGGTAGAGAGCAACAGCCTTTGAACCCGGAGCAAAAGAGCTCTTAACCCATGGTTGGCGAACTAAGCCCAATCGATTAGCGTTGCGCGCTAATAAAGCGGCGGCAATTACGTTGCGCGGGTTGTTGGTATTAGTACAGCTGGTAATCGCTGCAATAATAACTGCGCCGTCAGGCATTTGACCGTCTTCGCTTTCGTAGTTACCCAATAGACCACGCTCTTCAAGCTGATTGACAGGTAATAAGTTGTGTGGATTAGAAGGACCTGCCAATGAGCGTTGAACGGTTGATAAATCAAACTCTAAAACGCGTTCATATTCGGCTTCGCGTAGCGTATCAGCCCAAAGACCGGTGGCTTTGGCATAATCTTCTACTAATCGAACTTGCTCAGGTTCACGACCAGTTAGTTTTAAATAATCAATGGTCTTGTCATCAATGTAGAACATCGCGGCGGTAGCGCCATACTCAGGAGCCATATTGGCGATAGTTGCACGGTCGCCCAGGCTTAAGTTGGCAGTGCCTTCTCCGAAGAACTCTAGGTAGGCAGAAACCACTTTAGACTCACGTAAAAACTTGGTTAACACCAAGACGATATCAGTCGCGGTGATGCCTGGTGCTGGTTTACCGATTAGTTTGACGCCAACGATTTCCGGTAAACGCATCCAGGAAGCGCGACCGAGCATAACGGTTTCGGCTTCAAGGCCGCCAACACCGATAGCAATCACACCTAAAGCATCAACCATTGGTGTGTGACTGTCTGTACCGACTAGCGTGTCAGGGAAAGCTACACCATCACGAACCTCAATAACCGGTGACATATGCTCTAAGTTAATTTGGTGCAAAATGCCGTTGCCCGGAGGGATAACATCGACATTTTCAAAGGCCGTTTTAGTCCAGTTAATAAAGTGGAAACGGTCATCATTACGGCGATCTTCAATCGCCCGGTTTTTTTCAAAAGCATCAGGGTCATCACCAGCATGTTCTACAGCAAGGGAGTGGTCAACGATAAGTTGAGTAGGGACAACAGGGTTGATTTTTGAGGGGTCACCGCCCTTGTCAGCAATCGCATCACGCAAGCCAGCCAAATCAACTAAGGCAGTTTGGCCTAAAATGTCATGACAGACCACGCGAGCAGGAAACCACGGGAAGTCTACCTCACGCTTTCTATCAGTTAGCTGAGTGAGCCAAGTATTAAGTGTTTCTTGGTCTGTCTGGCCTTCAGCTTTGCGGACTAGATTCTCGGCTAATACACGAGAAGAATAGGGTAATTTGTCGTAAGCGCCGGGACGAATTGCCTCGACAGCAGCTCTTGCATCATAGTAATGAAGCGAGTGACCATCTAAAGTTTTTTTAAACGCTGATTGAGTCATTTGATATCCTCAGAGAGTTTCTATTGGTATTTCTCAAAGATTTACAAAAGGCTTGTTTTGCCTAGCCATCATAATGTTATGATAAAAATCTTGAGCATGTTTTGGTTTAGTATAGTACCTCTTGGTACGTAAGTCTTATATAAGATATAAGAGCTGGTTTTTTATCCATTTTACATCTTAACAGAGTTGTTTTAAAAGGTTTTTATATGAAGAAGATATATTTATCAGTTTTTGCAGGATTGATGGCTTTGGGTTTGTTATCTTGCACTACTTCTTCAGATTATTCTGCTGATGAAAAGGTTGATCCTGACTTCGACATGCATGCGCCATTGCAGGTGCCGGCACAGTCAAGTTTTGCTCAGACCACACCACGTAAATTACAGGGTCAGTATCGGCCAATGCAGTGGGAAAATTTACCGGGTTGGCAAGATGACAATGCTGAAAATCTCTGGATTACTTTAATTAATAACTGTAGAGGACTGATGCGACCAGTATCAGGATCGTTAACTATCCCTGCTCGCGCAACGCCACAAGATTGGCAACCATTTTGTGCTGAAGTTGCAGACTTTACCCGGGACAATGGCGAAAACCCCGATCCTGGTATGACGAAGTTTTTCCTGGAGCAGCATTTGCAGCCTTGGGAGTTGGTTGGACGAGGTATGGCGACGGGTTATTATGAGCCAATCGTGTATGGTTCTAAATCACAGGGTGGTGATTATCAATGGCCTATGTATGCTAAGCCTAGTGACTTGTTGACCATTGATTTGGGCAGTATTTATCCGGAATTAGCCGGTAAGCGGGTTCGCGGCAAGATTGAGGGCAATAAAGTGGTACCTTATGATACGCGCGCCCAAATAGGCGCCGCTAGCAACAAACCACCCGTTATTGCCTGGTTAAACGATCCGGTTGAGGCTTTCTTTCTGCAGGTGCAAGGTTCGGGTCGCGTACAACTGGATAATGGACGTTCAATTCGTTTAGCTTATGCTGACCACAATGGTCGACCTTATACTTCGATTGGTCGTTGGTTGGCGGATCAGGGTGAATTACCTTTAGCGCAAACCTCCATGCAAAATATTAAAGCTTGGGCACAACAAAATCCACATCGCATCGATGAAATGCTCAATGTCAACGAGGCCATGGTGTTTTTCCGTGAAGAGCGTATTAGTGATAGTATTGCCGGACCAAAGGGTGCTTACGGCATTCCTTTGGTGGCTAAACGAACAGTTGCTGTAGATCCGGACTTCGTACCATTAGGCAGTCCATTGTATTTACAGACGACTTATCCTTCCACTAATACACCCTTAGAAAAAATGGTTTTTGCTCAAGACACAGGGGGCGCTATCAAGGGGGCTGCTCGTATTGACTTTTTCTGGGGCAGTGGTGATGAAGCGGGTGAACAGGCAGGTCGTATGAAGCAAGATACAAGGGTTTGGGTTTTGTGGCCAGTTGGTATGGGAGAACCTAACGCACGATGAGTAACATGAATAATTCTTCTTATGATGTAGTGGTTTGCGGTGCTGGTATTGTCGGCATGGCAGCTGCTTTGCAGTTAGCAAAAAATCAATTTAAAGTAGCTATTTTAGCACCGAAAATTCCACCTAAACATAGTCTTGGTGAGCAATACCACCCACGTATTTATGCCATATCCTTAGCTAGTCAGCAGTTTCTGGAGAGCTTGGGGGTGTGGTCAATGATGCCGAGTGAACGCCGTAATCCTGTGCGTCAGATGGAGGTCCATGGGGATCTTGACGGTGTGATTGTCTTGGATGCCAAGCAGTCACAGATGCTTGAGCTGGCTTATATTGTTGAGTCAGGGGAAATTGAATATGCTTTATTCAATGCGCTTAAGGTTTATGGTGTGCCTTGGATAGAAGACAAGTTTAAATCTTATCAGCAATGGCATGGAAAAGTTGAGTGTGAGTCTGGTCAATATCTAAAAACCAAGCTCTTAATAGGCGCCGATGGAGCGCGTTCTGCAGTACGACAAAACTGCAGCATTCGCCATGAATCTAAAGCCTATGGTGACAGTGGCTTGGTTGCTCAGCTGACTGTTGATAAACCTCATTTGGATACGGCAATTCAATGGTTTGGCGACTTTGGTGTATTGGCTTTTTTGCCTCTGCCTGATACGACAGACGGTCACCAAGTATCAATGGTTTGGTCAGCGCCACAGCATCTGGCAGATAAGTATCAAGCAATGTCACCTGATGAATTGGCAGAGCGTTTACCAGTCATGTTACAGGCCATTGCTCAGGGTAGATTAGGTAAAGTGAGTTTACGTAGTTCAATGTACGGTTTTCCTCTAACCCTGGAAAGCTCGGGGATGATTGCTCCGGGTGTTGCTTTAGTGGGCGATGCGGCGCATCGTGTACACCCGCTCGCGGGGCAGGGCCTAAATCTTGGCTTGGGTGATGTAGAGACTTTGTGCCGGGTTTTAGTCGAGCGCGAGTCTGTGCGTGAATTAAACGATATGCGATTATTGCAACGTTATAAACATCAACGTGCCGAAACGATTTTTAATATGCGCTTGGCGACCGATGGTTTATATCGATTGTTTTCAATTAATTTTCCACCGGTGGCAATGTTGCGCAACACAGGTCTAAAGCTGATTGATAAGATGCCATTGTTGAAAAAATACTTTGTACGTTCAGCGGCTGGGAACTAAAGTTATTTTTGAAATGTCAATTTCAAATTGAAAGTTTAGAGTACGCTAAGTAATTGGAGAGGAGTTACTGTGTCAAATCAAGTTGTTAGTATGTTAAAGAGAATTACATGTCTTACGCTGGGTGTCTTAAGTCTATGCGCAGCCCAAGTTGCTGCAGCAGAAACAGTGGAAGAGGCTATTAAAGAGAATCTATCCAAGCGTATTAATTTACCTATTGTTGAGGTAAATAAAACACCTTTTGATAATCTTTATGAGGTCCGAGTTCAGGGAAGCATTGTTTATACCGATGCCGAAGGGGAATTTGTGATTTTCAGCGGTCAGCTGTATGACCTGGAGAATAAAACCAATCTCACCGAATTGAGTATGGAAGAAATGAATCGTATTGACATTGATTCATTGCCTTTAGATATAGCGCTTAAGGCAACTTATGGTTCAGGTGAGCATCGCTTAGTAACTTTCGAGGACCCTAATTGTCCATGGTGTAAAAGATTACAGGCCGAGTTTAAAAAGATGGACGCGACCGTTTATACCTTTGTAACGCCTATCTTGAGTCCGGATTCTTTTACCAAGTCGCGCAACATTCTATGCTCAGATGAGCCAATTAGTACTTGGCAAAACTGGATGGCTAATAATATCAACCCAGGCGAACAAGAGGACTGTGAACCACCTTTTAATGAGGTTCTTGAGGTGATGCATGCTTCAAATGTTTCGGGCACGCCAGCAATCATATTTGATAACGGTAAGCGTATTAGTGGCTTTGCTACTGCCAAAGACATGATTGAAAAGATGGCTGAATAAGGTCACTATTGTTGAGCAAAAGGGTGTCGCAGTAGCTCAGAGAGTGAGCGTACTCTTAAATCAACATAAGAGGGTCTAATCACTTGTTGAGGTCCAAAAGGTGTATCGGGATGGTAAATATAAACAGTTTGCCAGCCCTCTTTTTTTGCGGTTTTTAAATTGTCCAATGTGTCTTCTACCAAAACACATTGTTGGGGCTCTAAGCCTAGACTTGCCTGTAATTGTCGGAGCAAACTAGGTGCAGGTTTGGGCTTGTATTCACCAAGCACGAGCATATGATTGACTGCGCAAATACCGCTAAAGTATGGCGTGATATTTAATCTCTCTAACACTTGTACAGCATAGTGCTCAGGAGCATTGGTCAAAATATATTTAGTGCCGGGAACGGCATCTAATAATGCCGGTAGATGATGCTCAAACTTCATGTGTTTTTGTACATCAAAGCTGTGAGAGTCCAGTAGGAATTGCTCAGGGTCTAGCTGGTGATGCTTGTGCATACCAATCATCGTAGCGCCATAGCGCTTCCAATATAGCTCACAAAGCTCCTTAGCGTCCACTGCGTCCACTTGCATATGCTGCATCACTGCATCAACCATGCCGATACTGATTTGCTCAAAAATCGCATGAGAGGCATCGTGGATGGTATTGTCTAAATCAAAAAACCAGACGCGCGAAGAGGGTGAAGTCTTCGCGCGATAAGCGTGGCTTTTAGCTTGTAGAGTTTTGATAAAACGACTGCTGCTCATTAATAGTGACTATCTTTACACCGTGATCATGGTGCCGACGCCATCATTAGTCAGGATTTCAAGCAATAAGCTGTGTGGTACGCGACCATCAATAATATGCACGGAATTAACGCCGGCATTAGCTGCTTCTAAAGCGCCACTAAGCTTAGGCAGCATACCGCCGCTAATGGTGCCGTCTTCAACTAATTCGTTGATGCTTTTTGTATTAAGACGTTTAATTAATTTCTTTTCTTTGTCCAGAACACCACTAATATCAGTTAGCAGAACCAGCTTCTCAGCCATCATCGTTTGGGCAATGCGACCGGCAACAATATCGGCATTGATGTTGTAGACAGAATCATCTTCATCGTTGTAAGCGATAGGGCTGATGACAGGGATAAATTGATCATTTTGTAAAACCTTGATGACTGAAGGATCAATCGACTGCACGTCACCCACGAAACCAATGTCTAGAGGTTTGTCAGGATCTTGTTGGTTTTCCATGAGTTTTTTCTTGGCCTTGATCAGTCCACCGTCCTTACCCGTCAGGCCTACTGCTTTGCCACCGGCCTGATTAATCATCATGACAATATCCTGTTGTACCTGACCGCCCAGGACCCACTCTACTACTTCCATGGTGTCAGCATCTGTCACACGCATACCCTGCAAAAAAGTCCCTTCTTTGCCTAGGCGTTTAAGAGCTTTGTCGATTTGTGGGCCCCCACCATGAACGACGATGGGGTTAAGGCCGATAAGCTTAAGCAAGGCGACATCGTGAGCAAAACTTTTTTGTAATTGCTCATCAATCATCGCATTGCCACCGAATTTTATGACAATGGTCTTGCCATGAAAACGACGGATATAAGGCATTGATTCAGAGATGATCTCAGCTTTAATTGCAGGGGTGATACTTGTTTCAGTCATCGTTGTCTCTAATAAATTCTGTTAAAAATAATTGTGCAATAGCTTAAATTTAAATTAGCTTTGAGCTAAGGTTCTTTCCAGATCGTCAATGAATAAATTGGTGTCGTAGTCCCCAATGTAGCTCTTCACGAGTTGACCCTTGCGATCAAATAAAAAAGCCACAGGTGTAAAGCGCACTTCGCCAAAAGCTTCAGCAATAGAGCCATCAGCGTCATGCACAATAGTGAATTTGTAACCACGGTCATCAATTAAGCGTTGAATGGCGTCAACCTTGTCATGCTTCATTGCTACAGCAACAGTCTCGTAGCCCTGATCCTTGTATTTATCATAATGAGCAACCGTATCGGGCATTTGTTTCATGCAAGTTACGCAGTCCGTGGCCCAAAACTTAACCATCGTAACTTTGCCTTTTAAGTCATCAGTTTCAAAGGTGCGACCATCGATGCTGTTAAAGGTAACTTGTGGTGCCGATTTATTTGCAAATACCGTGTTGTAGGTGAAGAAAGCCAAGGCACCAATAAATGCTACGGCGATGAGAGAAATAAAGCTTTTTTTCATTTTTGAGTTTTTAACTTATTCACGTTATATTAATTTGCTAAAGGAAATGTCTG
>JAAZFX010000118.1 GCA_012511555.1 Alcaligenaceae bacterium | reverse complement strand
TGCCCAAGACACAAAAATGTCCACCCCAAAAATGAGATGGACACCACAGTCAGTAAGTTAAATCGAAGCTTGTATTAGGCAGAGATGTGATTATCAAATAGACCGCTTTCAATGGCTTCCGCTAGTTCTTGACGAACTTCGTCACGGCTTTTACCAGCAACGCTGTCCTGTGAATAGTTTGCAGAGAAAACTTCATTAGCGCGCTGACCGCTTTCAATGACTACTTCATAAGCATCGTTGTGTGCATGTACATCAGCAGCCATCGCCTGACCAGCAAAAAGAGTTGAAAAAACCTTTCGCAGGCGACTTGTTTGATTGAAATAGATATGGCCATATTGACACTCCGATGTGCCCAATAAATCCATATCACTCTAATTTTTCAGGCAATAAAAAAGCCACGATATATACCGTGGCTTAATTATGGTGGGCTGGGCGAGATTCGAACTCGCGACCAACGGATTAAAAGTCCGCTGCTCTACCGACTGAGCTACCAGCCCCTCGAAAGATTTAAATTATGACTTAATTCGGCAATGCTGTCAACACCTGATTGTCATTTGTTGTGAAAATGTACTTTTTCGTGTATTTTTTACAACCAAACAAGAAATATTAGACTATTTTGTTTCAATTATTTTTTCTACTAGCCTCAATACTTGTCGATTATGTCGCCACTCAACCGCTGTCACCACTATACCACTACCGCACACAATTGAAATACCAACCCAAGCCCAGAAATCAGGGAAATCACCCCAAATCACGAAACCAAGTGTTGCTGCAGCGATAATTTGAAAATAACTGAAAGGTGCTAATAAAGAAGCTGGAGCGTGCTGATAGGCCTTAATTTGCAATAAATGACCCAAGGCACCAAAGAGACCAACATTGATGATGAGTAGCCATTGCCATAAGCCAAACTGACTCAGTGCAGCAATACTTTCATGCCACTGAAAAGGCAATAAAACAATCCCCACCAATAAACCGACAACACCTGTCCAGAGTAGTGTTGTTTGAGAGTCATCGGCAGCCAATTTTTTGGTATAGACAAACTGCATTGCTATCGTAACCGCTGCCAATAATGCATAAGCCACGCCCACAGAGTCCAAACCAGCTCCCGGCCGCACAATCACCAAAACACCCATGAAACCAACAACAGCCGCAAGCCAACGGTGCCAACGAGAAGCTTCGCCTAAAAACCAGGGGGCAACACATAACACCAATAAAGGCGCCAAGAAATAAATTGCCGTTGCCTCAGCTTGGGGTAAATAAGACAAGGCTGTAAAGATGGCCAGGGTGGTAACTAAAGTAGTAAGGCCGCGGATAACTTGCATCTTATAACTTTTACTACGGAAAATAGTTACACCTTTTTCAGGCAAGGTAATGGCCAATACCAACACCACGTGCACAGCGTATCTAAAAAACACCAAACAAAAAAGAGGCAAGCTGATTTGCATTAACCACTTGCCACTTGCCTCTTGAGTCGATAGTGCCCATGTCGACAAAACAGACAGGGCAATACCAAGAAAAATTTTATAGTTGCTCATACGCTATCTGACAGGTGAAATTCTAACCTCAGCACCACGGCGCTTAACTTCCAACTCATCGGTCGGGAGAATCTTTAAGCCCTCCAAGCCCTTAATATAGCTAGAACCTTGCATCTGCATCACGCGAATCTTATTGCGCATTACCACAGGATTGTGGACCGGCATACCGAATAACCATATTTCATCTAACAAACGAGCTGAATTCATTTCACCAAGATGAGCAATTGCAGGGCCAACCGCCAACATATGACCTTCACGACCAAAAGCTGGAATAGTGTCTAGGCCGCAACTATACTCAAGAACCTGACCACCTTCATAACGCTCACCGGTATTTAGATCCCACCAAGCTTCGTCGGCAGGTAAATAGACAATAGCACTACCACTGTCATCTAAAATGGGGGCAATTAACACCGCGGGACCGAATAAGAACTGCTGATCAAACTCTGCCGCCATTGAGTCATTAGGAAATACCAAAGGCATAGAGCTTTGAATAGGCTGTCCACCGCGTACACCCTCCTCAATAATACCGAGCACGTATGGAATCAGGCGATAGCGCAAAGACAGCCACTGTCTGGCGAGATGTTGCGTATCCTCATCATAATAAATCGGCAGATGCTCAACCTCGGCATGAAAAGAAAAGTTACCGCTAAAGGTTGAGAGTGCTAACCAACGCAAGTACAAATCTGCTTCCATGGGCTCATCGCCCGCACGACCAATACTATGCTTAACAAAAGGCACACTGCTATTTTGCACACTAATTAAGGCGCGGTAGAGCTGATTGAGTCCTTCCCATGAGCTTGCAAAAGACTCCAACTCAAGGCAAGGACGACGCTGACTGGCTACATTAATTTGATCATGAACAACAACACCCTCAGGTGGCGTTGTAGCGGCTGAAATGCCCTCATACAGGGATTGCTCCATCAACGTAGGGAAAAGCTGTCTAAGCAATGCTCCCTCTTCGTTATGGCGACCGCTAGCCTCATCAGGCAACTCAACTATTGAGGTGGTGGTTTTTAACGACTGCCCATGCTCAAGCAACTGCTGATGTCTATCACGCCAGAAGTTATAAGCATCTTTGTAGGTCAGATCAAGTAAACCATAGTCCTTGCCACCCGTATGCTTGGAACCGCTAAAACGTAGCGCATCACCCTCGGCATCCATGATCATCCAGCCACGATCCTGAAGCTCTTCAAAAAGATGAGTCCCTACATAAACGGCAGGGAAAGTCGGCACGATCGCGTGCCAATGATGTTCTTTTAAGCTATCAAAGTATGGGCGTGTGTTGGCTTCCAGGCGCTCGGTATTCCAGTCCAGGCTCAAACGATCATTGTCAATCGTAGCCAGTCCAGGCCACGCATATTCCAAACTATTAATAGAAATCTCGTGATCGCGCAATTGCTTAGCAAAGACTAAAAACTCCTCATCGCTCTGCCCGTCTAACTGCTGCAAACCAACGCCCATCGCCCCCAAGGTCGGCTGACCGCCTCGACCGGTGAGTGCAGTATATTGGTCAAAAATAGCTAAAGGCTCACCACTGAACAAATACAAATCAAAGTTCTTATTGTCAGTTCGAAGCTGATAACTAGACTCGTCATCTGCTACAGCGACACTATGTATGCTGCGATCCAGACCATCTAAATACAAACCCCAGCCATGAGTAGACCAAGCTAATGGCGCAAAATTAAACTCAGCCAAATCAGAAACAAATTCTTCACTGCGACGATTAAAGTTTTGCTCTGTCATGCCCAAACCATAAACCGCTTGGTCCTCAGGTAAATCAAGCATCAAAGCCCAAGACTCATCAAAGACAAAAGACTCCTCATAGACGCTTGATGTTTGAAGTAAAACCTCGGCATCAGTAAAACTCTCTATTGCACTTTGCTGAATATCTATCTCTTCTTCGTCCTCTACGACAAGCTGATTTTCGAGGCTGTTCGCTTTTAACAACGTTAAGGAAAAAGGCTTAGTAGTAAGTAATAAGGCACAATCTTTTTGTGCCAGAAGCCAAGAGTCCTCCTGCTCTACAACAACCAACTCGGCCGGTTGGTCATTAGCAATAACGGATAGCTCTTGTCTCGTTTTGGCTCTGTCATTAGTCTCGGGTAGGGATAAACTTTTTAAGGAGCCGCAGCAAAATCTAAAGACACCGGGCGCTTGAGCCTCTACGCGAAGTACATAATCCCCATAACCGGTTGAAAACTCCACGCTATGGCCTTGTTTGCTAACTAGGGCTAACTCTTCAAATTGAATCACACAACTCTCTTTTATTAATTTTGATAAATTTGGACTTATGTCATTTTTCTAGGGCTAATTGTCCACATATACTCTACTATTATGACTTTTTTTCCATGAAAATTAAACCGAAATTGATTTTTATTCATATTTAGGTTTAAAATAGCGCCCCCTTTTTTCTTATGAATTAGTCATAAAAGTGTCATCCGCAAGGTCTTTATCGGCGTGGCTATCTAAGTCCCAACGCTTTGATTAATTCTTTTTCCAGGGGAATAGGCTCACCATCCAGTGCAGCACCGATGATATCGCCGGCAAAGCTACTCCAAGTGAGACCATGTGAGCCATAAGCCACGGCCAACCATATACCTTGGGCATAATCCAACTCGCAAATCACCGGCAAGCGCCCTTGCACTACCGCTCTACCACCTGACCAACCTTCCTCTAAATGCTCAGTTAAAGGTGAAGATAAAGTTAATTCATCTAAAGCTAGCGGGATTTTGTCTTTGATTACACGCTGCCCCTCTAAACTCACGCCAGGATCTCGCTCCCCATGCCTATAGGTACTACCCAAAACACAAACATTATCTGCAGTAGGCGGCAGGAAATAGCCCTGACCTCCCAGAGCGACCTGCGGTACCTGCTGCAATTTCGTTGCCGCTACATGCATCACCTCACCACCCATCCAATGCATGGTTGCCTCAATCTTGGGCATGGCAGCTTTAGACTCGCCTGCTACATTTTGTCGTTGGAGCAAGGCACTTCTTTCTAAAATGGACATGCAATCAGCGGCATTAGCGATAACCACCTGCTCAAACTCACCCAGGAAGTTATCCTCAGCATCAAACAATTGCCAATGCTCAGAGTCTTTTTGTTTCCTTATATAAGCTACAGATTGGCTACGCTGCTGCACAGGATAATGCGTATAAATATGCTCCAACAACTTCTCCGGACTAATCAGTCGTGCCATTGGCCAAAAAATACCTTCTGCCTCAAGTTCAAAACCTAAACGTTCTGAAACCTCAGCTGGATTAAGCCGCTGCACCCACTCTTTTGGGAAGTTCAGCGATTCTACGGCTTGGGTGATGTCTTTACCATAACCCTTGTCCCGATTAACTTCCAGATTACCACCACGAGATACCATCACCTCGTCCGGAAAATCCCGCCAATGATACAAAGCACGCAGCATCGCCGTACGACTTAAGCGCGACTTATGGTTATCATCAACGGAGATAAATGGTGTCATAGCGGCGGCCAAATGATTCTTGTGCTTACAGGCATTAGACCCCTCACTGAACATTGGATCAAAGACAGTCACCTGCCAATTTCTCTGATACATCACAGCGGCTATCCCGGCACCAGCAATACCGCCACCAATGATCGCCATGGTTTTAGCTGTGTTTTTTTGGGGCTTTTGCAAATGTGGTCGAGTAGCTTGAGAGCCTTCCAAGACCATACCGGCTTTTTTCGCAGCGACTAAAAAATCTTCGCGCTGTAGGAGCGCATTTGGCATAAGAAAATAACTTTGTGCTGCAGCATAGCGTAGAACCCAAGGCCAGAGCCTTTCTTGACCATGCCCTGTATGTGATTGTTGCTCATCACGGACAAAGAGATCTATAGAACAAAGCCATTGTTGTTGTAAATAATTTGGCTCTCCAAAACCCAAAGTCAAACTACCACGCCCATCAGCAAAGTCTATTCTGTGCACCCCAGGCAAAGCCAGAGGCCAATGTTGACGCAAATAAGAAAAGCTTGCTTTGAAACTACTGTCCTCTACTCCCGATTCCTGATAAAAACGCTCTATCTGCTCCCAGTCATTCACTAAAAAAACAACATGATCACTATATAAAATATGCTTACTAAAACCACTCTGCTGAGCCAAGAGCAAAGGCAACAGGACTAAAGCTCCCTCACCTTCAAGCATGACTTGCATCAACTCCTTGTCCTGCTGCAGAGCCGTAATCTTTGGCCACTCATGCTCGACACGTTGCTGCCAACCCCTGAGCCAAGCGCTGCTTAAACTCAAGCTTTTAAGCTTGGAAGTAATCGTCAGGCCTTGATTATCAACTTCAACTGTTGCTGGATATAGGATAAATTCTTTAAGCATAAATATTTTGACTTACTATAGGAAAGGTCTAGACCCTGCAAGACTTTAACGGGGTCTTTGTTAATAATTATTTAAAAAAGTCCGTGTAGTATAATTATTGATTATTCCGCATCATACACATCGTATCGGTGGATGGTCAGCAAAATTTCTTTTCAAAACCAGTCTACGCCCTTTGGCGCTTCGGGAAAACAAACTCATGCAAGATATTAAGGTCGACTTTTACCACACCCTGGAAACCGCCACTACCGCTGCTAAAGAAGCAGCCTCTATTCTGACTATTTATGCCAAAGATCATAGTAAACTATCGATTGATCATAAATCACGTAATGACCTCGTTTCACAGGCAGATAGGGATGCGGAGCAAGCTATTCTGCAGATCATGCATGAGAGGACCCCTGAAATTGCTATTGTAGCTGAGGAAAGTGGCAACTCCCCTGACTTGGATCAAGCTCAATTTGCGTGGTTTATTGACCCTTTAGACGGCACTACCAACTTTTTACACGGGATACCGCATTATGCCGTATCAATCGGGCTGGTTGCGCGTGCGGGTACCGTACTCATTCCAAACACGGAGCCGCTGACGGTTAATACACCGATTGTCGGTGTCGTTTATGACCCTAACCGCCAAGAGATGTTTAGCGCAATCTACCAAGATGGCTGCTTCTTAAATGGTCAGCGCGTCAACACCTCCCAAGCTAAACGTCTTGAAGACTCGTTATTAGCGACCGGTGTGCCGTTTAGAGACTTCTCTTTTGAGGAGCCTTATATGAGAGGCTTTAAGGAGGCCATGTACAAGACTCGCGGCATACGTCGTCTCGGCTCTGCTGCCTTAGATTTAGCGTGGGTTGCTTGCGGCCGCTTTGACGGCTATTGGGAAATGGGTCTAGCGCCTTATGATGTCTGCGCAGGCACCATTTTGGTACGTGAAGCAGGAGGTATAGTAGAAGACATTTATGAGCAAGAAGACTGGCCCAGAGGCGGCAATATCATCGCCTCAACCAAAAACATTTCAACCGACTTTGGGGAGTTGATTAGACAACAACTCTAAACGCAATTCCCTGCAACATACAAACTATTAAAAGGTTATTGTTCACATGCTTAACAATAATTCAAATAACGATAATAAAACAACAGAACAAGAGCAACTTGACCTCAACATTGAGAAAGCATCAACTGAAGGCACTGATTCACTCGAAGAGCCACTGATGATAACTATTCCAAAGCGACTTGATCATGAAAACCAAGACTCCGTCATCGAAGAGATTAATACGCTTTTAAAGAAGCAAGAGTTAGTTGAAAACATCCTCGCTCAACAAGAGGGCGGCTCCGAACGCGCGGAATTAGTTCAAACTGTTTTAGAACGCAAACACAACGCGGAACTGGGTGATTTAATCAATCACCTCCACCCTGCCGATATTGCTTTTATTCTTGAGTCCCTACCCTCTGAAGCGCGCATCAAAGTTTGGAACGCTGCGCACGCAGAACATGACGGTGATATTCTACTTGAAGTAGAAGACTGGATTCGTGAAGAGCTTATCGCCGAGATGGACCAAGAGGACATCATCGCAGCGACTGAAGATTTAGACGCAGATGAGCTCGCTGACTTGGTTCCTGACCTACCGCCTGAAGTAGTTGTTGAACTTCAAAAGACCTTAACGGATGAAGAGCGTGAGCAGTTACGCTCCGCACTCGGCTATTCTGAAGGCACGGTCGGTGCCATTATGGACTTCGAAATTGTTCGCGTCCGTGAGGATGTGACCCTCGAAGTAATACTGCGCTACCTTCGTATGTTGGGTGAACTACCCGAACATACAGACCAGCTCTTTGTTGTCGATAGAAATAATCATTTAAAGGGTGTTTTGCCACTCACTACACTATTGGTCAATGAGTCCGACAAGTCAGTTACTGACGTGATGGAAACAGATTATCTTTCACTTAAAGCCGACGCTAAAGACACCAAGGCTGCCTCTGCTTTTGAACGCTATGACTTAGCCTCTGCGCCGGTCATTGATGAAAACAACACCTTAATTGGCCGCGTGACTATTACCGATATTGTTGATGTAATCCGTGAAGACTCTAATGAACACGCTCTAGCACAAGCAGGTTTACAAGAAGAGGATATCTTCGTACCGATTCGCCGCGCCATCCCTAACCGTGCTCCTTGGCTTTTGATTAACTTAATGACTGCCTCCATCGCCTCACTAGTGGCCTCTCGCTTCGAGGGCACGGTCAGTCATATCGTGATTTTGGCCTTCTTAATGTCGATCGTTGCAGGTATTGGCGGCAACTCTGGCAATCAAACAATGACCATGGTGATCCGCGCACTGGCAGTAGGCCGTGTGAATCAAAAAAATGCGCGAACTCTATTAAAGCGTGAGATTTTTGTGACGCTCTGTGTAGGTCTGGGCGGCAGTTTAATTGCCGGAACTTTTGCCTGGATCTTTTCAGGCTCCATTAAAATCGCTTTGGTCATGGGAACCGCCATGGTCTTAAATATGCTGGTCGGTGCGACCCTCGGCGTACTAATCCCCATGATACGAGATCGTTTTAATAAAGACCCAGCCCTTGGCTCTTCAGTGCTCTTAACCTTTGCCACTGACTCCCTGGGATTCTTTATTTTCTTGGGATTGGCTACCGCCTTCTTGATGTAGGCTGCGTAGTACATACAAAAAGAGCAGAGTGATTATTAATCGCCCTGCTCTTTTTATTGTGTGCTGTTTAAACTAACTAAGTTTACCGTGACACTGTTTATATTTCTTGCCGCTACCGCATGGGCAAGGGTCATTACGGCCAACATTACGCATCATATTCTTGACAGTGATGCCGCCACCGGACACATCACCTTCTGCATTAATCTCAACACCAGAAGCAGACTGCCCACCTAAGGCTTCATCAGCGTCTGCATGATGGTATTGTACATTTTGTACACCACCCGACTTCTGCTGTTGAGCTTGGGCTTCGGTTACTTGCTCCGGCGCTTGGATTTGAACCGTCATAAGGATCTTGACTGCTTCGTCACGGATACGATCAAGCATATGTGAAAATAAGGTAAACGCTTCTTTTTTGTACTCTTGCTTAGGATCTTTTTGTGCATAACCACGCAAGTGAATACCTTGACGCAAATGATCTAAAGCCGATAAATGCTCACGCCAGCTGCCATCCATACGGTCTAGCAAGACAGAGCGTTCGAACTGAGCCCAAGACTCCTCGCCGACCAATTCAACTTTTTGCTGATCCTGCTTATCAGCCTCTTGGATGATGCGCTCTAAAATACCTTCATCGTCTAAATTGCCATCTTCCTCTACCCACTTGGAAAGCGGCACGTGTAACTGCCAATCCGTCGCAAGGACATTTTCTAGTGTAGAGATATCCCATTGCTCTTCCATGGACTCTTCTGGCACATACTGACGCACTAACTCTGCCACAGCGTCGTGACGAAGGTTAGTCAACATGTCTTTAAGAGACGCTGACTCTAAAACCTCATTACGCTGACTATAGATAACTTTACGCTGCTCATTGGCAACGTCATCAAATTCGAGTAATTGCTTGCGAATATCAAAGTTACGGCTCTCAACCTTGCGCTGGGCAGACTCAATAGAACGAGTAACCATTTTTGCTTCAATAGGCTCACCATCAACCCCTAATCGCTCCATAATCGCACGCACGCGATCACCGGCAAAAATGCGCATCAATGAGTCATCTAAACCCAAGTAGAAACGTGATGAACCCGGGTCACCCTGACGGCCGGCACGACCGCGCAGCTGATTATCAATACGACGTGACTCATGACGCTCAGTACCAATAATTCGTAGGCCACCAACATCTTTAACCTCTTGGTTAACTGGTTTCCATGCTTCGCGAATCTCTTGAATACGAGCTTTTTTCTGTTCCGCATCAAGTGAATCGTCAGCCATCACCATATTGATATTTTTCTCAATACTACCGCCCAACACAATATCAGTACCACGACCGGCCATATTGGTAGCAATAGTAATGGCGCCGGGCTTACCGGCTTCTGCAACAATCTCAGCTTCACGCGCGTGCTGCTTGGCATTTAGGACATGGTGAGGTAAACCCTCTTTTTTGAGCATCTCAGATAAAAGCTCGGAGTTTTCAATGCTGGTTGTACCCACTAACACCGGTTGCTTGCGCTCGAAACAATCACGCACATCTTTAATAATAGCGGCAAACTTTTGCTCATCATTTTTAAAAATTTGATCGTTTTGATCCTGACGCACCATCGGTAAGTTAGTCGGGATAATAACGGTTTCTAGGCCATAAATCTGCTGGAACTCATAGGCTTCGGTATCTGCTGTACCGGTCATTCCGCCCAACTTATCGTACATACGGAAGTAATTCTGGAAGGTAATTGATGCTAAGGTCTGATTTTCATTTTGAATATCAACTTTTTCTTTAGCCTCAACCGCTTGATGTAAACCATCAGACCAGCGACGACCCTGCATAAAGCGGCCGGTAAATTCATCAACAATAACCACTTCACCATCCTGGATCACATAATGCTGATCTCGATGGAAAAGGTTATGCGCTCTTAGAGCAACCATCAAGTGATGCACTAAACTAATATTACGCGGATCATATAAAGATTGACCCTCAGGTAAAATCTTCATGTCGCGTAAAATATGTTCGGCCTTTTCGTGGCCGGCTTCTGATAAATGAATTTGCTGAGCCTTTTCATCAACCCAGAAATCACCTTCTGGCTCCGGCTCATCAGGACGCGGTTCACTCTCCATGCGATTCATCATCGCCGGCACCACATCCATTGCCTTGTAAAGCTCAGTATTGTCTTCAGCCTGACCGGAAATAATTAATGGGGTACGAGCCTCATCAATTAAAATAGAGTCGACCTCATCGACAATCGCAAAATAGAGACCACGTTGACGACGGTCCTCAACACGATACTCCATGTTGTCGCGTAAGTAATCGAAACCAAATTCGTTATTAGTACCGTAGGTAACATCGGCTCCGTAAGCAGCGATTTTATCGGGATTACTCTGATTCGAAGCAACCACGCCAACGGTTAAGCCTAAGAACTCAAATAAACGGCCATTATTGTGAGCATCACGCGCAGCAAGGTACTCATTGACAGTAACAACGTGTACGCCCTTGCCTGCCAGGGCATTTAAATAAATCGCCAAGGTAGACATCAAAGTCTTACCCTCACCTGTACGCATCTCAGCAATCTTGCCTTGGTGTAAAGCTAGAGCACCGATCATCTGCACATCAAAATGACGCATACCCAGAACACGAACAGAGGCTTCGCGTACTACAGCAAAAGCCTCAGGTAAAATATCATCCAAGCTCTGACCACCAGCCAAACGCTCCTTAAACTCTGCGCTTTTAGCTGCTAACTCATCGTCGCTCAAGGCCTGCATCTCAGGCTCTAGCTTATTGATCTTAGCTACTGTTTTTCTATATTGCTTAAGTAGTCGATCATTACGGCTACCGATGATTTTTTTAAAAATGGACATCATATCGTCTGTGTAGTGAATATTATAAAAATCTATTGACGGCTAAACGCCGATGAGGCGGCAATAACTCAACAGTTTAACCCATAGCCTAATGCATGTGAGGGCAAGTTCGTAGTTATCAAGATTTTTTGAAAAATTTTGTCTACTCCTGACTCAGGAGCTTTAATGTATCCAACAAAGAACCACCGGCAGGTACTTGAATCTTGGACAAATCCTTGCCTAAGACTAACATGGGATCAATTGGCACGCCATCGAGTCGTACTTCGAAATGCAGATGAGCACCGGTGGAATTGCCTGTATTGCCTACACGAGCAATCATTTGGCGGCGACCAACAATATCACCAGCTTCGACTAGATTCTCACTATTGTGTGCATAAACCGTCGTTACCCCCGCACCGTGATCTATTTCTATTAAATAGCCATAACCACTCACATAACTGGCACTACTGACAACGCCATTGCTGGCGGCATAAATAGGCGTACCCTTGGGAGCAGCATAGTCCACGCCGGCATGCAATCTTGACGTTCTGCTAATAGGATGAATTCGCCAACCGAAAGGTGAAGACATACGTGCCTGCAGCATAGAAACTGGTATGCCGGTAGGTACACGATCCAAATCAATTTTACGACTTTGCATCAACACATCTAAAGATCGTATACGATTTTCTTGTTGGTATAATTTTTGCTTCAACAAATCCAGTTCACGACCGATTTTCTCACCTGAATAGCCTGTCTCATCAACAAAGTCCTCCATAGGCTGGTCGTATTCACTTAGATTAGGTTGAGCGAAAGTATTGCCTGCAACTCCAACATTAAATGATGGATTACGACTTATCCTTTCAGTGACTTGGGTGATATTTTCCAGGACGATTTTAGCCTCAGCTAATTGCTGGGCAAACTGACCTAGACTATGCTCGATCAGGTTTTGTTGTGCCGGGTTTTGGGGTACACTACTTAGGTCCATCGACGAACTACTATTGACATCTTGATGATAGCCATAGTAACGCTCCAACACAGCACCGACAACCAGAGCAATACACACGCACAATACCGTGATGCTAAAAGACCAAACTTTTTGTGTTTTTTGTCTCGCTCGACGTGGTGATACAAATTTTTTAGCCAACGCTATTTCCTCACTATGAAATCACATCGTAACTACCGTAAACCGCCGCGCTTTCAAACTGCAATAGAGTGGTTAGAGCAAGAGCAAAACACCGGAGCTGTTCTGGATCGTGCCCGCACTATTTTGAAACTACAACCGCTATTGGTTAATGTGCTTGGTACTGAATTGACAAAGCAGTGCCTGATCATCAATTATACTGACGGCACACTCAGACTGGCAGTTGCTAATAATGCCTGTGCTGCAAAAATCAAGCAATTGGCTCCAAGCATGACTCGTCATCTAAATAAGCACGGTTTAGAACTGCATAATGTTGAACTGAAGGTTATACGAAACCCGGTTTGATTTCAAAATGTTTAAATTACATGCGGGACAAACTATAGATTATGCTAACTGCCAGTCGTGATTAAATACCTCTGCTTTGGCTTTTTCACTTTCATAAGTAACCACCTCATAAGCATCGGGTTGAGCCAATAAAGCAAGCACCAACTTATTATTTAAATCATGGCCTGATTTACATGCGACGTATCTAGCAAGTAATGGCTTACCGGCAAGATATAGATCACCAATCGCATCAAGGATCTTATGCTTAACAAACTCGTCTTCGTAACGCAAACCGTCTTCGTTAAGAATACGGTACTCATCAAGCACAATCACATTATCAAGATTACCGCCACGTCCTAAACCTGCAGAACGCAACAACTCAACCTCTTGGGCAAAACCAAAAGTGCGGGCACGAGAGATTTCTTTGATATAAGAATCCTTGGCAAAATCAATTTCAGCAAAATTTGCTGTGGATGCAATCGCCGGATGCTTAAAGTCAATTGAAAACGCTAAAGAAAAACCCGGATGCGGCTCAAGGCGCGCCCACTTAAGGCTATCACCCTCACCTTCAATAACCTCTACGGTTTTTTTGACGCGTATAAAACGCTTAGGTGCATCTTGCTCTACAATGCCTGCCGAACGGAGCAAATAAACAAAGGTAGCTGCGCTACCGTCCATAATAGGTACTTCTTCACCAGTCAAATCAATATGGATATTATCAATGCCTAAACCTGCTAAAGCAGACATCAAGTGCTCAACGGTTGACACTCGGTACTCTCCGTTAACAAGGACTGAAGCCATACGGGTGTTGCCAACCTTTTCTGCCTGCGCAGGGAAATCAATTACCTGAGGCGTATCAATACGGTGAAAAACAATCCCTGTATTAGCCTCTGCAGGACGTAAAGTAAGTTCCACACGATGCCCGGAATGAACACCCACGCCAATAGTTTTTACCGCCTTTTGTATAGTTCTTTGTTTTAACATGGCTAGTCTTCTATAAAAATCTGATTAATTTATGTTGTTTTAATTTATTCTATTATTTTAACTCGATCAAGCAGAAGAAAATCTTTTTAACTCAATAACTTACCGAAGTAAAATAATAGAAATAAACTTGTAATAAAAATACCAATACTGACGTTTTGACAGTATTGGTATTTAGTAGTTCCCAATCTCTTTAATCCTTAAGAATCACATCGCTGCAATGCTTCTTGACTACTGCAAACGAGCTGCACCAAGCTAGCTATACTAAACTAGCTAAGTGAACTAATTAATTAGCTTGTTTACGTAAAAAGGCTGGAACATCGCTATCATTACGCTCATCATCTGACAGAGAACGACGAGAAATAGCAGCTGAATCTGTTGTAGCAGCGCTGGATAAACCAAAGCCGACATTAAGATGACCTGAACGAGGACCGCGTACCGCACGAATCGGATTGAAGCCACCGACAGAACCTCTTAAACCATCAACTACTGCGCTAGCATCATCCGTACCGGTACGAAGCTGTTGTTGTTCTGAATTATCAACTACAATCTCAGGCTTTTTACGACCAAGACCTGTAGCAACCACGGTAACGCGAATCTGATCGCCCATATTGTCATCGTGAGCAATACCGGAAATAATAACTGCGTCTTTGTCCGCGTAACCAGTAATAACCTCGTTAATCGTACGAACCTCACGCTGAGTGATACCGCTGCTAGCCGTGATATTGATTAACACGCCACGAGCGCCGTTTAGATCTACACCCTCTAAAAGCGGGCAAGCAATTGCTTCTTCAGCCGCTTTCTTGGCACGATCTTCGCCTGAGGCTACTGCAGTACCCATCATCGCTTGACCCTGCTCACTCATGATGGTCTTAACGTCTTCGAAGTCAACGTTGATATTACCCTCAACATTGATAATTTCAGCAATACCCGCGCAAGCATTGTGAAGTACGTCATCGGCCTCAACAAAGCACTCTTGCATGGTAGCGTCTTCACCTAGCATATCCTCTAAGCGATCATTAAGTACGACGATTAGGGCGTTGACATTGTCAGTTAAATTCTGAATACCCTCTTCGGCCGACTTCATACGACGAGTACCCTCGTAGCCGAAAGGCTTGGTTACCACGCCGACCGTCAAAATACCTAATTCGCGAGCAATCTGTGCTACCACTGGGCTGGCACCCGTACCGGTACCACCACCCATACCTGCGGTAATAAAGACCATGTGAGCGCCCGCTAATGCATTGCGAATTTGCTCACGAGCAGCTTCAGCAGCCGCGCGACCATTTTCAGGCTTAGCACCGGCTCCTAACCCGGTGGTACCTAAAGCAATCACGTGATCAGCTTGAGAACTGCTTAATGATTGAGCATCAGTATTTGCACTGATAAACTCAACACCCTTAAGACCTTTGGCGATCATATGGTTGACTGCGTTGCCACCGGCGCCACCAACGCCAACGACCTTGATGACCGTGCCGTTTTGCGGCTGTTCTTGGTCAACAAATTTAAAACCTAAATCCATGCTCATCTGAGAGACTCCTACCTTCCTATATCGAAAACACGGAAACACTCTCAAAGAAAGAGCCAATGCGAGATTCGCACTGCCTTTGAGAAATCTCCACCCTACTCCACTGCAAACTATATTCTAAACTATAAGCTGTTGGTAATAAAGCGCCAAAGACGTTTTATTAATCCTTCTTTTGGCATATCCCCATGTTGGGCATATTGCTGCATACGCGAATAGCTTAATAAACCCATTGAGGTAGCAAATCTCGGCTCACAAACCACGTCAGACAAGCTACCATCATAAATCGGTACACCAATACGTACAGGCACCTGGAACATATCCTCGGCCAACTCCTGAATACCGGGTAGTAAAGCCGTGCCGCCGGTTAATACCAAACCAGTGACCTTGTGACCCGACTCAGCCAAAGCACTCATCACACCCATCAGAATCTCTTCTACTCGCGGCTCAATTACTTGGGCAAGAATATGACGCTCCATCTCGCGAGATTCACGGTTACCCAGCCCAATCACTTCAAAGGTCTCTTCAGAGTCAACCAAACTTGCTTTAGCTACGCCGTAATTTAATTTAATATCCTCAGCATCGGGTGTCGGCGTACGCAACATGGTTGCGATGTCATTGGTGATCTGGTCACCACCCTGCGGAAATACTGCTGTATGACGTAAGGCTCCACCATGCCATACGGCAACATCAGTCGTACCACTGCCAATATCTACAAGGGCAACGCCCAGTTCCTTTTCATCTGCGGTTAAGCAAACTTGACTGGCTGCCAGGGCTTGGAAGACCAGGCCGCGAACCTCTAAGCCACAACGACGAATACACTTAAGGACGTTTTGTGTCGCACTCTGTAAACCGGTAATAATGTGTACACGCACCTCCAGACGGATACCCGCCATACCCACAGGCTGGATAATTCCTTCTTGTTTGTCTAAGGTATATTGCTGAGTAATAACGTGAAGGATTTCGTGATCGTTAGCGATATTGACTGCTTTGGCCGTATCCAGTACTCGGCGCACATCAGCCGTACTAACTTCCTTGTCAACTACGGCCACCATGCCGCTAGAGTTGAAACTATTAATATGGCTACCGCCAATACCGGTATACACCTCGCGAATGCGGAAATCAGCCATCAGGCACGCTTCTTCCAGAGCCTGCTGTATCGAGCCGACGATCTGCTCGATATTGACTACCACGCCTTTACGCATACCGCGTGACAGTGCCTGGCCCACACCAATAACCTCGTAACGACCGTCAGCCAAACACTCGGCCACGATAGCAACAACAGTACTAGTACCTATATCCAGGGCAACAATTACATCCTTATTGTGGTCTCGACTCATTTTTCAATTAACTCACTTATTGCTTATCGGCTTATTGCTTATCAGATTAGTCAGGGCTGCTCAGAACTTTTGCTATCCGTAAAGGTAATCGCAAAACCTCTAGTATAGCGGAGATCGATCCGTTCTATCTGCCTTCCCTCAATTCGTTTTAACAATGCCGGCCAACTGCGAACAAAACGTTCAATCGTCTCGGCAAAACTAATTGCACCTACACCATCGTAGGGATTTGCAATTTCAGCGCCGGGGTCACGTCCCATAATTAAGGTCATATTATTGTCCAATAAAATACGCCAAGAATAGCGGTCATTCAGACCTAACTCCTTAACTCTTAAATTGATTGGACTCAACCAACGCATTAACTCAGCATAACGCTGTACCACCAGTTCTTCGGAACCATCGGGGCCAAAAAACTGGGGTAAGTTATCAATGCTGTCAACCTCACCTCGATTGGCCAAATACTTTTCGCCCCAAGTATTAATCAGTGCCTCTTCATTCCACAATGCAAAGGGCTCATGCTCTTCAATCCGCAACAATAGGCCATTTGGCCATAAGCGCGTAATATCCACATGACGAACCCAAGGCGATGTACTTAAAACACCTTGGACCTCCAGCAAATCCAAACTGAAGAAGTTGCCCTGCACCCGCCCATCTAAACTTCCTTGGATGCTGGCAGGCGATGCATAAGATAAAACATCGCCCTGCTGTGGCTCCAAAACAATACGGCTAATATTAAACATCGGCAAATGCATTACTCGGTAGCCTACCCCCCCAAGTATGATTAATACCCCTACCGTCACCAAAAAGCCGGCAACGCGGTTAATAAAACGGGGATCCGAAAATATCACGCCAACACCTTAAAAATTATGCTTTATATTAACCCTTGCGGCCGACTTTCAGATCGGCCGAGGCAAGAATATTTACACACAACTCCGGATAAGTCATGCCATCGGCTTTGGCTGCCATTGGTACCAAAGAGTGGCTAGTCATACCTGGTGCAGTATTAATCTCCAACAAATACGGTTCATCGTTAGCATTTAGCATCACGTCAACACGTGACCAGCCCTCACAACCTACAGTACGATATGCTTGCACACAATAATCCTGGATTTTTCTGGTCAATTCAGGAGAAATTTCGGCAGGGCAAATATACTGTGTATCATCTGAATGATACTTGTTATGGAAGTCATAATTGCCATCCGGAGCAATAATTTCAATTGCCGGCAATGCTCGCGCATCCTCACCTTGGCCTAAAACAGCCACAGTCAACTCTCGACCAATAATACACTGCTCGGCCAACAACACTTTATCGTATTGTGACGCTTGCTCTAAAGCCGCATCAAGTTGTTCAGCTGTATGAATTTTAGTCAAACCGATAGTAGAGCCCTCATGAGGAGGTTTTAAAATCATCGGTAAACCTAGCTTATTAACAGCTTCTTTTAAATCGGCGGCATTGCGCACTACATGATACTTAGGTGTGGGAATCCCTTGCTCGATAAACAGACGCTTGGTCATAATCTTATCCATAGCGACACTGGAACTCATCACACTTGGACCAGTATAGGGAATACCTAAAATCTCTAAAGCACCCTGGATGCAACCATCCTCACCATAACGACCATGCAAAATAATAAATACTCGATCGAATTTTGCCGCTTCTAAATCACCAAGGCCATGCTCAGCCATATCAAACAGATGTGCATTCACACCCTTTTCGAGTAGTGCAGCATGCACTCCAGCACCCGAATTTAAAGATACCTCACGCTCAGCCGATACACCGCCATATAACACACCGACCTTACCGAAATTATTATCTGTACTAGCCATTTGCAGTCTCCAAGATTTTTGCAGGCACCCTGCTGATTGAACCAGCGCCCATTGTTATAACAATATCACCCTTGCGCGCAAAAGCATGTACTGCCTGCGGCAAGTCCTCTATATTTGGAAAAAATTGGGGTTTGACCTTAGCATCTTGTTGTAACGCTTTATATAACGCCTCGCCATTTGCAGAACTGAGTGGGAACTCACCGGCGGCATAAACATCTGTTAACAACACCTCGTCAGCCAAGCCCAACACCCGCACAAATTCTTCAAAACAATCACGTGTACGACTATAACGGTGTGGTTGAAAAGCCAGCACTAAACGTCTATCGGGCCAAGCACCACGCGCTGCTTGAATGGTCGCTTCCATCTCCACAGGATGATGACCATAATCATCAATCAAGGTATAAGTGCCACCGCCATTGATTTGTTGCGACTCAATGTCACCAATAAAGCTGAAACGACGTCCCACACCGGTAAAGTTTTTGAGCGCAGTAACAATAGCCTCATCCTCTACCCCAATCTCTGTTGCCAATGCAATTCCCGCTAAGGAATTTAGAACATTATGATGCCCCGGTAAATTCAGCACGATATTCAAAGGCTCAGCTTGACGTCTACGACCACAATTTCTGTGCACCGTAAAATGCATTTCTGGACCCACACTACGAATATTCGTAGCTCTATAATCCGCTTCTTCCTCAATACCGTAGGTAACGATTGGACGAGAAATAAATGGGATGATTTTTTTGACATTATCATCATCCACACACAAAATGGCCGTACCGTAGAAAGGCAAATTCTGAGTGAACTGCACAAAAGCACTACGTAGACGAGCGACGTCGTGACCATAAGTATCCATATGATCAACGTCAATATTGGTGACGATAGCCATTACTGGCAATAGATTAAGGAAAGAAGCATCCGACTCATCCGCTTCAACCACAATATAATCGCCCTTACCCAAGTAGGCATTGGTTCCAGCCGAATTTAATCGACCGCCGATCACAAAGGTAGGATCAAGTTTAGCTGCCGCCAAAATACTGCTAACCAAGCTGGTCGTGGTTGTTTTTCCGTGAGTACCGGCAACCGCAATACCCATTTTCAAGCGCATCAATTCGGCTAACATCATCGCACGGGAGACCACAGGAATCCCCTGAGATCGTGCATTGAGGACCTCCGGATTACCACCGGAGATTGCTGTGGAAATAACCACTACATCGGCTTCTGCCTTATCAACATTATCTGCGGCATGCTCATAAAAAATATGTGCGCCCAGATCCTCTAAACGCTTGGTAACTGCCGTTTTATTTAAATCTGAGCCGCTAACTTGATAACCTTGGTTAATCAACACCTCAGCGATACCACTCATACCTGAGCCGCCGATTCCTACTAAATGGATATTTCTGATTCTATACTTCATTTTATTCTCTAGCCAATTGCTCACAAACATCAGCAATTGTATGTGTAGCACCTGGCAATGCCATTGCCCGTGCCAAATTCGCCATATTTAATAACTGTTCGCGGTCCTTGGCAAGCAACCACTCGGCTAACCATTGTGCACTTAATGCGGATTGTGCTTTTACTTCTGCGGCACCGCTATCTGCCAGCCAACGCGCATTGGCCGTTTGATGATCATCAATTGCTCCGGGCAAAGGTACAAACAATGCAGGTACGCCCACTGCGGCAACTTCTGCTACAGTCATAGCTCCAGCACGACAGATGAGCAAATCAGCCTCGGCAAGTGCATTTGCCATATTATCAATGAAAGCGACACAATTTGCTTCTACTCCTGCTTCTTGATAATTATTTTTTAGTAATTCAAGATGGGCAGCACCCGATTGGTGCGTAATAAGTGGACGCTGTGCAGAGGGCACTAAAGCCATCGCTTGAGGGATTAAGTTATTTAAGGCCAGAGCACCTAAACTACCACCGACTACCAGCAAACGCAGAGAGCCTGTGCGCGTAGCAAATCGCTCTGTCGGCAAGGGCAAACTCAGAAGCTCCGCACGCACTGGATTACCGACTACCGTACCACGCGACAAAGCTTTTGG
>JAAZFX010000117.1 GCA_012511555.1 Alcaligenaceae bacterium | reverse complement strand
ACTGTACACCATAAACAGGCCCTAACTCACCCTCGGCGTCAGCCCACTCGTTCCAAATGCTGACGCCGTTTTCTTGAAGCCAGCGGACATTAGAGTCGCCACGCAAGAACCACAACAATTCATAAACGACACTGCGAAGGTGAATTTTTTTAGTGGTAACGAGCGGGAAGCCTTGCTGTAAATCAAAGCGCATTTGATAGCCGAAATGTGAACGGGTGCCGGTGCCTGTACGGTCTGATTTTTCAACACCATGTTCGAACACAAAACGCATCAACTCCTCATACTGGTCTGAGCGTGCGTTGGTGTTTATAAGATTAGAATTCATCATTAAACCTCTTCAATGCGGAATGAGTGGGTGATTTCGGCGGTTTTATTAAGCATTGCAATGGCGGAGCAATACTTTTCGTGGCTTAAATTAATCGCACGCTCAACGACGCTTTCTTGCAGCTCACGACCGCTGACAATAAATTCAAAGTGAATTTTGGTGAAGACCTTGGGTTCAGTGTCAGCGCGTTCTGAAGTGATATTTAAGCGACAGCGACGAATGTCTTTGCGACCACGTTGTAAAATCATGACAACATCATAAGCAGAGCAAGCACCTGCGCCGCTTAATAGAGTTTCCATAGGGCGAGGTGCGAGGTTGTTGCCTCCACCCTCAGGGGGGCCATCGATAGTAAGGGTGTGACCACTACCGGTGCTACAAACAAATAACATACCCTCAGGGCCATTCCATTCAACAGAACATTGCATAACAATCTTTCCTATACTTTTTGATGTTTGATCAATTATTTAAATTTTTAAATGTGTTAAATCATTATATAGAACTGAGGTTTTATTTATAAGTATTGTGTCGCTTTTCATCAGTTGATTGAGCACTTGCCTAAAGGATCTTAGTATGATCTTTGGGGAATAGAGTTTAGTTGGCAATATCATTAAGATGACAATTGAGAGGCTTTTCTCTAATTGTCAGGAATAAATCTTTTGTTTTGCATAAAAAAACAACAAAAAAAATAAGATTAAATAAGTTAATTAGGGTTTTCATCTATTTCTTCTTGTGCCGCAACAAAAGTTTTGCTATTATTTAATTGTTGTCGAGTTATAGGGTTTTTACCTAGTAGCTCGCAGGAATTTAAACTAAAGTTTCTTCTTGTAATTGTCTCCTCAATTAGGGCTTTAGTTTATGCAGATGTCTCCTCCACCCTCCTCCTTTGGTGGATTTACCCGGAATCTTTTAGGTTCCGGGTTTTTTTTGTCCACTTGATAGAGTGGTATGGAAATATAGGGCAGGACTATGTTTACAATATCACTATAAGCAACTAGGGGGTCTTATGAAAAAAGTACTTGGTATATTGTTAGTGAGCATGTTAGCTGCTTGCTCATCAAAGGCTAGCTATGCGCCACTTGATACTGAAAAATCGGTTGATTTAACGCAGTATGTGGGTACATGGTACGAACAGGCTAAATTGCCTAATCGTTTTCAAGCGCAATGCATAGGTGATACACAAGCAGTTTATAGTTTAAAGGCCGATAGTAGCATTGAAGTACTTAATAGCTGCAGAGTGGCTGATGGCAGTTTTGACGAAGCCAAAGGGCAGGCTAGGCTCGCCACTGCAGTGCAAACGCCCGATAGCGCTAAACTGGAAGTCCGTTTTGCGCCAGCTTGGATGTCTTTTATCCCTGCTGTTTGGGGAGATTACTGGATTTTAAAAATAGCCGGTGATTATGAATATTCACTTGTCGGTACGCCAGATCGTCAGTACTTGTGGGTGTTGTCTCGCGCCAAGCAAGCTGATGCGACTGTAGTTAACGAGTTATTGGATTATGCGCAAGAGTGGGGCTTTGCAACTGAAGGCGTTGTCAGAGCAGAGTAGTAAGCGCAAGGCTACTATAAGCTATGTTGCAAATTTAAATAGATGCTAACTATTTTAACTTTGTAAGTCTGTTAGACTTTGTTGTCTTTAAGAGCTTAATTGATTAATACTTTTTGATAGTAGATATATTGTGACAGATGCTTGGCAGTATCTCTTGATTTGTGTTGTAGCGTTTACGGTAGGCGGTTTGATTATTGCCTCCGAGCGTTGGCACGGACGCTTTACTGGTGATTCAGATCTAGACAAGCCTCAGGCTTCTCACACACGCTCCACCCCACGTATTGGTGGTTTGGCTGTGTTTGCAGGTACTTTGGCTGGCTTGTTGGTTTTAGGGAAGCCGGATAATACGACTTTAAACTGGTTTTGGCCAGCTTTGTTTGTGGCTGCCATGCCGGTTTTTGTGGCGGGTATCTTAGAGGATATAACCAAAGAGATCGGTGCTGGTAAGCGTTTGTTGGCAGCCTTTGCCTCAGCTGCAATCGCTTGGTGGCTGTTGGGCGGGGTTTCGCGTGTTGGTTTTGAATGGTTTGACTGGGTTCTAAGCTTTTGGCCTGTGTCGTTGCTATTTACCATGGTTGCTGTCGGCGGCTGTACCCATGCGATGAACCTTATTGACGGCATGAACGGTCTGGCCGGTATGGTTTCCTGTCTGATTTCCATTTCTTTGGCCTTGGTAGCGTATCAGGTCAATGATATGGCGATTTTTGCCATTGCCCTTGCGATGGCATCTGCGGTGATGGGCTTCTTGGTTTGGAATTTCCCTTTTGGGCGAGTGTTTTTAGGTGACGGCGGAGCTTATTTCATTGGATTTATATTAGCCGAATTGGCAGTGCAGCTAGTGGCGCGTAATCCATCCGTCTCACCTTTTTATGCGCTTGCAGTCTTGTTTTACCCAATTTTTGAAACTATGTTTTCGATTTGGCGCCGCCGTTTTATTCGCAAGGTGCGAGTTGATCAGCCGGATGCTCTGCATTTGCATCAACTAATCTTTAGACGCTTAGTACGAGTGACTTTTAGCCGTGATAGTCGCCATCAGGTGCCGGCTTTATGTAATGCGCTAACATCGCCGTATTTGTGGGTGCTTTGTTTGATCGGACTGGTACCGGCGACTATTTTCTGGTCAAACTCATGGATGCTTTGCTTATCTATGTTGGTCTTTTCAGGACTTTATTTGTGGTTGTATTCACGCTTAGTTAATTGGCGCTGCCCACGGTGGTTATTGTTGCCTTCAGTATTTAGCCGCAGATAGTTATTATCATGATTTACAATTAGATTGTTAAGATATAAAAATAGTTAGGAGTTTGCTTTGAAGCTAGAGGATATTAAATTAGCAGTTATTGGTTTAGGCTATGTTGGCTTGCCATTAGCGGTGGAGTTTGCCAAAAAGCGTTCAGTTATCGGCTTTGATATTAATCGGGACCGCGTTGAGGAACTAAAAGGCGGTAAGGATCATACATTAGAGGTTGAACCTGAAGGACTGAAAGCTGCAAAATACATTAGTTATACTGCTGATGCTGAGGATTTGCGAGCGGCCAATACCTTTATTGTTACTGTGCCAACTCCGATTGATGAGTATAAGCGTCCTGATTTAACGCCTTTACTAAAAGCCTCTGAGATGCTTGGCAAGGTGCTCAGCAAGGGCGATATTGTTATCTATGAGTCAACGGTATATCCCGGTGCTACCGAGGATGATTGTGTACCTATCTTAGAGAAATTCTCCGGTCTGAAGTTTAATCAAGACTTTTTTGTAGGTTATAGCCCTGAGCGTATTAATCCGGGCGATAAGGATCGCCGTGTAACTAATATCACCAAAGTTACCTCCGGCTCGACTCCGGAGGCAGCTGAGTTGATTGATCAACTATATCAACAAATTATCACGGTAGGAACACACAAAGCATCCAGCATCAAAGTTGCTGAGGCTGCCAAGGTGATTGAAAATACTCAGCGTGACGTTAATATTGCCTTAATTAATGAATTGGCTATTATCTTTAACCGTTTGGATATTGATACTGAGGCGGTATTAGAAGCCGCCGGCACCAAGTGGAATTTTTTACCATTTCGTCCAGGTTTAGTTGGTGGTCATTGTATTGGTGTTGATCCTTATTATCTGACTCATAAGGCACAATCCATTGGTTATCACCCAGAGATTATTTTGGCCGGTCGTCGCTTAAATGATGGTATGGGTACCTATGTGGTCGCTCAATTAATTAAGGCGATGACTAAAAAGCGTATTCAAGTACAAGAGTCCCGTATTTTAGTAATGGGCTTAACGTTTAAAGAAAATTGTCCTGACCTGCGTAATACGCGTGTTGTTGATATCGTCAATGAGCTTGCCGAATACAACATTAACGTTGACGTTTATGACCCTTGGGTAGATCCTGAGGAGTGTGAACGCGAATATGGAATTAAGCCTATTCAAACGCTAGAAGAGGGGGCGTATGATGGGGTTATTCTTGCGGTGGCACATCAGCAGTTTAGAGAGATGGGTATTGATAAAATTCGTGCCATTGGTAAAGACGAGCACGTTCTTTACGACCTTAAGTACGTTTATGATGCAGAAGACGTTGATATTCGCCTATAGGGCATCACTCAGACTCATTTAATCTTTTATTACATATATTTTATGACGACTAAGTTTGAACAAGTTAAACAACAACTAGCAGCTCAACCAAAGACTTGGTTGATCACGGGTTGTGCCGGTTTTATTGGCTCTAATTTATTAGAGTTTTTATTAAAACATGAGCAAAAGGTGGTGGGCTTAGATAACTTTGCTACCGGTTTTCAGCACAATTTAGATGAGGTACAAAGCCAGGTCAGCGCTAAGCAGTGGTCTAATTTTCGCTTTGTCGAAGGTGATATTCGTGATTTGGCAACGTGTCAAGAGGCCGTTAAGGGTGTGGATTATGTTTCGCATCAGGCAGCTTTAGGGTCAGTGCCACGTTCTTTAAACGATCCGATTACAACGAATCAGGTTAATATTGACGGCTTTTTAAATATGCTGGTAGCCAGTCGTGATGAGGGTGTTGAGTCTTTTGTATTTGCGGCGTCCAGCTCCACTTACGGTGATCATCCGGACTTGCCCAAACAAGAACCGAAAATCGGTAATCCATTGTCGCCCTATGCTGTGACTAAATATGTTAATGAGCTTTATGCGCGTGTTTTTGCCCTAAATTATGGCTTTAAGTCTATTGGTTTACGTTACTTTAATGTCTTTGGTAAACGCCAAACGCCTAACGGTGCTTATGCTGCAGTGATTCCCAAGTGGACCGGGGCGATGATTCATGACGAAGATGTGATTATTAACGGTGATGGTGAAACCAGTCGTGATTTTTGCTACATAGAAAATACAGTACAAGCCAATATTCTCAGCTCGGTACAAATGCCCGAGTCAGGTTATGAGGTGTATAACGTCGCTCTAAATAACCGTACCTCATTAAATGAGTTGTTTGTTCACTTAAATGAGCTACTCTCAGAAAATGGTCTACGTTATCAAAAAGAAGTTATTCATCAGGATTTTAGAGCTGGGGATGTACGTCACTCCCAAGCCGATATCACAAAAATTGTTGAGCACTTGGGATACCAACCTACGCATAGTATTAGAGAGGGGTTGGCTGAGGCAATGCCTTGGTATATCAATTTTTTAAAGTAAAAATACGTGTTTTCTAAGCGTTTTAAAGCCCTTGATGGGGATCACCTGCGTATTGTCAAGGGTGCCCTGCGAGTGGCTTTTTTCTTGTTTATCGGAAAAATAGCTGGTGCTCTCAAAGAGATTGCGGTAGCTGATCGTTATGGGGTCAGTGAGGTGGTGGATGCGTATCAATTCACCATGACCATGAGTACTTGGTTGCCAACTACTTTAGTCGGTGTTTTTTCCATTGTACTTATACCGAGCTTCGTGAAGTTGCGTCATGATAGCAGAGACGAGCAACGCCGTTTTATTTCTCAAGTTGAGGGCTTCATGCTGCTTCTTGGGGTGCTATTGGCGAGTTTGACTTTTGTTCTTTGGCCGTTGGTGTTGGAGTATGCGGGAGGTAGTTTTAGTCCTGAAATCAAGGCGATTAGCCAAACATTGATTTATGGTTTCGCACCGTCTGTTCTGCTAATACTCTTAATTGGCCTAAGTATGTCGCGCTTGCGCGCTCGTGAGCGCCATATTAATACGCTCCTAGATAGTTTGCCAGCGCTCTTTATTCTGCTATGGATTTTGACTAGTCCAGGTGATACCTCTGTGATGCCCCTATTGTGGGGTACCTTAATTGGTTATATTGTGCAGGCTGTGGTGCTGCAGTTTTTGGCGGCAAGGGCTGAACCTGAGAGGCGTTGGATTAAGCCGACGGTTAGTTTTTCCTCACCTTATTGGTCAGCTGTTATTAGTGCCGCAGGGGTGATGCTTATCGGGCAGGTAGCGATGAGTTTTGTGGGACCTTTAGATCAAATGATTGCCGCCAAATTAGGTGGCAATGCCAATGCTACCCTAGGCTATGCAGCTCGTGTCCTTTCACTGATTATTGGTTTGGGAGCGGCTTCAGTAGGGCGTGCAGCCTTACCGGTGTTGGCTGATATTCAAGCTCAAGGCGAGTATGGAAGAGCACGTCACGTCGCCTTAAAGTGGGCCTTGGGCATGTTGTTTATTGGTGTTTTAGTCGTGTTGGTGTTATGGGTGCTTAGTCCCTGGTTAGTGCAGATTTTATTTGAGCGGGGTGCCTTTAGTGCAGACAATACACTTGCAGTAACTTCAGTGATGCGTTTCGGTTTATTGCAGTTGCCATTTTATTTTGGTGTTTTGATTTTAGTTCAACTGATGGCAAGTCAAAGTCGCTATACTTTGATGGCAATCATTGCCTTGGCAAATTTTGTTTTAAAGGCTTTTTTAAGCCTATATTTAGCGCCCATTATGGGGGCTGAGGGTATTATGCTGGCGACCAGTTTGATGTATCTGCTGTCTTTTAGCTGTTATTTTATTGCCGTGATTGCTATTAAACCGGAATTTAAAAAAATCTAAGCCCAAGGGGGTTTTGCATGCTCAAGACCAAGTTTTGTTTTTAAAATTATAATTAGCTTGATTTAATTTCAACAGGTTTACATGTTAAATAATCAATCAAATAGTCGTATTCTTCTTTATATTCCATCGCTTCGAGGTGGCGGGGCCGAGCGTGTTGCTGTCGATTTGGCAAGGCGTTGGGTTTACGATGGTCATGAGATCATTCTGGTTACACAGTCCGAGGATTCTACCGATGCCTATCAGCTTGATGCCAGGGTACAACGGGTTAGTCTCAATACCTTCGAAAAAACCGGGGTTTTTGGACATTTAACTCAAATTTCCAGCCTACGTCGTGAGATTAAGCGCTACCGTCCTGATATTGTCGTGTCCTTCTTGACCTCAGCTTCTATTTTCAGTATTGTCGCTAGCATTGGCTTGCACTGTAAGGTCATCGCCACCGAGCATGCTTATCCACCTTTTCAAAAGCTGTCAGGTTTCTGGAAGCGCCTCAGAAGGCTTTTTTATCCAAAAGCAGCGCAGGTGGTGACCTTAACTCAAGCAACGGCTGATTATTTACAAAAAGAGATTCCTAAAGCAAAGTTTACAGTTATTCCAAATGCTGTCCATTGGCCGATTGAGGAGCATGAACCGATCATCCAAATGCCTAAAATGGTCGGTAAGAAATGGCTTTTAGCTGTCGGGCGACTACAGCCGGTTAAGGGCTTTGATTTATTAGTCGAGAGCTTTGCCAAGTTTGCTGATGCTTATCCGGATTGGGACTTGCTGATTTTAGGTGATGGTCCTGAGCGTGATAATCTTGCTAATCAAATTGAGCGTGCGGGGCTTCAGCAGCGAGTCTTTTTGGTCGGGCGTGTAGGTAATATGCAATGGTGGTATGGACAAGGCGATATGTTTGTTTTGAGCTCTCGCTCTGAGGGACTTTCTAACAGCCTTCAAGAGGCAATGTCCTGTGGATTGCCTTGTGTTGCCTTTGATTGCGATGTTGGGCCTCGAGAATTAATCCGTCATAATATCGATGGCTGTTTAGTGCAACCGGCGGAGTCGGTTGATGCTTTAGCAGAGGGTATTGTCAGCTTAATCAATGACCCTGAACGTATCAGTAATTTTTCTAAACGCGCTGTAGATATGCGCGACCGTTATAGTATGCGTCGTATCAGCGGTATGTGGAATGAGCTTTTTCAAAAAGCACTTCAAGACAAAAACTAATAAGGCCTTGTTATGCAGCCTGTCGTAGTCCCTCAAGGTGGCAGGAAAATTGTCCTGCTGATCAGTTCGATGAATGCCGGCGGCGCCGAAAGGGTAGCGGCGGCATTAGCCAATCGTTGGGTGGCATTGGGCCATGAGGTATGGATTGTGCCATGCTTTTCTCAAGGTAGTGGTCAGTCTTTTTATGCACTTGACGAGCGCGTTAAATTACATTGGTTAGTTGTTGATCTGCCCAAGTCCAAGTTGCTTGGCCGAGTCTTGAAGCCATTGGTGCTGCGAGGCAAGCTTAAGACTTGGCGGCCGGATGTGGTGGTGTCTTTTCTAACTAATGTCAATGTCACTGCCTTATTAGCAACACAAGGTTTAAGTGTCCCGGTTGTGGTCTGTGAGAGGACTAATCCTTTATCAGAGTCTCATTTACCGTTTGTTTTAAGAAAACTACGCAAAGGCCTATATCCGAAGGCAGCGGCTGTAATGATGCAAACTGCAGCTGCCGCCAGGGATTATGCGCTGTACAGACCGAGTGTCAAGTATATTCCCGCTATTGCCAATCCCATCTCAGCAGACTTGATTGAAGAGTTGAAAGCTGTTGATGAGCAGGTCTCTATTAAGAGTGATGCGGCTGAGCCTAAGGTGCTTATTAGTATGGGGCGCTTAGTGGAGATTAAGCGGTTTGCTTTTCTAATTGATTGTTTCGCTGACTTAGCAAAAGATTTTCCCCAGTGGCAATTGCATATTTATGGTTCGGGTCCTTTAGCAGACAAGTTAGCAGCGCAAATTAAGCGTTTATCTTTATCAGAGCAAGTGTTTTTAAAAGGTGCTACCAAGACGCCTTGGCAAGTTATGCGCGAGGCAGATGCTTTTGCCATGAGTTCTGAGCGCGAAGGCTTTCCTAATGTTTTATTGGAAGCGATGGCTAATGGCCTACCGAGTATTGCAATCGATTGTCCCTATGGCCCGGCCGAACTCACTCAACAAGGTCAAGCAGCTTTGTTAGTGCCTTTAGAAATGGCCGACCAAGGCGATTATGCTCAAACAACTCGTAAGGCATTTATTGATGGTTTAGCTAAGCTCTTAAGTGATGAGTTATTGCGAGAGCGTCTAGCTTCTGAAGGTCAACAGCATGTATTAGAAAACTATAGCGAAGAAAAAGTTATCGCTGATTGGGAAGAGTTATTCCATCGCTTAAATGTTGGGTTCAGTGCACATCAGCAAGAGCAGAGTTCCTTAAAGGTTGTGCATCTTATCAGTGGTTTAGGTCATGGTGGTGCGGAGTCTGTTTTATATCGTCTGACAGCTCATGCACAAAAGGATCGACATATTGTGTTGAGTATGCAGGATGGTGGCGTGTTTACTGAGAAGTTTGCTGAGGCAGGGATCGAGCTTCATTGCTTAAATATGCCGGCAGGCAAGATGGGATTGCGCAATTTTTGGCGCCTGCGTAATAAATTGAAGCAATTAGAACCTGACGTCGTGCAATGCTGGATGTACCATGCCGATATGATTGGTGGTTTGGCAGCGCGTTTGGCCGGGATCAAATCCATCCTTTGGGGGGTGCGTAATTCGGGTGATAGCCTGGCTCGTAGTAGCCGCTCTTCCTATCTATTAGCGCGTTATTTTGCCTGGACTTCTTATTTTATTCCGCGGTTAATTGTTGTCTGCGCTGAATTAGCAGCTAAGCGACACCAGGCTTGGGGCTACAGGGCATCGAAAATACGAGTTATTCCAAATGGCTATGATTTAAGTCGCTGGCAAGTGGCGGAGACAGGCGCTAAGCTTCAAATTAGAGAGAGCCTGGGTTTAGCAGCAAATGATGAGGTCATAGCTTTTGTGGCTCGTTGGAATCCTTTAAAAGATCATGCTAATTTAATTCAAGCTTTTGCTAAGTTGCTTAAGCGACGCCCAGCGGTGAAGTTATTATTAATCGGTGAGGGTCTTAGCGATGATAATGCGCAGTTAATGGCGCTTTTAGAGCAGGTTGATCTAGTGGTGGGTCAAGACGTTTTTTTACTGGGTCGTCGTGACGATGTACCGACACTAATGCCGGCGCTTGATTTACATGTGCTCTCCAGTATGGCCGAGGGCTTTCCAAATGTAGTGGCTGAGTCTATGGCTTGTGAGGTACCAAATGTCGTGACCGATGTGGGTGATGCGGCTTTTATTGTTGATACTTGCGGCTGGGTGGTGCCTCCACAAAACTCACAGGTCTTAAGTCAAGCCATTAATGAGGCTTTGGATTTCTTAAAAACACCGTCGGCGGCCCGTTTTAAACAACAGTGCCGTCAGCGCGTAGTAGATAATTTTAGTTTAGAGAAGATGATTGAGCGTTATGAAGCAACCTGGCGCGAAGCCATGAAAAAATAAAGAGTGTTATCAATGAAGAAACTATTAATAATTGTTAATAACCCCGCTTTTTTTCTATCACATCGCTTAAATGTTGCCCAAGAGGCAAAAGCCCAAGGCTATCGCGTGATCATTTCGACCATGGATGGACCGGCAGTACAAACGATCAAAGATCATGGCTTCGAGCACCTGACTTTCCCCATGCTCCGCAGCGGTATGAATCCGCTTAAAGAGCTAAAAACGCTTATCGCATTATGCAAAATCTATAAAAAAGTTAAACCCGATATTGTCCACTTGGTGACTATTAAACCTGTGCTTTATGGCGGCATTGCCGCACGATTAATGCGTGTGCCGGCTGTTGTCTATGCCATTTCGGGAATGGGCTTTTTATTCACAAAGGCACGTAGCAAGTTTGAGCCGGTGACAATGATTACACGCTTACTCTATCGCAGTAGTCTTGCTCATCCTAATAGTCGCGTTATTGTACAAAATCAAAGCGATCGAGCGCTTGTTAAAGAGATGTGTTCTCTGAAGGATGAGCAGTTGGTGCTTATTCGAGGTTCAGGGGCAGACTTGAATCGGTATCAGTTTTTGCCGGAACCTGCGAAACCACCGATAATTATTACGATGGCTGCCCGTTTGCTTAAGGATAAGGGTGTGCATGAGTTTGTCGAAGCAGCGCGCATTGCCAAGAAAAACGGTAGAAATGATTTGCTATGGCAACTGGCGGGCAGTCTTGATGCCGGGAACCCAACGTCAATTACAGAAGAGGATTTAACCGCTTGGCGCGAGGATATTCGTTATGTAGGTGAGGTTAGCGATATTGCCAGCTTATACAGTGAGTCGCATATTGTCACTTTACCTTCTTATCGTGAGGGTCTACCAAAATCCTTAGTGGAAGCTGCTGCTTGTGGTCGTGCGGTAGTAACGACTGATGTGGTAGGTTGCAGGGATGCGATAGAACCCGGAGTGACCGGACTTTTAGTTGATGTTTGTAGTGCGGAGTCATTGTATGAGGGCATAACAAAACTTGCCGATGATGACGAGTTACGACGCGGTATGGGTCAAGCAGGTCATCAGTTGGCGTGCGAAGAGTTTGATGAGAAAGTTATTGCCAAGAGGCAAGTAGCTCTTTATGCAGAGCTACTTGATTCTTGAGTAGCTTTTAATAATTAAAAAGGCAGCTTAGTCTCAGGGACCAAGGCCAGGATAGCTTCTCTAAACTCGTTTTTAATACGCTCAAGAGCGCTGTCACTTTCTGCTTCAAAGCGTAAAACAACGACAGGCGTGGTGTTTGAGGCACGAGCCAGACCAAAGCCATCGGCATATTCTGCACGTACACCATCAATTTTGTTAGTACTAAGTGCGCCTGGAAATTCTCCTTTTTCCTGTAAACGGGCAATTAGGGCATGAGGTTCGCCTTCTTGCATAGGGAGCTTAAGCTCAGGTGTGGAGATATCTTGTGGTAGTGCTTCTAAAGTAGCATTTGGATCGTCGGTCTTGGAGAGAATTTCCAGTAGACGGGCACCGGCATATAAGCCATCATCAAAACCATACCAGCGCTCTTTAAAGAAGATATGGCCACTCATTTCACCGGCTAGTGGTGAGCCGATTTCAGCCATTTTTGCTTTGACTAGTGAGTGTCCGGTTTTCCACATGAGTGGCTCACCACCGGCGGCTTTGATTGATTCACCGACGTGACGACTGCACTTTACGTCATAAATAATGGTTGCGCCCGGTACGCGCTTGAGTGTGTCTCTCAAAAATAAAATAAGTTGACGGTCAGGCCAAATAATTTCGCCGCTTTTGGTGACTACACCTAAACGATCGGCATCACCGTCAAAAGCTAAACCAAGCTCGCAATCACTATGCTTTAAGTGCTCAATCATATCTTGGAGGTTTTTCGGATCGGCAGGATCGGGGTGATGATTTGGAAAGTCACCATCCACTTCACAATAAAGCTCGTCCACCTCACAACCAAGGCGTTTAAATAATTCGCTGGCAGCGACGGCACCCACACCATTGCCGCAATCGATTACAACCTTCATTGGGCGTGCTAACTTAACGTCACTCACGATGCGTTCAATGTAGTGCTCAATAACGTTTTCTGTTTTGGATTCAGCCACTTCAGCCGCACTGTCTGTGTTCATCAGTGCTTGCATTTCTGCATGTAGTGAAGTGATCTCTTCGCCGTAAATCGCTTTACCATCAAGCATGATTTTAAAACCGTTATATTCAGGTGGGTTATGACTGCCAGTAATAGCAACAGCTAGACCGATTTTATGCTCGGCTGCTTGATAATAGACTACGGGTGTAGGAACGACGCCGATAGTTAGGGTGTTTACACCCTCGGCACGCATGCCTTTTGTCAAGGCAGCCGCCAAGTCCGGGCTGCTGTGACGACCGTCATAGCCTATGACGGCTTCTTTGATGCCAAGCTTACTGGCTCTAACAGCTAAAGCGCGACCCAGTAATAGGGCAAAGTCGGTATTTAGTTCTGTGGGGACGATACCGCGGATGTCATAGGCTTTATAAACTTGAGGTGGGAGGTCAATGAATTGCTTCACAAAATTACCTTTGCTTTAAGAACACTACAATAAATGGCTAAAGCAGTATAATAACAGCACATTGGGATAAGTCCGTATTTCATCTATCATTTAGGTTCAAGAATGAGTTTAATCGAAGATTTAGTTAGTATTGTTGGCGAAAAGCATGTGTTAAAAGCAAAGGATAAGGACGAATTAGCGCCTTATCTGACTGATTGGCGGGGTCGCTTTACAGGGCGCGCGCAGGCCGTCGTACGTCCGGCTAATACGCAAGAAGTCGCCGACGTAGTCAAGCTTTGTGCGCGTTACGAAGTGCCGATCGTTACCCAAGGCGGCAATACCGGCCTTTGCGGTGGCGCCACCCCTAGCAATAAGGGTGATGCAGTAGTACTTTCAACGACTCGTTTGAGCCATATTCTTAACGTCGATACGGTCAATGACACCATTACCGTACAGGCAGGTTGTATTTTGCAGCAAGTCCAAGAGGCCGCTGCAAAACAAGATCGCTTGTTTCCTTTAAGTCTGGGCGCTGAGGGTAGCTGCACCATTGGCGGTAATTTAGCCACTAATGCAGGCGGCACACAGGTGTTGCGATATGGTAATGCTCGAGATTTAGCGTTGGGTATTGAAGTGGTTACACCCGAAGGCGAGATTCTCAATGGTCTACGTGGTCTGCGCAAAGACAATACCGGTTATGATTTACGCAATTTATATATCGGTAGTGAGGGTACTTTAGGTATTATTACAGCAGCTACCTTGAAGTTATATCCGCAGCCGGTCGCTGAGTGTACAGCCTTGGTTGCTTTTGAAACTCTAGACGATGCTTTGTATATGCTGAACTATTCTCGTAAAGGTTTTGCTTCCAAGCTAGAGGGCTTTGAGTTAATGTCTGACTATTGTTTGAAGATCGTTAATGACTGCTTCCCTGAGCAAAGCTTGCCTCTGAGCTTGGACTATCCGTGGTATGCCTTAATTCATATGGCAGATAGTGATAGCGAAGAGCAGGCGCGTGAGACTTTCCAGCGTGTATTAGAAGAAGCCTTTGAAAATGATATTATTCAAGACGCTGTACTGGCCGAATCTATTCAACAGTCAAATGATTTATGGCATTTGCGTGAGAGTATTCCATTGGCAGAGGCTATTGTGGGCAAGGGTATTAAAAACGATATTTCTGTACCTATTTCCAGAATTGCGCCTTTTGTTGATGATACTAATACGGCTTTACAGACATGGTATCCGGGTGTGCGTCATATTATTTTCGGCCACTTGGGTGATGGTAATTTACATTACAATATTGGCGCGCCTATTGGTGAAGAAGAGGGTTTCTTGGCCAAGCAAGATGAGGCCTTTAAAATTGTCTTTGATAGCGTCACTGATTACGATGGTTCTATCAGTGCAGAACATGGTATCGGCCAACTTAAAAAGGATATGCTGCCTGACTACAAGGATGAGGTAGAGATCTCGGTTATGCGCAAGATTAAGCGTGCTTTAGACCCTCAAGGTCTGATGAATCCGGGTAAAGTCATTGATAGTGTGGATTTTGATTACTGATAAGTAGTAATTGATTTTCAAGTTTCAAAACGCCTGCCAATTTTTTGACAGGCGTTTTTCTTGTTAACGTCGTTGACAGTTGACACAATAATAGGTCGCACGTTGGGCTTGGACAATTTTGCGAATGGGTGTTTCGCATACATGGCAGGGCTCTTTTTCACGGTTATAGACATTGGCGTGAATATCAAAATAGGCACCGGGTTCGCCGCTGGCATTTAAAAAATCTCTCAACGTGCTGCCACCGCTTTCTAAGGCTGCATTTAGTGTTTTTAATATGGCTGAGTGGAGCCGCTCGGCTCTAGCTTTGGATAATGACTGTGCGCTGATTTTAGGATTTATTTTGGCTAAAAAGAGACTTTCGGAGGCGTATATATTGCCTACGCCAACGACAATATCACCATCTAACAAAGCTGTTTTAATCGGCTTTTTCTTGGACTTTAAACCTTGATATAAGTGATCTATCGTAAAGTCTTCGCTAAGAGGCTCAATCCCCAGATTTTTTAAAAGCCGATGCTCCAGAATAGGGCCATCACTATGTGGATGCCAAACAACAGAACCAAAACGGCGCGGATCGTTTAAGCGTACGGTAATATGCCCAAAATCCCAGACCACATGGTCATGCTTTCTGAGTAGTTCATCGACTTGGGATAAACGCATTGAGCCCGACATCCCGAGATGTACCAGAAGTACACCAGATTCAAAGTAAAAAAGTAAGTATTTACCTCGACGCCGGCATGTTAGTAATATTTGATCACGCAAAATATCTGCTAAGTCAGGTAAAATAGGCCAACGTAGCTGGTTTTGGTAAATGCTGAGCCTCTCAAGGCGCTGGCCCTCGATTGCAGGAGCAAGTCCTCGACGAGTGGTTTCCACTTCTGGTAATTCTGGCATAATATTTTATTAATATAGATTATTCGGTATTCAGTTGAGGCAATTTTGTATTTGCTTAAAAAAATTATAACGCTTCTTACCCTATCACTTACTGTTCATGGTATTAGCCAAGCAACAGTAGAGTACGCTCAATCAATTGAGTTGAGTGCCATGCCTGTGAGTACTCCGCATTTAGTTTTTAAAACTGAAGAGGAGATGGCCGGCATTGTGCTTAAGCCCTATGTGAGCATGGAGGATATTTATCAGCTGACTATCATGTACTTAGCCCTCGAAGAAAGGCAGTTTGATATTGCCGGACCGATTGCTTTAGGCCTTGCCAAAACTAAGCGTTCTAAAAGCTTGGCAAAGATGGCAAGCGCTGTTTACTCCTTGCTTGATGATCCTGAGGCGTCTCTGGAGGCTGCAGCATTGTGGCGTGAACTCGATGGAGGCAGTGAAGAGTCTCATTTGAATTATTTGATTGTTGCTGCTCAGGCTGGTGATTACGATGGTTTAACCGAGGAATTAAAGCGTCGACTTGGGATGAAGATCATGCCGCCAGAGATAGCTTTGGCGGAGGTGGCCGAGTTTTTACGTCGATTGAATCAACCGGACAAGGCCTTGGAAATTTTTCAAGAGCTAGTTGTTGGGCAGGTTTTGGTGCCCAATGCCTTAGTGAGTATGTTTTTATCGGATTTTGCCATGTACGCTGGCAAAGAGGAAATGGCCTGGGACAATGCGCTAAAAGCACTTAATGCAAATAATTTATCGTCCGAAGTCAGAGGTATGGCGGCCATGCGCCTATTGCAACTCGCTGAGGGCCCACGAGGTTTTCAGGCGCTGACTTTAGTCAGAAGATTTATCGATGAAAATCCCTCCCAGCGTGCTGTGCGTTTGTTTTATACGCATGTACTGACGAGGGATGGGAATTTTGAGATGGCTCTCAATGAATTGGCTAGAATGAGTGAGTATAATCCTGAGGATTTTGATTTGCTCTACTATAGAGCACAAGTAGAGTTCCAGGCGAATAAGCTTGAAGATGCAGTCAAACACTTAGATCAATATCTTTCCGTTCAAGAGCAACTCCGTCAAGCGGTTCCGGACAACCAAACTACCGCTCAAGCCTCAGTTACCGATGCCCGCTTTTTAATGGCAAAAGTTTACGAGGGCCTTGGCGAGTATCAAAAGGGCATAGAGCAGCTAGCCTTAATTGATGAGCCATTAGCACGCAACAATGTGCTGATTGAGCAGGCTTCTCTCTATATTAAGCTTAAAAGTTATGCCCAGGCTCATGCTTTGTTAGAGCAAATTCAACCGGAAGATGATGAGGATGCCTATGTCCGAGCCTTGTTGATGAATGCCACGCTTAGTCGTGAGCAAGGTGAGTTTGGGCAAGGTTTAGAGTATGTAGAGCGAGCTCTTAAGTATTACCCTGACAATATTTATATCCGTTATAGCCAAGCGATGATGTTTGAACATATGGGTCGTCTTGAACAGTCCATTGAGGTTTTGGAGCAGATATTATTAGATTTTCCCTTTGAAACAGAGTCATACAATGGACTCGGTTATGTTCTGGCAGATAATAATATTCGTTTAGATGATGCAGTGCTATTGATTGAGCGAGCTTTAGCGATGGCTCCGGACAGTGTGCATATTCAGGATAGTTATGGCTGGGTTAATTTCCGCTTGGGTAACTTGGCATTGGCCAAAAGTTATTTGGAAATGGCTTGGGATAAGGAACCCCTGGCTGAGGTCGCTGCACATTTAGCTGATGTGTATTATGAATTAGGCGACACGGACAAGGCCTTTGAGTATTTGCAAAGAGGTTATGAGCTAGACTCTACGGATAGAGCGTTATTGGCAACTATGAAACGATTGGGTTATACGCCTGAAGATCAAGGCGAGCAGCAAGAGGCGACTGATGAATTACAAAGCGAAGAGGTAAATTAAGTTATGCAAGTTTTTTTAAAAAGGTTCTTAGGTGCTTTGTTTGTTTCAAGCGTTACTCTTATGTCTGCGTGTACGCTAACTCCAAAGGTTGATAGCGAGCAATTGACTGAGGAAGTTCGAGTGGGGCGATTTGCTGTTTTATCTTATGATAAACGTGATAATGTCAATAAAGATGCAGTGCAGGGCGGTTTTGTCTGGCGCGATCGGGGTCGTACGCTTGACATCGATCTAACGAATCCTTTGGGTAACACCCTGGCTCGTGTAGAGGTTAGCGATTTTCAATCTGTCTTGATTAATAGCTCAGATCAGCGTCTGGTTGCAGTCAGTCCGGACGATTTAATGGCTAGAGTGCTTGATGGGCGTCCCTTGCCGGTGAGTGGTCTCCGCTATTGGGTGAGGGGGGAGCTAATGCCTGCGATCCAGGCTCAAAATGTTGAACGTGATGAGCAGGGTCGATTGGTATCTGCTTACCAACATGGTTGGCAAATCAATTTAAGTGCTTATGATGCCAAGGGGCCAACTCGTTTGCATTTAATTCGCAATGAAGCGGTAGAGCGCATTACAGTTCGTCTAACGATTGATCATTAATAATCATGAGTTCTTCTGTTATTAGGGCCAAGGCACCTGCTAAGCTGAATCTGTTTTTGCATATTACCGGTCGCCGCGATGATGGTTATCATTTGCTGCAAAGTTTGTTTGTGCCCATTGCGCTCTATGATAGTCTGGTTTTTAGTCAAAATGCTTTAGCACAGGTGAGGCGCATAAGCACTATCGCCGAGATTCCTGAAGACGATGACTTGGTTGTTAAAGCCGCTCGCTTATTGAGGGCGCATGTGTGCAGACCTGAGTTAGGTGTGGATATCGAATTGCACAAAGTAATTCCTAGTGGTGCAGGTTTAGGGGGCGGTTCCAGTGATGCCGCTACGACATTGTTGGCTCTCAATCAGCTGTGGGACTTGCGCTTGACGAGAGAAGAGCTTTTGCCCCTGGCTTTGCAGTTGGGTGCTGATGTGCCGTTTTTTCTTTATGCAAAGCCGGCCATTGTTGAAGGAATAGGGGAGCGCATCACTCAGCTCTCAGAGGATCTCAGCAAGCGTTTAAATAAAGTGCACTATGTGCTTTTTGTGCCAAAGTTGGCAATTCCAACCCCTAGTATTTTTAAAGACCCTCATCTAAAAAGAGATAGTGGCCAATTAAGTGTGTCCGACTTGGAGTTTGTACTGGGTGATTCTAAGCAGCCTTGGCATTATGGGCGCAATGATTTAGAGTCGGTGGCATGTGCGCAGCACCCCAACTTGGAGGTGATGCGCCAATTCCTAACCGATTTAGGTTTTGAAGTGCGTATGAGTGGAGCCGGTTCGGTGTTTTTTGCGGCTTATGATACGCAAGCTGCCGCCAAAGCGGCACAAGGACTTGTAGAGGCAGCATTTCAAACTCTTGGCGCTGATCATCCGCTTAAGTTATTACAACTGCGTTGCGTGGTTGTTGATGGCATCTCTAGTTAGAAGTTGTTTTTTAACTTTGTTGCTGTTTTGATACAAAAAAGACACAGTTTTGTTGAAAACACTAAAATGACTTGCTACTTTTAAAGAAAGATGTATAATTTTATCTTTCAGGTGATGGGCTGTAGCCAAGTTGGTTAAGGCACCGGATTTTGATTCCGGCACGCGAAGGTTCGAATCCTTCCAGCCCAGCCATCCACTTGAACGATTTTGAATAGACCGTACGCTTACAGCTAGCACAACACACATTATGTGCCATTCTTGGTTGTAGCTAGTACGGTTTTTTTTGTGCCAAAAATTATCTATTGCACACAATCTCAGGTATAGTCATGACCCATACACCTAATTTGCACGACCAGGCAGTTGACCCTCATCATAATTTCATGATTTTTACGGGTACAGCCAATCCTCGTTTAGCTGTTGATGTTGTTAATCATTTAGATATGTCCTTGGGACAAATGACGGTGGGGCGCTTCTCTGATGGAGAGGTGATGGCCGAGATTCTGGAAAACGTCCGTGGTCGTGATGTTTTTGTATTACAGCCAACTTGTGCGCCAACCAATGATAATCTCATGGAGATTATGGTGATGGTTGATGCTCTGCGCCGTGCCTCAGCCGGTCGTATTACTGCGGCCATCCCCTATTTTGGTTATGCCAGACAGGACCGCCGTCCTCGTTCTGCGCGTGTGGCAATTACTGCCAAGGTAGTCGCAAACATGCTTCAGCGTGTGGGTGTTGACCGTGTGTTGACTATGGATTTACATGCTGACCAAATTCAAGGATTCTTCGATATTCCTGTGGATAATATTTACGCGGGTCCTGTGCTGTTAGCAGATATTGCCAAGCAAAACTATAGCGATCTGATTGTCGTGTCACCGGACATCGGTGGTGTGGTGCGAGCACGAGCATTAGCTAAGCAATTAGAAGCAGATTTAGCCATTATTGATAAACGTCGCCCACGTGCTAATGTCTCCGAGGTAATGAATATTATTGGTGATGTTGATGGTCGTACCTGTTTATTGATGGACGATATGGTTGATACAGCGGGTACTTTGTGTAAGGCAGCCTCAGCGCTGAAAGCGCGTGGTGCTAAAGCAGTTTATGCTTATTGTACTCACCCTGTTTTGTCAGGTGGTGCAGTTGAGCGTGTGGCAGAGTCACAATTAGATGGTTTAGTCGTGACTGATACCATTCCTTTGCGCGATGACGCTAGAGCATGTGATAAAATTCGCCAATTATCGTCTGCTGCTTTATTGGGCGAGACGATCGAGCGAATCGCTTCTGCCGAGTCTGTTAGCTCTTTATTTGTAGAGTAACGATTCCTAACAGTTTTTTAGGGCTTAGGCGCTGGTCGCGGCGCTAAGCCGGCACTTGCTAAGATATTAGTATTAGCAGGTGTTTACCTTAGCCTGAGGTTTTCAGGTGTTTTTTATATTTGGAGTTTTTTATGAAGTTTTCAGCCACTACGCGTAGCGTCCAGGGTTCGAGTGCGAGCCGCCGCCTGCGTCGCGCGGGCCGAGTACCAGCCATTGTTTATGGTGGTAAGGATGACGCCCAAAACATCGAGTTAGATCACAACGAAATTTACCATGCTTTACGTAAGCCTGGTTTTGGTTCTTCCGTACTAGAGATGGATCTAGAGGGTAAAAACCAAAAGGTTTTATTGCGTGCTGTTCAATGGCACCCATATAAGCCTATCGTTTTACACATAGACTTCCAGCGCGTACGTGCTGACGTCGCGATCGTTACTCGTGTACCATTAACTTACATCAATGCAGACGAGTCACCTGCTGTTAAGTTGGAAAATGCCAGCATCAACACAATTCTTACTGATATTGAGGTTAGCTGCTTACCTGCTGACTTGCCTGCAGAGATCGTTGTTGACTTAGCTGACATGAAAAACGGTGATGTATTAACTGTTGAGTCAATCGCAGCGCCAGCTGGTGTTGAGTTCTTGACAGCAGCTACTGAAACTCTTGCTACTGCAGCTATTGTTGCTGTTCAAGCTGAAGAGCCTGCGGCTGAAGAAGCAGAATCTGCAGCTGGAGAGGGTGAAGCACCTTCAGAAGAATAATTTCTATTTGAAAATGTTCTAAACCCTTGCATGCGTTAAACTGGCGTGCAAGGGTTTTTTTATTTAGTTCAGGAAAATGACAGATTCAATTCGTTTAATTGTTGGTTTAGGTAACCCCGGTCCTAAGTATGAGACAACACGTCATAATGCCGGGTTTTGGATGGCTGATCTCTTGGCAGATGATTTTAAAGCCAGTTTTTTACTGGAAAATAACTTTTTCGGTGAGGTAGCCAAGTTTAGGTTGGCTGGTGAAAATATTTTCATCCTTAAACCGGCTACTTTTATGAATCTTTCTGGCAAAGCAGTACAAGCGCTTAGTCATTTCTATAAAATTCCTTTAGAAAGTATTTTAGTAATTCATGACGAACTGGATTTGATGCCTGGTCAGATTAAATTAAAAAAAGGTGGTGGTCATGCGGGTCATAATGGCCTGCGTGATATACATAGCAAGATGGGTGGCAGCAACTATTGGCGTTTGCGTGTCGGCATTGGCCATCCGCGCACCCTAAATCTCCAGCAGGGAGTGTCTGATTTTGTCTTGCACATGCCCTCCAAAGAAGATCATGAGCTGATAGTTGATAGTTTATATCGGGCTAGACAGGCTATACCTGCGTTGTTAGCAGGCGATAAGGACAAAGCTAATCGTTTGTTGGCAGAACCCAAGGTATAAATAGATTCAAGGCATGACTAATAACAGTTTGTTCTCGACACCTCGGCATATGAATAAAAAACCGCCGGCACCACATCAGGCAGAGCGTTTTTATGCTCAATTGCGTGATTTTTTCCGTTTTCTTGTAAAGCCGGATTTTCGTCGTGGTTATGGGCGTGGTGCAGGTAATGGTTGGGTAAAAGACTGGCAAGTCAATACCTCGTGGAAGAGGATGTTCCAATGGGCCGCTTTTATGTGGGCCATCAATGTTTTGGTGCTGGCACCTATTGCCTTGGTGGCAGCAGGTGGGGTTGATGCCAGCCATCGTGTACACTTCTCTTACATGTTGGTGCCTTTAGCTGTTATTTGGGCACCTATTGTTGAGGAGATATTATTCCGTTTTAATATACGACGACCATTATTAGCACTTTGGATGATGCCGATAATGGTGTTTGTGCTTTTAAAACAGGGTACCGTGGTTGGAACCGTCTGTTTGATAGCGGTTTTAGCGGTAGTGATGATTGTTTATCCAAGGTTCGGATTAGATCGTTATGGTAAGTATTGGCATTTGCCTTTTTGGTTTCTAAGGTTATATCGTCAATACTTTGTGATTATTATGCATATATTGGTTTTTGGTTTTGCTTATATGCATATTTTTAATTATGAGTTTAGTAGGGCTAGTACGCTCACCATCCTGGTCATGGTGATGCCGCAGTGGTTCTCGGGACTTGTTTTGATGTGGATGCGAGTAAGGTACGGTATAGCCAACTCGATTTATTTACATGCCATTTTCAATGGCGGACCGGTCTTTTTAATCGTTATATTGAAACTCTTAGGCGTTCCTTTGGACTAAAACAAAGGGTCAACGTTATTAATGTGTTTGCATCGTTTCTTGCAAAAACTTACAAAACGCTATTTAACTGTATCTAACTGATTTTATGGTTAAAATAACGGGTTATTATTTATATTTATCTCATTAATTTTCAGGATTAATATGGCACTTCAATGTGGTATTGTCGGTTTACCGAACGTTGGCAAATCAACTTTATTTAATGCGCTTACCAAGGCTGGTATTGCTGCTGAAAACTATCCCTTCTGTACAATTGAGCCCAATGTCGGTATTGTCGAAGTACCTGACCCGCGTTTGGATAGTTTGTCCGAAATTGTCAAGCCACAGCGCGTTTTACCGGCGACTGTTGAGTTTGTGGATATTGCCGGTCTTGTAGCAGGAGCCTCCAAGGGTGAGGGACTGGGTAATCAGTTCTTGGCCAATATCCGCGAAACAGACGCCATTACGCATGTTGTACGTTGCTTTGAAGATGATAATGTCATCCACGTGTCAGGCCGTGTCAATCCTATCGAAGATATTGAAGTGATCAATACGGAGCTGGCTTTAGCAGATTTGGCTTCAGCTGAAAGGGCCTTAGACCGAGCACAACGCACTGCTCGTGCCGGCGACAAAGAGGCACAAAAGCTGGCAGCTGTATTAGAGCGTGTTGTGCCTGTCCTTAACGAAGCTAAAAGTATTCGCAGTATGGGTCTAGATAAAGATGATATGGCCCTAATTAAGACCTTTAGTTTTATTACTGCCAAGCCTGTGCTTTATGTCGCTAATGTCCGTGAAGACGGTTTTACAGACAACCCTCATCTAAAAGCAGTTGAGGACTATGCGGCCCGGGAAAATTCAGAGGTTGTAGCGGTTTGTGCGGCAGTAGAGGCTGAAATTGCCGATCTCGATGACGAAGATAAATTAGTCTTCTTAGAGGACATGGGTATGGATGAGCCAGGCCTTAATCGCGTGATTCGTGCAGCATACAAGTTATTGGGTTTGCAAACTTATTTCACAGCAGGAGTCAAGGAAGTTAGGGCATGGACTATTCGTGTCGGTGATACCGCACCACAGGCTGCTGGTGTTATTCATACCGACTTTGAGCGTGGTTTTATTCGTGCACAAACAATCGGCTACGATGATTTTGTTGCTCACAAGGGTGAGCAGGGTGCCAAAGAAGCAGGTAAGATGCGTGCTGAGGGCAAGGATTACATTGTCCATGACGGTGATGTCATTAACTTCTTATTTAATGTTTAACTTGTTTAAAATTGGTTAAACGACGGTTTTTACAATGAATAAATGGCTTAAACGTAGTGGCTTCGCTCTCGTTATCTTATTACTGGTTGCAGTAGTAGGGGGAGCGATTTTTGTACTTAATTTTGATCCAAAGGTCTATCAGGATCGTTTGGTTAAGGAAATTAAGCTGCGTTATGAGCGTGATTTAAAAATTAACGGTGATCTTGATTTATCGCTTTTTCCGCGTATTGGTTTAAGAGTAACTGATGTCACCTTATCGAACAAGAACTCCGAAGAAGAGTTCAGTTCGATGGAAGAAGTACGTTTTTCTGTCGCTTTGTGGCCTTTGCTATTCGATCGGTTTTTAGTTGATCATGTGAAAGTCAAAGGCTTTAAGACACATGTTGTGCGTTATCCGGACGGTAGTTTAAATATCGATGACTTCTATGCCTTGCCTTTGGATTTTGATGCGGAACATATCGCTCATCGGCGCCAACAGGCTGAGGCTGATGCTGCTCAAGAGGAGCAAAGTCGCCTGACTGCCAATGAGTTTAAAGTGGATATTGCCGGTCTTGAGCTAGAGGAAGGCAGCGTCTTGGTTGAGGACTTGATTAGCGAGCGTCAGTTTAGTCTTGAGAACATGAGTCTCCATACTGGGCGTATTACCTTTGGAGAGCCTTTTTCTTTAGCTTTAAATGCCAAGATTGATACACGATACGCTGATGATAATGCCAGTTTAAATATACGCGGCATGATTCGTTTAGACCCGGCTGCTTCAATCTATCAGGCGGAACGACTAAATGTTGCGCTTCAAGGACAGATTCAAGGTTATAAGGTTGAGCAAGGCAGTTTGAGTGGTAATTTCAGTCTTGATAATTTTACCGGCTATGCCAAGGGTACATCGTTACAGTTCCTACTGGGATTAAGCGCATTAAGTGAAGATAGTCGCTTAGCAAAGATTAGCTCTCAAATGCAGGCCGATGAAATCGGTTTAAACCGTGTCGATACACAAGTATTTGCACAAAATTTAGCACTTAAGGGTGATATTGCCGATCTTCAAGAGCGTTCTATTGCATGGCAATTAAATAGTCCAAATCTTAATCTTTCAGGCTTTGATGCTGCAGGGGATCCTTTAACCGGGACAGTGCAGTTTAGAGGGGAAGAGAGCATGGACTTAAATGTATCGTTGGATGGTTTTAGTGGTTTAGCTTCAAAACTCAATGTACGTGAAAATAAAATTCAAGGACAATATTTGACGGCGGCAAACCGTACCATTGATATTGATTTTTCTTCTCCCTTGGTAATGAACTTGTTAAGTGGAGAGTTCAGTTATACAGCGCTGAGTGGCAAAGTCAGTTTGAGTGATGGGGATATTGTGCAGGAAGCACCAGTCATTGCCTCAATCAAGGGTGACTTAAAAAATGGACTCATCGACTTTAATGCTGATGCGGTGATGGACTCTGAGCGCATGAGTCTCAGTGGTTCGCTTGAGGGCTTATCAAAACCGCAAATTAATTTTGATTTACAGGCAGAGTCTTTGGCCTTAGATCATATTTTAGGTGTTGATACTAGTTTGCCTCTTACTTCACTGATGCTTGATGGTAGTAAGAGTGATGCAGTAGAACTCTCGGCTGAACAAGAGATGGCGATTGACAAAGAGTTGTCAACTGAATATGAGGAGCTCTTAGCGGAGTCTGAGGCTGTCGAAGCTCTGCAAGTAAAATCACGGAATTTAAGTTTAAAGCAAGAGTTATTGTCTCGTCTAAGCGGGATCGGTACTTTTAATATCGGCACGATGACTTATAGGGGTTTGGCATTTAAGGATTTAGGTACGACATTAATTTTTAATTCTTCCAGTGACATTAAAATTAAATCCCTGCGTGCCCAGTTATTTGGCGGTGAACTCTATGCTAACAGCGATATGTCACTTGATGATGGTAGTGTCAGTCTTGAGCTTAAGTTGAGCAATGTAGAAATGCAGGAGCTTTTAAAGGGCCTTAAAGCGCGAGTGTTATTAAGAGGCAACGCTGATATTGAGCTCGATTTAATCTCTATGGGTTTAAGTGAAAAAGAGTTGTTGGAAAACCTTAACGGCGAGATAAAGTTTCAGGCAGCTGAAGGGCGTTTGCAGGGCTTTTCTGTTCAAAAAGTATTAGATGATATTGATTATCTTATCGGCGCTGGTTCACTGCAACTAGACTTTAATGAAAGAGAGCAGAGTCCTTTTACGCGTTTTGAGTTTGCCGCTGAAGTGGATGAGGGGGTTATTAATTTTGATAGTTTAAACCTTGAGGGTGAGAGTTTTTCTTTTGTAAATAAACAGCCACGTAGTAGCTATAATACGCTCAACGGTGATTTTGACTTAAATCTTCAACTATCAGTTAGGCACCCGGTCAATATACTTAAACAAGGGGTGCGGGTTGTGGTAAAAGGCTTTAGTCTGCCTTTACAGATTTGGAATGATAATGACTCAATTCAAATCAAGACGGAAATTCAGGGTATAAACTAAAAAATGGCTCGATAAATCTTTTTTATCGAGCCATTTTTTATCTGCTTAACAAGCAACTAAACGGGTAGTTTACTATCGCCCGTCAGTTGACGGAATTTTTCCATGAGCTGCTCTTCTGATTCCTTCCACTCAGGATCCGGATAGATGCAGTCAATAGGGCAGATGACTTGACACTGAGGCTCATCATGGTGACCGATGCACTCTGTGCATTTAGCAGGGTCAATCACATAGACCTCGGGGCCCATGAAGATCGCTTCATTGGGACATTGGGGTTCACATACATCGCAGTTGATGCACTCGTGATCAATATAGAGAGCCATAATTTACCTTAAAACTATCATTAAATGTGTTGCTTAAACCATTTAACTTTTTTCTAGCGATTTATTTAGAATGGCCACTTTTTCTTTGGCTTCAGTTAGAGATGGTTTAAGCAGTTCGGCTTTTTCTTTGAGCCAACGCTCAACAGAAGGGAAGACCAACTTGCTAACATCACCGCCCATGAGGGCTACCTCGCGCACAAAAGTGCCTGAGATGAATTGGTACTGATCAGAAGGCGTCATAAACATAGTTTCCACATCTGGGAGCAGATAACGGTTCATGCCGGCCATCTGGAATTCATATTCGAAATCCGATACAGCACGTAAGCCACGGATAATTACGCGGCCGTTATTTTCGCGGACAAAATCTTTAAGTAAACCGCTAAATCCCTTGATCGTCACATTAGGGTAGTGTTCAAGTACTTCGTGAGCAATTTCCAGGCGCTCCTCTAAAGTAAAACAGGGGTTCTTGCCTGCACTGCGGGCAACGCCTACAACTACGTGATCAAAAAGACCGGCTGCACGACGTACAAGATCTTCGTGTCCACGAGTCAATGGGTCGAAGGTACCCGGATAAATAGCAATTTTCATTAGATTTGTCCCGATTATTCTGAACCTTGTATTATAAGAGATTTAAACCTTGCTTTCAGAATTATAGTAATACAAATAAAAGTGGCTGGCGCCGGCTTTGTCTTGTCTTAGTAATTCAAATTGCTCAGGCAACTCGAATGGCGTAGCACTCTCTACATAAACTAAAGTACCATTTTTGCAAATGCTAGGGAGAGCTACGCTTGTGTCTTTGAGTAAATCCTCATCAGCAAAGGGTGGATCAATCAATATCAAATCAAAGCGACTGTTATCCATGCGCTTTAGTGCAAGCTTGGCGTCGTGGTCATTAATACGGACTTGAGCTAATTTATGCTTGTCACGAAACTGTCGTAATGCAGCCACAGCTTTGGGGTGCTTTTCAACCATCAATACATGCTGAGCACCGCGTGAAGCAGCTTCAAATCCTAGAGCACCGCTGCCGGCAAATAAATCCAAAACTGACTTGTCTGAAAAATCGCTATCCCAAAAATGATTTAACCAATTAAAAAGTGTTTCACGCACCCGATCCGGGGTGGGACGTAAATTTGTTAAGTCTATAACCGGTATTGTGCTACGCTTGAGAGAACCGCCAATAATGCGAATCTGCTGTGGCTTTGCACGAGTTCTGGGCTGTGATTTGCTCATTTATCGAATCGTGTCCTAATTTCGACTCATTGCTGTCGAATTTATATTAATCTAAACACTCAGTATAAACCAGTATAATATGAGCCGGACTAAGGTTATTGCAAAGTTCTGTCAATCAGTCCGTGAACATTAAGTGAGATAGCATGTTTAGATTTTTTCGACGAAAAAAGTCAAAAGAAGAAAATAAAGTTAGCCAAGAGTCTGTAGCAGCTCCGGAGTTTGAGCAGTTAGAGGAGGCAGAGGCGGTAGAGCTTGTTGAGCGTGAGCAAGACGTGCAGACACCTGAAGCGTTGGTGACGGTATCAAGCCATGAGCCGGAAGAAGTGGTGGTCGAATCCTCTTCGCCTCCTCCAGCAGAACTCGAATCGACTCCTGCTTCGTCACCAACTTCTGAAGCCGCTCAAGTGTCGGTCGAAGAGCGGGTGTTTGATTCTGATTCTGAGCCGACTGTTACTGATAGTGCGGAAGACGCGATTGTTGCAAGTGATGCTGGATTGGCCACGTCACCGGAAACAACTGAAAAGCTGGCATTGGCTCCCGTAGCTGAAGTAGTAGAGGAGCAATCTGTGCAAGAAACCGCTCCTAAGGCTTCCTGGATGCAGCGGTTACGTCAGGGGCTTTCTCGCACAGGTTCAAATATTGGCGCCTTATTTGTCGGCGTTAAGGTCGATGAAGAGCTTTTTGAAGAATTGGAGACCGCATTATTGATGGCGGATGCCGGCATTGAGGCGACAGAGTCTTTGTTGACTAAGTTAAGAGCCAAAGTTAAACAGCAAAGAATTGAGGAAGGTGAGCAGGTTAAAGAGGCTCTAAAGGAGCTTTTAACAGAACATTTAAAACCCTTGGAAAAATCATTTATGCTGCCACTGGATGGCACGTCTGTAGTGATGATTGCAGGAGTTAACGGTGCCGGTAAAACAACCTCTATTGGCAAATTAGCTCATCATTTTCAAGCTTCTGGTGCCAGTGTCTTATTGGCGGCGGGCGATACCTTCCGTGCTGCTGCGCGTGAACAATTGGTTGAGTGGGGCAAGCGCAATAATGTCGCCGTTATTTCTCAAGATGGAGGTGATCCTGCAGCGGTTGCTTTTGATGCGGTAAATGCCGGCAAGGCTCGCCAAGCTAATGTAGTGATGATTGATACGGCCGGTCGTTTACCGACTCAGTTACATCTGATGGAAGAGCTTAAGAAAATTAAACGAGTAATCAATAAAGCCGATAATGAAGCACCTCATGAGGTGTTATTGGTCGTTGATGGCAATACGGGCCAAAATGTCATTACACAAATTAAAACTTTTGATGCTGCGCTAGGGCTGACAGGCTTGGTTGTAACTAAGCTGGACGGTACGGCTAAAGGCGGTACCTTAGCCGCGGTTGCTGCCGGTAGTCAGGGGGTAAGGCCAATCCCTGTTTACTGGATTGGGGTGGGCGAGTCGTTACATGACCTACAGCCTTTTACTGCAGCTGAGTTTGCCACTGCTTTACTTGGTTGATTAATAAGTACCAAGTAAAGCGGCTTTTTGATGAGTCAGGATTCTACAATGCTCCAAGCCAGGATATCCAGCAAGCAAGCCTGGAAAGCGCTGCTGCTGGCTAGTGCTTTTGCTTGTTGTGGCAAGGCCTGTGAAAACTCATGCTCATAGTGTCGGAGTGCGGCGGCTAACTGATTTTGTTGTGCTTTGTCGTTTGAAGTAGAGCACAGTAACCGCATGCTCTGTAGTGCGGAGCATAACAAGCTGATATGCTCGCTCAGATCCAGGTCTAGCTCAGCCTTCATATCGGCACGGTCAATGTCAGCTATGACTGCGGCATTTCTGGCGATCTGTTCCAGATGTAATTGTGCTGCTTGCTTAGGCTCTAAACCGGCGAGCTGAGGGTCTTTTACTTGCCACGCACGCCATAAACTGAAGTTACTATCTAATCCTTTAGATTCAATGGCTGTGGAGGCCAAGGTATCGCCACGTTCGGCCTTGCTTCTAAAGTCTAAAATAAATTGATACTGTTGTTGCCAGGCTTTAGCCACGCTAAAAATAGCTGCTGAGGAACCTTCTTTAAGCTCCAGTTCCAGTTCGCAGACAGGGATTTCGAGATTGAGCGAACGGATGAACCCACTATCGTAGGCCAGCTCTAGAACACCATAAGGCGTTTCTTCAAGTCTCAAGGTACGATAAATATCTGTTTCAAAACGGGCGCTTAAATCGTTTTTTAATTGCTTAAAAGCCTGCTCAGCCGGGGTGCCCATATAGACTTTGAGGTCTAGCGTGGGCTCGGGGCGAGAGTGATTATACTCGATTTTGCTGAGAGCATCGTCACCGGGTAGTTTGATGGTTTGTATCCAAATACCATTTTCTTTGCGCAAGCGTAGGGCTATGCCTGCCTGAGCAAGTTCGCGCTCACAGGTATCAAAATAAAAAGCATGCAAATGAATCGTCTTTGCTGCTGCAGTATTAACAATCTCTTTTAGTGCTTGGCGAGAAGGTTGTTGTACGTGAAGTTTTAATTCTTGTTCTACGGTCATATTGCAGTTAGTTTAGTCCTTAGCTTTGGTGGTCATTAATATGCTATAAACTGCTTGTTTGCCGTCGTCGAGACTGCTGTACAGGCGCTCCTTGGATTGTTTGGATAACTCACTCAATAACTCCTCAACCCATTGATTATAGGCTGCTTCCATTTTGGCAAAGATCTTTTTACCCTTGGCCGTCTTTTTGATAAAGGTACTGCGGCGGTCTTGGCGATTAGTCGTGCGGCTGATCAGGCCAGCTTTTTCAAGTTGTAAACTAATGGCAGTAATATTGCCGTTACTGACCATCAGGCGCTCTGAGAGCTCACCCATTTTAAGGCCCTGTGCTTCAGTTGATAGCTGAGCCAGTAGATCGTAGCGCGGAGAGGTCATGTCAAATTGCAGACGTAAGCGATTACGGAGTTCGTTTTGAATAAGGTTGTTGAAAGCAGCTAGGCGAAGTACAAGTCGTAGGTCTTCGCTACTGGAATCATTGATCCTGGTCTCTATATCGATATTCATAGGGATTCCTTTGTGGCTAACTTGGTTAAAAATTTCCCGAGAAGTTTTCGGTTGAGAGAGTAAAATTAAATTTACTCTTTAAATAGAATTCTTGCATAAAAATAATATTATTGCGATAGCTTAAATGTAAACTATTCTTACATCGTTTGGGGAATTATTTTTGTTTTAAAATCAAAGCGAGTGAAGATGGTTAACAGTTCAACAAGTTTTTAGACTGTTTAAGATTTTAAATGTTCCAAAGAGATTAAAAATCTTCCACTGCTTTTATTTAATGGCCTTAAAATAAATTACTCTTTAACACGGAAGAGGGCTCTTAAGGGTACAATAGCAACATATTTTTTAATTGATGGATAAGTGATTAATTATGAGTTCTGAGCAAGGTCAGACCAGCGATTTGGTCGAAACTAGTAAAGCGACTACGGTGATTTCTTCGGTGACCGAGATTGTTGAGGAGTTGCGCCAAGGACGTATGGTGATTTTAGTTGATGAAGAGGATCGCGAAAATGAAGGCGATCTTCTGATGGCGGCAGACTTTGTGACGCCAGAAGCAATTAACTTTATGGTAACTCATGCTCGTGGATTGGTCTGTCTGACTATTACTGGCGAGCGTGGCGAGCAACTTGGTTTGGGCTTGATGACCAGTAACAACCAGAGTGGTTTTGAGACAAATTTCACCATTTCTATTGAAGCAGCAGAGGGTGTTACAACCGGTATTTCAGCAGCAGATCGTGCCACTACTATCAAGGCTGCGGTGGCTGCGGATGCTGGTCCTGAGGATATTGTTTCGCCGGGTCATATATTCCCGGTGCGTGCTGTGCCGGGTGGGGTCCTGATTCGTGCAGGACATACCGAGGCAGGTTGTGATCTAACCGCGATGGCAGGTCTGACACCGGCAGCGGTAATTTGCGAAATTCTTAAACCAGATGGCGAGATGGCTCGTTTGCCGGATCTTATCGAGTTCTCACAGCAGTTTGGTATTAAAATCGGCACAATCACGGATTTAATTCAATATCGTAGTGAGCATGAGTCCATGGTTCATCGTTTGGGCAGTAAGAAAATGCTAACTCCCTGGGGTAGTTTTGAGGCGGTTTCTTATCAAGACAAGACTTCTAATGCGACTCATATTGCTTTAGTATATGGTGATATTGAAGCTGATAGTGATGTTTTAGTGCGTGTACACGAACCAGTGACTATGCTGGATGTGTTAGATTGTGAAGATACTTCACATAGTTGGGGAGTTGCAGCTGCTCTTGAGGCGATTAGGGAGTCGGGCTGCGGTGTGATGGTGATGCTTAACTGTGATTTAGCACATGGTAGTAGCGAGGTAGCAAAGCAAGCAGCTGCATGGGGAGCTGCTCCCAAGGCCGAAGCTCCTAAGGGACGCAAACACGATGGTTATAACCTGCGCACCTATGGCGTAGGGGCACAAATTTTGAAGGATTTAAATGTCTCTCAAATGCGTTTAATGGCTACACCAGTTAAAATACCAAGTATGGCAGGTTATGGTTTGACCGTAACCGGATTTTATCAAGATCAAAGCGATTCTCATGATGCAAAATAGCACACAGAGCTTAATCAAAACTTACTCAAAAGGACTTTACTATGAAACCCTACACTTTAGCGCCCGATTTAAATGGTGAAGATCTGCACATTGGCATTGTTTGTGCTCGATTCACAGAAGAAATTACCTATATGGAGCTGGAGGCTTGTCTAGCTCAATTGGGTGAGTTAGGAGTTGATGAAGAAAATATCATGGTAGTGACTGTGCCTGGCGCTTTAGAGGCAGGCTTTGCATTACATGAGATGGCTCAGACTGATGAGTTTGATGCATTAATTGCTCTGGGAGCAGTAATTCGTGGCGAGACTTACCATTTTGAAATTGTCAGCAATGAATCTGCTGCCGCTATTACTCGTGTAGGTTTAGAGACTGGCGTGCCGATTGCCAATGGTATTCTGACGACAGAAAATGAGGAGCAGGCCAAGGAGCGCGCCGAAGAAAAAGGTATTGATTGCGCTATTGTGGCAGTTGAGATGGCCAATCTTGTCAGTTATTTGACACCGGAGTATGAAATCGGTGATGACGATGACGATTTTGGTGATGATGACAATGACGACTTTGATGAAGACGACATTGACGAAGAAGACGAGAAGTAGAAGGGAATAAGTTGAGTATTAAAAAAAGCGCACGTCGACGTGCCCGTGAATTGGCATTGCAGGGTTTATATGGTTGGTTTATCGCTCCCGATGGTGCTGAGATAGGTCTGATTGAGGCTAATCTCAGAGAGCTTGAGGACTACGACAAAGCTGATCAAGCTCTATTACAAAAGATTTTGCATGGAGTACTTCGCGAGCACGCTGCGTTACAAACAGAGATAGAACCTTATCTTGATCGTCCGGTTAATGAGCTTTCACCGGTGGAGTACAGCGTTTTAATGATTGCCGCTTTTGAGCTAAAAAATAGCCTGGATGTACCTTATCGCGTGGTCATTAATGAGGCAGTTGAGATGACCAAGGAGTTCGGTGGCACCGATGGCTTTAAATTTGTTAACGGTGTGCTGGATAAATTAGCAGCTGAACTACGTGTGGTTGAGGTAAAAGGCGGTCGCTAGTGGATGAATTTGCCCTAATTAGCCAGTATTTCACAAAAATTGCCGCCTCCAGTGCAGAGTCGGCAAATTTTGTTGGTATAGGCGATGATTGTGCTGTATTAGATATGCGGCAGGGCGACTTGGTCATATGCAAAGATGTATTAATTGAGGGTAGGCATTTTTTTTCAGATGTCGACCCTTTTTTATT
>JAAZFX010000001.1 GCA_012511555.1 Alcaligenaceae bacterium | reverse complement strand
GCCGGTTCGATTCCGGCCGAGTGCACCAGGACTGGAAGCTTGGCAGAGCGGTTGAATGCACCGGTCTTGAAAACCGGCGAGGGTTAATAGCCCTCCGTGAGTTCGAATCTCACAGCTTCCGCCAGATATTTAAAATCCCGTTAATTCTATGAGTTAACGGGATTTTTGCGTTGTTGGGTGTACGAATTCTATGTGCTGTCTGTTATTTGCTTGCTATAAAATATTAATTATTACAGCGTGTAATAACTTTTTAAAAATCATCATTAAAATAGGCAATACAGAAATTAAACTTATACTACAATGATAACGATTCTCATTAAATCAAATTTCTTGTTTGTCGAGACTTGTTATTCCAAGTTCAGGAAAGTAGTGTACAGTTTGGCAAATATTGTTTTTTTATAGGTATGTTTTCCCTGATGAAGCTTAATAAATTTTTCTTAAAGTTTTGCGCAGCCGGTTTAGTGTTTTCGGGTGCGGTATCTGCACAAACCGCAGTTGAAGTAGAAACAGCACGTGGTACAGTAACTTTTGAAGCCCCAGTTGGTAGCAATGTCGCCGTTTATGATAATGCAGCATTAGATACTCTGACTGCCTTAGGCGTAACACCTAAAGGTATTGTTTCTAATATCCTTGTTGATTACCTAAGAGATGCTAAACAAGCTGATTCGGTTGAAGTCGGTACCTTGTTCGAGCCGGATTTAGAGGCTTTAAATCGTTTGAAACCAGAAGCTATCATCATTGGTGGTCGCATGGCTCCCAACTATGATGTGATCGCTAAGCTAGCTCCAGTGGTTGATGTGACCAATACTGGTGTATCAGTAGATAACTCTCAAAAATTGCTTTCTGAATTAGGTAAGTTATTTGGCAAAGAAGAGCTTGCTGCTGAGTTACAAGAAAATCTTACCAAGGAATTGGCTCTTACTAAAGAGATCGTTAAAGATCAAGGCAGTGCGCTTATGATCATGGTCAATGGTACCAAGATTGCTTCACATGGTGCACAGTCACGTTTTGGTTATTTATTTAATGACTTTGGTTGGGAAGCTGCTGACAACACAGATAGTACAGCGCGTCACGGTCAGCCTGTTTCCTTTGAGTTTATTCGTAAATTAGACCCTGAGTGGTTGATTGTGATGGACCGTACGACTGCAGTAGAGGGTAAGGGCGAAAATGCCAGAGCTGTTCTTGATAATGCGCTACTGAGAGACACCAAAGCTTTCAAAAATGATCGTATTATTTACTTAGATACTTCTTCTTACTTAGCTTCCGGTGGTTATCAGCAAATGATGCTTGAACTTAAGTTATTGCGTGATGCAGTTCAAAAAGCAGAAGCCAAATAACGTTATACTTTGATCTTGTATTATATAAACGCTTCATGCCTTTTCAGGTATGAAGCGTTTCAGATATTTAAAGTGCAGCACTAACAGGTTATAACGATAAAAACATGGTATGGCGAATACTGGCAATAATAGTCTTTATTGTCTTAATAATAATTAGTCTTTTTGTTGGGGTCAGTGACGTTTCATTTACCCTGCTTCTTGAGGACGCTGCAGCTCGTGAGGTGTTTTTTGCGAGTCGTATTCCTCGAACCGCCTCGGTTATTTTGACGGGTATGTCAATGGCCAACGCTGGTTTGATTATGCAGATGCTGATGCGCAATCGCTTTGTTGAGCCATCAATGACTGGTACAACTCAAGCGGCGACCTTGGGCCTGTTGTTGATTACTCTCCTGGTGCCACAAAGTAGTGTTTTTGATAAAATGTTGGTTGCTTGTGTCGCTGCTGTTATAGGCCTTGCTGGATTTATGGCTATTGTTAGAGTCTTGCCGCCGACAGCAAAGTTATTAGCGCCACTGGTTGGTATTATTTATGGTGGTGTGCTTGGTGCGGTAGCTACTTTCATCGCTTACGAATACGATATGATGCAGTATCTGGTGGCTTGGTTTATTGGGGACTTTTCCAGTGTCTTGGTTGGTCGTTACGAGCTGCTATGGATTACCGCTTTTTTATGTGCTTTGGCTTATCTCTTTTCCAATCAATTTACGATCGCTGGTTTAGGTAAGGAAATCAGTACTAATTTGGGCTTAAATCATAATATGATTACCTCGATCGGTTTATTGATTGTGGCCTTGATTTCTGCCATTGTCGTAGTGACGGTCGGAGCTATCCCTTTTGTCGGTCTGGTAGTGCCAAATATTGTTAGCCGTATTATGGGTGATAATGTCCGTCAAGCTTTGCCGTGGAATATGTTAAGTGGTGGTGCATTGGTTTTAGCGTGTGATATTGGTAGTCGCTTAATTAATTATCCTTATGAGATTCCGGTCGGTACCATTATCGGTATTGTTGGCACCATTCTCTTTCTTTATCTTTTATATGCACGTCCTAGACGTGGCCGTAAGCACCATGCAAACGCGTAAATTACTATTTTTAACCGTGGCTTTACTCGTTTCGATGGCGTTATTTATGACCGTCAAATCGGGGGGACATTGGGATTTTGTCTTGCCTTTTAGAGGTGGTAAGTTAGTCGCACTGTTAGTAGTTGCTTATGCCATTGCGATTTCTACGATTTTATTCCAGACAATCACCTCAAATCGTATCTTAACGCCTTATATTATGGGTTTTGATGCACTCTATTTGTTAATTCAAACGGTGTTGATATTTGTTTTTGGTGGTTTGGGATATGCCATCTTAGACCATGTTTTCAAGTTTGGCATTGAGGTAGGCATCATGCTTTTTGCCTCCTTAGTGATGTTCTCTACTCTGTTTTTAAAGGCTCAGGATGATCTGTATCGCATGGTCCTTACAGGTGTTATTTTAGGTGTCTTGTTTAGAAGCTTAACCAGCTTTTTGCAGCGCATTATTGATCCCGAAGAGTTTGCTGTCGTGCAATCGGTTTCCTTTGCCCAGTTTAATATAGTAAGAACTGATTTGTTAGGCGGCAGTTTGATCATTGTTGCCGTGGTAAGTTTAATTATTTGGCGTTATCGTCATGAGTTAGATGTGATTGCCTTGGGTCGTGAGCATGCGATTAACCTTGGTGTTAACTATAAGCGCTCGATGATTTTGATGCTGTTTTTAATTGCTGTTTTAGTGTCTATTTCTACCGCTTTAGTTGGTCCAGTCAGCTTTTTTGGATTATTAGTTTCGGGAATTGCTTATCCGTTGATGGGAACTCATCGACATTCTATCTTAATCCCTGCTGCTTTCCTTATCGGGGCATTAATTTTAGTGTCGGGCCAGTTGATTTTTGAGCACTTCCTGGGCATGCAAGCGGTGCTTAGTGTGGTTGTCGAATTCCTTGGCGGTATCGTATTTATTATCTTTTTACTCAGACGAAAAGCGTTGTAATTACTCTATGATTTCAATTGATAATGTATCGTTCCAAGTAGGTGGAACGCAGATTTTAAAAAATGTTAGCCTTGAAATTCCTCAGGGTGGAATTACTGCTTTAGTGGGACCAAATGGTGCCGGTAAATCGACTTTATTTTCTCTGATGTCGCGTATGCAAGAGTTTAAACAAGGTTGCATCTCTATTGACGGTTTAGACATTAGCAAAACACCAAATGACGAGATGGCTAGAAAAATCGCTATTTTGCGCCAAGAAAATCATATCACCAGCCGTATTATGGTCAAGGAGATGCTGATGTTCGGTCGTTATCCCTATCACAAGGGACGTCCTACATTGGAAGACAAGGCTATTGTAGAGAAGACCTTACAGCGTTTCGACTTGTATAAACTGCGAGGTCGCTACTTAACTGAGTTATCAGGGGGACAGCGTCAGCGCGTGATGGTTGCGATGGTGTTTTGTCAGACCACAGATTATTTACTTTTAGATGAACCCTTAAATAATTTGGATATGTACCATTCTCGCAAGTTGATGCGTCAATTGCGTCATATTGCTGATGACCATCAACGTACGATTATCGTGGTTTTACATGACGTTAACTATGCCTCTGCTTATGCTGATTCAATTATTGGCCTCAAGGAGGGCGAGCTGGTTTTACACGGTAAACCAAATGACGTGCTCAACTCTGCAAATCTTGAAAAGTTATTTGGTGTTGATGCACCGGTGGTTGATGTTAATGGTCACAGTATGGTGATGCATTATTTATAATCATTCCAACTTGGTAAAACTAGGCCGACCCTTACAATAATGAGTGTCGGCTTTTTTAATGCCATAAAACTATCATCATAAAGTCATAAACTGTTCTGCCTGATGGCATGACAGTTATAAAATAATACTGACAAATTTCAAAATTTAATAATCAAAACCGAGAAGAGTGATGAAGTATAACTTTAAAAATGACTATTCAGAAGGTGCACATCCTAATATTCTGGATAAGCTGATAGAAACTAACCGTGTACAACAGCATGGATATGGGGAGGATGAGTACTCCCAACAGGCAAAGGCTATATTGAAGCAGAGAATCAGTAATCAAAGCGCCATAATTCACTTTTTATCAGGTGGTACACAAAGCAATCTTATTGTCATGTCATTTTTATTACGCATACATGAAGCGGTGATAAGTGCGAAGACGGCACATATATCAGCTAATGAAACAGGAGCCATAGAAGCGACAGGGCATAAAGTAATTACTGTTGATACTGATGACGGAAAGCTGACACCTGCCGATGTACAACAAGCATTAAATGAATATGGTTTAAAACCGCATGTTGTAAAACCTCGAGTAGTTTTTATTTCCAATTCTACTGAGATTGGCACAATTTATACAAAAGCTGAGTTAGAAAATCTATATACCTTCTGTAAATCAAAAGACTTGTTGCTGTACTTGGATGGGGCAAGACTAGGGCATGCGCTGACAGCACAGAGCAATGACTTAACATTGGCTGATGTTTCACGACTAACGGACGTGTTTTATATAGGAGCCACAAAAAATGGTGCATTACTTGGAGAAGCAATTGTCTTTAATAAACCTGATTTAGCCTATGAGTTTGAGTTTGCTATCAAACAAAAAGGTGCAATGCTAGCCAAAGGTCGTGTGCTTGCTATACAGTTTCTGGAACTTTTTAAAGACAATTTGTATTTTGACTTGGCAAAATACGCTAATGACATGGCGATGAAAATTGCTGATGCTGTAAAAGAAAAAGGATTTAAGTTTTTAACAAATTCCACTACTAATCAGATATTTCCAATTTTACCAAACGATGTTATTGATAAGTTGAGCGAGAAATATCTTTTTTATGTATGGAAAGAGGTTGATGAACAGCAGTCTGCCATTAGATTGATTACTTCTTGGGCAACGGATGCAAATAAGGTAGAGGAGTTTATCAAGGATTTGAAAGAAGCGTAGTAAAATCTCTTCCAGTGCTCATTCTCTATGAGTTTAATTCATTTTAATAAGGTAAATGTCATGTCAGAAAATTCTGTCGAAACGGATAAGGATCTCACTATATTTGTTCAGGAAGTTGTGGAAAATGAGGTGGTTTTCACCTTAAGCAGCAAGGATGGCAATGAAAGCGCTTTATGCGCTTCAGCTGATTTTAGCGACGATGATGGGGAGGATTGTCCCGTATTGTGTTTTTGGTCTTCAGAGCAACGCGCTAAAATCTGTCAGCGTGATGAGTGGGAAGAATTTGAGATTGAGCGTATTGACTTAGCTGAATTTTTGGAAAATTGGTGCCTCGGTATGGCAATGGATCAGGTGATTCCCGGATTAAATTTTGACCAAGATCTTTATGGCAGAGAGGAAGAAGCAATACAGCTGGCAGTCTTGATTCTTGATGAATTAGAGCTTCAGCAAAAAGAATTGCCTCTTGAGAAGTCCGCCAGTGTTGCTGAATATAAACGTGAGTTGGTGTCACTTTTGTAATTGAGTTAGGGTGGGGAGGATCCCCTATCTGGCAGGATAGTTGTCACTGGCTGAGAGTAATAATAATTTAGGTGTTTCAATGGCATTGGCAGCGAGAATAAAGGTATCGCCGGTGACGCGGTGTGACACTTTGTTTTGGTCATAAAATAGCGCAGCCGTGATGCGTCCTTTTTCATCATGCTCAAGCTTGTAGACTACCGCGTTTGCCAGTAATTTAACACCGGCTGCTTCAGCATCGGATACTGCAATACCGCCATGATATTGAGCATCAATCGGGCAGATGGGTTGACAGCTGTTATTACCACAACAGGGAGGACGACCATGGTAGCCACGACTGTTTCGGGCCGTGGTATTACCAACAACTTCATAACCACCTATAGCCAGACGCTCGCGGATACGTTTCGTTGCCCAAACTTCGGCAACCGGTTCCATTGGAAATGGCAGGTTGCGTGGTGAGCCTGTGTTCGGTAGACCTGAAACACCCATAAGTTCTTCTGACTCATGGTAGAAGGGTTCAAGCTCATCATAGCCAAAAGGCCAGTCGACACCGACACCGTATAGTGATTGCATGCGCATATCATTGAGTACCAAGCGCCAACAGTGTGCCGCCCAGTGCCAAGTTGTGCCGCCAACCATGCGGATATACTCAGCTTCGTAGGGATAAGGTCCTGCCTGCTCCAAGTAGTTATTTTTAACAGGACGATAAATGGGATGAGGAGCCCAGTCAACGGCAGGGTAAGGTGCCATTCAGTTGTTTTTCAGGGGCGCGTTGCGAAAGCGTGCAACGAGTTCATCTCGACTAACACGGGGACCAGCTTCCAACATCAGTACTGAGGCACCTTGTAAAGCAAGACGGCGAGCGAGCAAGGCACCACAAATGCCGGAGCCAACAACAACGTAATCTGCAGATAATTCTTCAGTCATATATTCCTCGATGCAAATATATTAATTTGTTAAAACGACACTACGTAGTTAAGAGAAAAGCCTTAGTTAAGGCTTTTTCTGCCAGCTACCATAAGCACCATAGGCGTAGGTTGGTGGACGCAGCTTGTCTTCAGTGACGACACTCATCAAAGCCAATTCATAGGCAAGGCATATTGCCCCGGTTGATTCGGCAACGACGCCCGCGTACCAAGCGGTGACGATTTGGCGTGGAACGGTGGCTAGGTCTTGATGCTGTTCGTCGAGTGTTTTTTGCAGTTGGAGGGGATCAATGTGTTGCGTATTGATCAGATTTAATAATGCGGTAACTTTGCTTGGAAATTCGGGGTCATTTGCTGACAGAGCGTCGTAATAACGGGTAGCAAGTTCTGTGTCTAAGGCCTCTCTGCCTACCAAAATTGCTGATAAAGCGAGAAAAGAGCCTTCACTCTGTGCGTGTACGGGCAGGGAGACAGCCCAAGGAATTAAGGTGATGGTGTAAGCGGACAACATGCCGCCTAAAAGTCGTCTGCGGCCATGATCCGGCCCACTACAGGAGTCATGTTTGAATATGGGGCATTTCATAGTACCTACCTTATCTGGCGACCACTGATATGGTCTAGCCAAAATAGTGTGTGCTTGACTTAGAGTCTACTCCTGCGATCCATACTTGTCTATCATCAAAGGTAAGCAATTTTGAGTTTTCAGATAATGAAAATAAATGAAAAGTCTTGACATACCTCAATAAAGCATCGGTAATAGCTATTTTAATATCAGTTTTTCGCGTGGCGAAAAGTGATAAGTTGTCTTTTTAAAAGGACAATACTTAATTGTTGATTAATAACTGCCTAGTCAACAAAAGACTTATAATTAACCAGTTATTCTTTTCCCCTCACTTAACGTTCAGGAGCTTCTGATGGAAAATGTTGTATTAGCTATTTTTAAAGTAGAAAGTGAAGCCTTTCAGGCAATGACGGAATTACGCCAAGAGCCTATTCGTGTCGGCTCTGTTGTCTCACAAGCAATGCTGGTAAGTAATAAAGACGGTCGTATAAAGATTGAAGACTCTTTTGATACAGGTGTTGAGACACGTGACGATACGCTAAGAGGTACTTGGATTGGTGCGCTAGTTGGTATTATTGGCGGTCCATTGGGTATTTTATTGGGTCTTAGTACCGGTGGACTGATTGGTTACAGTATCGACTTATCCGATTTTAAGAAAAATATCAAAATGATGACGAATATCGCTGACAAGTTAGGAAATAACGAATACGCCATTATTGCATTAGCGCAAGAAAGTGAAGTAGATGCAATCAACAGCAAACTAACTAAGTTCGATGTGGAAATCGAACGCTTTGATGCAGCTGTAGTTCAGCAGGAAGTTAAGCAGGTTGAAGAGTTCCAACAAAGCGTAGAAAAAGAAGCCAAGAAAAAAGCCTCCGACGATCGCAAAGAAGAGTTTAAAGATAAGCTCGAAGATATCCGTGATGGCATTAAAGAGCAGTTTGAAAAGTTGAAAGACAAGTTTGATTAATTAAGTTTTTTCAGCAAGAAACAGCCTAGAGTTTGTAATTAGCTATTTTTGATGAAAGCATAAAGCACCCGGAAGTTCGGGTGCTTTATGCTTGACTTTAACTAACGCCTATTCAGATATTTGGAAACTTATTCAAGAGTCCAATCTAAGTCTTTAGACAGGCTGTCGAGTGAAAACATGGCAGCGACAATATCCTCATCTCTGACAGCAAAACCCATCGCTGACATAGTGTCATTTTCACCATTGGCAATTTTAGCCACTTCCATTAATTGCTCTTTGGTCACATCCGGGATACCTAATTCTTCAAAGTTTGTGGGTAGTCCTAACTCCTGACAAAACTCGATGATCTCGTCAATTTCGTCAAGCGGTCTATTTTCTAAAACCATTTGAGTTAAGGTGCCAAAGGCAACTTTCTCACCGTGTAATAAATCGTCCAGTTCTCTGATGGCAGTCATACCATTGTGAATAGCATGAGCGCCCGCTAAACCGCCGCTTTCAAAACCTAAGCCAGAGAGTAAAGTATTAGCTTCAATGACATTGCTGACCGCTTTGGTCAGTACCTGCGCTTCTACGGCTTTGGAGGCTTTAATACCATCTTCTAAAAGAATTCTTAAGCATAGTCTCGCCAGTGACATCGCTGCTTGACCGGCTACACCACCTGCTACTGTTGTTGAGTAAGAGCGACCGGCGGCATCTGCCTCGTAATAAGTAGCGAGAGCATCACCCATGCCGGCTCTAAAGAGTCTGACCGGAGCATTGACAATAAGCTCCTCATCCATAATAACGGCGCTTGGGTTTTCTCTAAGATATAAGTAGTGATCAAACTCACCATTTTCTTTGTAAATAACAGAAAGGGCAGAGGTGGGTGCATCGGTTGAGGCTGCAGTAGGGACAACATAAACCGGTAAATTAGTATGATGAGCAATGGCTTTGGCAGTATCGATGGTTTTGCCGCCGCCGATACCGACGATGACAGAGTAGTTGTCTTGTTGAACTTTATCGACATGCTTTTGAACTTCCGTTTGGGAACTCTCGGAACCAAATTCTTCAAAGTGATAGGCGATGTTTTTTTCTTCGTAACTGCTGACAATATCTGATTTGTATGATTGTGCAATAAAGCTGTCTACTAAAAGATAAGGTTTGCCGTTACCTGTATTTGCCGTGTATTGCTCTAGTTTTTTGATTAAACCCGGACCTTGGATGTATTTGCCTGGTGCATTAAAAATTCGTATCATTACCTCATCTCCTTGAAAGATAAAACTGCAGTTGACGATAAAAACCGTCCCTAACTACCAGTTTAGTTAGGGAAGAACTTATATACAAGGAGTTAGATCAGATAATTGATTGATAAGGATTTTTCTACAAGCTAATGCGCTTGACATCAGCTTGTAAAAAGTTTTCTTTAGACTAAAAGATTTCTTGTGTATTTGCAGTGAGCGATTTTTGGCTGGTTTTTTCTTCCGTTGCTAGCCATCAGCTAATAATTTTAATAAGATAGAAAAAGTACCCGTTATCATTTCGATTTTCCTCATTCTTAGGGGCTATTATGTCAAATCGCTTCAAGTCACTACGTAGCCGGTTTTTCCTTTCTTCATTGCTTGCAGCTGCTTCTTTTGTTGGGGCGGCCCATGCGCAGCCGACGGTTCTCACCGTCGTGCCTAGCGATACAGTAACCAGAGCTGATTTTGTACGTATTGGCTTTGATCAAGAGGTCATTCAACTAGGCTCTAAGGCCGCTGATCCTTTTATCGTAGAGTGTGCCAATACCCGTGTTGATGGCTCGGGGAAATGGCCTGACAATCGTACTTGGCAATATGATTTTGCGACAGCAGTTATTGAACCCCGTGATTGTGTGATTCGCAGTAATCCGGAGTTTAGGGCCCTTAATGGTGAGCGGCTTGAGGAGAGTCAGTATGCGTTTAAAACGGGTAGTTTAAATGTTCGCGTACAACCTTGGTCAGCTAGTCAGCAGATTAGCGAGGATCAGCATTTTATTTTAAGTTTTAATGGTGTGGTACCAGCCATGCAACTTGAGCAGCATGGCTATTGTGCGGTTGAGGGTATTGGCGAGCGTTTGCCGCTCAAGGTCTTAGATGCTTCAATGACGGCTGATTATTTAGATGCGATAGGCAGTTTAGGTGATCTTGACTGGACCAGGGTGGTGCATTGTGGCCGTAATTTGCCGACAGGGGCAGAAATGTCAGTGGTTTTAGGTGCCGACTTGGCGACCGAGTCTGACCATCGTTTGGGTAAAACAGAGTATTTTGAGTATCAGGTCAGAGAGCCTTTTGAGGGTGAAATAAGTTGTCGGCGCTTGCGCCAAGGCGAACCTTGCATGCCTTTGTCAAATATTAATATCAACTTTAATGCCTTAGTCGATACGGCTCAGTTAAAGCAACTACGTTTAGCTGTTAATGGCGAGCTACGAGAGCCTGATGACGCTGGTGAGCGTAATGGCTATGGAACAAATATTGCCGATCAGGCGGTATTTAACGGACCTTTTCCGGAACGAGCAGAATTGCAGCTATTGGTGCCCGATGGTTTTAGTGATGAGTTAGCGCGTCAGCTGGTTAATCTTGAAGGCTTGACTCAAGGCTTTACCCTCGATGAGTACCCGCCATTGGCTAAGTTTGCCAAGCAGGAATTCGGTATTTATGAGATTTATGAGGAAAAAGATCAGGCAGTTGCCGTTATCCCGGTGACGCAGCGTCGCCTGGAGCATGACCAAAGCATAGCTCCTAATTATCTGACTAGCCTTAACACCCGAAATGATGCAGAGGTGATGCGTTGGTTAAAGCGCTTCTCTCGTTTAGATGAGCGCACTGTTGATACGATTGCGCTTAAAGACATTATGTCTGATAGTGAGAGGGTGCGGTGGGGTGATCAAGATACGCCGAGTGTCGATACGCGTGCGCTATCTATCTTCGGTGCTGAGCAAGAGGATTTAGAACAAATTCAATTGCCGCAGATGGCTAGCTCGACGGGTGGTGACGCTGAGGTTATCGGTATTCCTGTCAAGCAAAGCGGTTTTCATGTGTTGGAGCTAAGATCACCCACCTTAGGTAGTGCGTTACTTGAAGGCGATGAGCTGATGCATGTGCGCACCACTGCTTTAGTGACTAATCTTGCCGTTCATATCAAGTATAGTGCTGAGGATTTTTTAGCGTGGGTTACCCGTTTAGATACGGGGGAGCCGGTCGCTAATGCGCAGGTCAATATTTCCAACTGTCAAGCCAAGCTTTTACACAGTGGCACGACAGATGAGCAAGGTCGTCTTTATGTGAGTCAGCCTTTGGAAATGACCGAGGGTTGTTATTACTCTGATATTGGTGATTACTTTGTTTCGGCAACGGTTGGAGCTGACCACCCCGCAGCGCAAGGGGTTGAGCAGTATAGTTTTGCCTTAAGTGACTGGACAGACGGGATTGAGCCGTGGCGCTTTAATCTGAGTAATTATCTGTATCGAGGAAGTGATAACGGTCGCTTTGTTGAGCATAGTTTTTTTGACCGACCTTTATATCGACAAGGCCAACTCGTGGCGATAAAGCATTATCTGCGTGTGCTTGATAAGCATAATTTGGCGCTACCGCGAGCCAGCGAGTTGCCTGACAAGATTCGCATTAGCCATAGTGGCAGTGGCGATAAATACGATTTAAATGTGCAATGGCTACCGACCGCGAGTGGGGGAATCAGTGCAACCACCTACTGGAGTCTGCCCAAGTCAGCTAAATTAGGTCGCTATGGTGTCAGCTACTTAGGCCGAGGCAAGGAGATGTTACACAGTGCTCAAAGCTTTAGAGTGGAAGAGTTTAAAGTGCCACTTTTAAGTGGTTCTATACAACTTGGGGGTGAGGGGCACCAGACCGCCATTGTGGCGCCACAGTCTTTAGATCTTGATTTGCAGCTTAACTATATTAGCGGTGGTCCGGCTTCTAATTGGGAGACCGATGTTTCGGCCATGATTGGTGAAACGACACTACATTTTAATCAATATCCTGATTATCAGTTTGCTGCTACTTTGTTAAAAGACAATGAGTTAATGGCTGATAGAGAGCCGCAAGCTGATAAGGTTTTCTTAAAACAACAGGCTTTAGCCCTTGATGGAGAGGGTAGAGGTCATTTAGCAATAACGTCAATTCCTTCTATCAAAGATGTTTCCAGACTACGTGTAGAAAATGGTTTTATGGACCCTAATGGTGAGCTGCAAACCATTCAACAAAGTGTGGTGCTGTGGCCTGCTAATTTGGCGATTGGCATGCAGTTAGACAGCTTTGATCAGGGAGATGTGTCGGCCAAAATTGATTTAATGTTAGTCGATGCGGCGGGTGAGCCCTTGACTAACCATCCGGTGACTGTACGTGCTTTGCAGGCGCATTATTTTGCGGTACGTAAGCGTTTGGTGGGTGGTTTTTATAGCTATGACAGCGAAGAAAGAATGGAGGACTTGGCTCAAGTTTGTGAGGGTCAAACGGATGCCGAGGGTAAGTTCTCTTGCGAGGTTAATGAGCAATTTAATGGTCGAATTATTTTCCAGGCAATGGCAAAAGACGAAGAAGGTCGTGTCGTTTCCAATGCCAGCAGCGCATATTTTAGTGGTTGGGGCTGGCTAGGCTCCGCCGATCATGACCGCATTGATATCGTTGCCGATCAAAAAAGCTACCAACCCGGTGAGACGGCTATTTTACAAGTGCGTATGCCTTTCCAAAAAGCCACTGCATTGGTGGCACTTGAGAGGGCAGGTATTTTGGAGACGCAAGTCCATGAGCTCAGTGCTGATGATGCCAATATTAGTTTAGAGGTTGATAGTAGTTGGTACCCTAATGTTTATGTCTCAGTATTGGCTGTTCGTGGGCGAGTAGAAGATGATGGTACTGCTGACTCACAAGCTCGAACCAATGCATTAATTGATTTAAATAAACCAAGTTTCCGCTACGGTATCACTGAACTTAAGATTAACGATCCGGATAAGCAGTTCGATTTGCAAATTACGCTTGATCAAGATAGCTATCAACTAAGAGAGACCGCGACCGCTAAGATTAAGGGCGTCTTACACGATGGTACACCAGCCTCTAGGGCCTCAGTTGCGGTGGCAGTAGTGGATGAGGCTTTACTGGAATTAGCAGAGCACACTAGTGCCAATCTCATGAATAGTATGCGACGCGAGCGTGGTTATGGGGTGTCGACAGCGACTGCTCAATCGGAGGTGGTCGGGCGTCGTCACTATGGCCGCAAAGCAGTGGCTGCTGGGGGTGCGGCAGCAGATTTAGCCAAGCGTGGCGGTACTCGCGAGTTATTTGATACCTTATTGTTATGGCATCCCTCAATCGAGTTGGACAGTCATGGTGAAGCCACTATCCCGATTAAGCTTAACGACAGTATTTCTCGCTTTAGAGTGATTGCCGTAGGTGATTATGGGGTTGATCGCTTTGCTGAAGCTAAAGCAGAGTTCAGTAGCGCTAAGGACCTGCAATTAATTTCCGGCATTCCGAGCCTTGTGCGTGAGCAGGATAATTATGATTTAAGCCTGACTTTACGCAATACCACAGAGAGAAAATTAGTAGTAGTCGTTGGGGGGAATAGTAGTGGCGCCTTAGATAGCAAATTGGCCAATCAAGAGATTAGTTTAGCGGCTAAGCAATCCGTTACGGTTACTTGGCCGGTTGATATCGCTACGTCAGCAGCACGTAATTTTGCAGATACCTTGGCGGGTGACACTAAGCAGCAGATTCATTGGCATTTCTTTGCTATAGAAAAAACCACTGAAGCTCAAGCTGACAGAGCATTGAGTGATAGCATCAAAATAACCCAAGAGGTACAGCCTCTTGTCCCAATCACTGTGCGTCAATCGACCATGCTGGCGCTAGATGGTGTAGCGGATGCGAGTATTTTGACCTTAGGTTTGCCCGATTCGGCCATGACCCTGGATGGCCAAGTGCTGGGCGGTGCTACTGTGCAGTTGCAGAGCAGTTTATTGGGTCAAAGCGATGAGTTGACACAGTGGTTTGTCAATTACCCATACACCTGCTACGAGCAACGAAGTGCGATTGCTGTGGGGCTAAATGATCAAGCTGCCTGGGATGCTTTAATGCTTGAACTACCACAATATCTGGATGCTCAAGGTTTAGTGAAGTACTTTCCTAGTCCTAGGGCAAAGGGTAGTACTAATTTAACCGCACATATTCTCAGTTTATCAAGACATACTGAGCAAGTAGGTTTAAATTTCGAGATTCCGGTAGAGCATAAAGAACGCATGCTGAGAGGCTTAGAAGCTGCTTTTGAGGGGAGAGTCGATAATCAGTATCATAACCAAGCATGGCGCTGGAGTGGTAGATTAGCGGCGCTAGCCACCTTGGCTGAATATGGTCAAGTCACAGCACGCACAGCGATTGCTTATTACGATCAGCATAAGCAATGGCATATGGCCGACTGGATTAATTGGTTAATCATTGCAGATAGTATTGAGGACCCATCTATGGCGCGTATTGCTAATGATGCCAAAGCTAATTTATTAGCTTTGTTGAGTCGAGAGGGACAGTTGTTAGTACCTCAGTCTAATAACTCAACCAATACTTGGTGGACTATGTATAGTCGTGAGGCTAATTTGGCTAAGTTGCTCTTTGTGGTCGCGGATGATAAGAATTGGTCAAGCGATCTTCCTTATTTATTAAATGGCTTAGTCAGTATGCAAGAGTACGGTCACTGGGGGACGACAGTCGCTAACAGCTATGCCAAGTTAGCGATGCAGCGTTATGCGCTAGCGCATGAAAGTACGGTACCGGTTGGCCTGCTTAACGTTGCTCTGACTGGTGGTGCTGATAATGCGGGGGAGGTTGTGCCGGAAAATGCCGTGAATGCATTACAAACTGAGATCACTACGGAGAGCTTTATTGACAATCACGTCATGAAACTAAAGCCACTGCCTTGGCCCGGTAAGCGTGACAATCAATTGAGTCTGGATTTTGTGGGTGAAGGGAAATTATGGGCGACGGTCAGTGCCTACGGGGCAGTACCATTATTGGAGCCAAAGTATGCCGGTTATGCGCTGGAACGTGAGATTTTACCTGTGGTTCAACAAACACCGGGTCAATGGACTCAGGGTGATGTGTACCGAGTGCAGATTAAAGTGCAGGCTAATTCACCTATGACGTGGGTGGTATTAAATGATCCCATCCCTAGTGGAGCGACAATTTTAGGCTCAGGTTTAGGTCGTGACAGTGCTATTTTACAAACGCAGTCCGCTCAAACAGCGACTGCTAATGCTGGGGATACACAGCAGCAGTCTGCCTATTGGCGTAATTGGCCGACCTTTGTAGAGCGCGGCAGCGATAGTTATAAGGTTTATTATGATTATCTCGATCAGGGCGAAACAGAAATCGAGTACACGGTTCGCCTAAATCACTTGGGGGAGTTTAATTTGCCGCCGACGCGTATTGAGGCGCTTTATAACCCTGATGTTTATGGGGAGTGGCCAAATGCTGAATCGTTTAAAGTTCATGCGAAGTAGTTAGTGGTCAAGATGTGTAGGAAGAAAAAGGGCGCCATTGCAGTATCCACCTTGGGCTCGCGTTCTAAGCGAGTGTTGAGGTACGGAGTCTATGCTCTTTTAGGTCTTGCCTTGATAATTTGTGCGGGCCTGGTTGTTGGGCGTGTGGCTTTGCAATTATCGGTGCCAGATGAGGTAGCAAGTTATGTTGATACGCGTGCTGCGGCAGAGTCTTCTTATATAGTAGTACTGGATCGTCAGGATTTAGTGTTAGATAAAATCCGTCAAGACTTCACAAAGCGTCAGGGCGAATGGCTGCCGTTGAGTGATGTATCGCCGAGCTTTATTAAGGCGATTTTAATTTCTGAAGATAAGCGCTTTCATGAACATGGGGGAGTGGACTGGTTAGCTCTCATAAATGCCACTCAATCACATGTATTGCATAAGATAAAAACGCAATTCGGAGCGACTGCGGCTAAAGGTAGCGGTCTAGGACGTGGAGGTGCTTCCAGTATTACTATGCAATTGGCTTCAATGCTTGACCCTGAACTACAAGGTCAAGGCGGCAGAAGTTATGGTCAAAAGTGGCATCAAATAGCAGCCGCATTCGCGCTAGAAGCTTCTTGGTCTAAGGACGAAATTCTTGAAGCGTATATTAATCTTTTACCCTTTAGAGGGGAGGTGGTCGGCGTGCCTGCGGCGGCAGAAGCTTTTTATGGTAAATATAGCTTTGGACTCAATTCGCGTGAATCTGCTTTATTGGCAGCGATGGCGCGAGCGCCTAATAGTTCCATAGCGCGCTTAACCGAGCGTAGCTGTGATTTATTACAAAAAATGGATTATGCCAATCAGTGTCATGGCTTAAGTCATTTTGTCAGTTACTACTTAAACTTGCCACACCCTGAGGTATTAGATCGTCATCACGATGCGCCGCATATTGCGCGTTATGCTAGGCAATGGGCTAATCTGCAGGGTACAAAAGTAGTTCGTACTAGTCTTGATAGTGAGTTGCAAAAAGTTGGCCAGAGCTTGATTACGGCTCACTTAAGTGAGTTAAGTGATGAGTCAGTGCAAGATGCTGCGGTCGTGGTACTTGATAATGATAGCGGCGAGATTTTAGCCTATATTGGTTCTTCCGGTACGATGAGCAGAGCGCAGGAGGTGGATCATATACGAGCACCACGTCAAGTAGCTTCAACACTGAAACCCCTTTTATATGCCCAGGCCATCGATGAAAGACGTTTGACTGCAGCCAGTTTATTAAATGATGCACCGATTAATTTATTAGCGGGCGAGGGGCTTTATATCCCTCAAAATCATGATAGAAGTTTTGTTGGCTGGGTTAGTTTAAGGGTGGCTTTGGCATCGTCGCTAAATATTCCGGCGGTTAGGACCATAGTTTCTTTAGGGGTTGAACCTTTTTATAAAAAACTGAAAGAATTGCACTTGCCTTTAGAAAAAGCCAGTGACTTTTATGGTTATAGCCTGGCTTTGGGAGCGGCAGATATGGATTTGTTAAGTCTAGCCAATGCCTATCGTACTTTAGCTAATCAAGGAGTCTATAGCTCGGTCAGATGGAATAGTGAGGTGTCTGTTAGTGATGAAAGACGTGAGGTTTTTTCACCTGAAGCGTCATGGATTATTGGCGACATTCTGTCAGACCGTCAAGCGCGAGCTTATACCTTTGGGCTGGATAGTGTCTTGACTACGCCATTTTGGACTGCGGTTAAAACCGGCACCAGCAAGGACATGCGTGATAATTGGACGGTCGGTTGGTCAGAGCATTACACTGTCGGCGTATGGGTTGGTAATAGTGATGGTAGTAGTATGAAAAATGTCCTTGGGGTTAGTGGGGCAGGCCCGATTTGGCATGATGTAATGCGTTATTTGCATCAGCAGCGTGAGTCAATAGCACGACCTAAACCTGAGCAACTAGTAGCACAAAGCGTGCAGTTTGTTGGTGTGGATGAGGCGCCGCGTCAGGAGTACTTTTTAGCAGGTACTGAGATGCAACAAGTCGTTGCTTTAGCCTCGCAAGAACAGGGTGAGGCGATGCGCATTAAAATACAGTCACCGGTCGATGGTACGATATTAGCCCTGGATCCGGATATTCCGGCCACTGCACAAAAACTTTATTTAAAAGCAACTATCCCATCCACGGATCCCAGGGCAGGTTCTATAAACTGGTATATTGACGGTATACAAATAGCCAAGGGTGCCGGTAACTTCTGGTCACCAAATCGTGGTACTCATCGTATTACCTTAAAAGATGAGAATGCTAAGGTATTAGATGAAATAGTTATTTCAGTAAGATAAGAGCTTGGGAGAGTTTTTTATGACTAAAGCTACTTTAAAAGTTGCAGTGGCACAGTTTCCCGGTAGTAATAATATCGAGGAAAATAAAAAGTATATTTTAGAGTTGAGTCAGCAGGCAGCTGATGCGGGGGCTGAGTTATTAGTGTTTCCCGAAGCGGCGATGTGCTCTTTTAGTTCTGACTTAGCCGACTTGCAAAAGATAGCGACTCAGCACTCACCGGCCTTTATTGAGTTTATGCAGAAGCTTGCTCAACAGCATGGTTTTGCTATTGTGGTGGGGGTATTAAGTGCTTCTGAGGTGGCAGCGGATGAGCGAGTGATTAATCAATTGTTAGCAATAAGCTCAGAGGGTGAAATAGTCTCTCGCTACACGAAGGTGCATCTCTATGATGCTTTTAGTTTTAAAGAGTCAGATAAGGTACAGCCTGGTATGATTTATCCGGATAATCGTGAGCTAAGCTTATTTATGCTTAAAGATTTTACGATCGGCTTGGTGAATTGCTATGATTTGCGTTTCCCTGAGTTATCCAGAAAATTAGCCGTGGCAGGTGCGGATGTTTTGTCTATAAGCGCGGCTTGGTTAGCAGGTCCTTATAAAGAGAATCATTGGGAGATATTGTCTCGCGCACGCGCCATTGAAAATACCTGCTACGTTTTGGCTTGCGGTCAAACTGCCCCAAAAAATACCGGTCAAAGCATGATCATTGATCCAATGGGGGCGATATTAGCAGGTGCTGGCGAAGAGCCAGGATTAATTATACAGACGCTTACCAAGGAGCGTGTGCATAAAGTACGGGAGATTTTGCCTTGTCTACAAAACCGTCGTTATCATGTGTAGCTAGGGCTTTATGCTGAATTCGATGTATCCAACGTGTTAAAATCGCCCTAGTTAAGAATCATTACTATTTAAATTTGTTTAGGAGAATTTGATGGCATTAGTCTCAATGCGTCAGTTATTAGATCATGCTGCTGAGTATGGTTATGGTATTCCTGCTTTTAACGTCAATAACCTTGAGCAGGTACAGGCCATTATGGAAGCGGCCAAGGAAACTGACAGTCCGGTTATTATGCAGGCCTCTGCCGGTGCGCGTAAGTACGCTGGAGAGGGGTTTTTAAAACATTTAATTCAAGCTGCTGTTGAGTCTTATCCTGAGATTCCTGTGGTGATGCACCAAGACCATGGTCAATCGCCGGAGGTTTGTCGTGGCGCTATTGAACTCGGTTTCAGTAGCGTAATGATGGATGGTTCTTTAGAGGCCGACGGCAAGACCGTTGCTGACTATGAGTACAACGTTGACGTGACCCGTCAGGTTACTGAAATGGCCCACAAATTGGGTGTGAGCGTTGAGGGTGAGTTAGGTGTACTTGGCTCTTTAGAGACCATGCAAGGTGATAAAGAAGACGGTCATGGTGCGGATGGTACTTTAACTCTTGAGCAACTATTGACCGATCCTGAGCAAGCGGTAGATTTTGTAAAGCGTACGCAAGTTGATGCCTTGGCGATTGCCATTGGTACTAGCCATGGTGCCTATAAATTCACTCGTAAACCTACTGGTGATATTTTATCAATTCAACGCATCAAAGAAATTCACCAGCGTTTACCTAATACTCACTTAGTGATGCACGGTAGTTCTAGCGTGCCTCAGGAGTTATTAGCTGAGATTCGTGAGTTTGGCGGTGATATGAAAGAAACTTACGGTGTACCGGTTGAAGAAATTCAAGAAGCAATCAAGCACGGCGTGCGCAAGGTTAATATTGATACCGATATCCGTTTAGCCATGACGGCTGCTGTTCGTCGTTTCTTGTTTGAAAATCCGTCAAAATTTGACCCCCGTGAGTTCAATAAACCTGCGCGCGAAGCGGCCAAGCAAGTTTGTATTGCCCGCTACGAAGCTTTTGGTACCGCTGGTCATGCATCTAAAATCAAGCCTATCTCTTTAGATGAGATGGCTGCTCTATATGCTGCAGGCGATTTATATCAAAAAACAGTGTAATTGATTTGAATTAAATCTCGCGTATCGCAAGTAACTAAGCCCCCAAGGATTGAAGATAAAAGTTCAGTTTTTTGGGGGCTTGATTTTACCAATTCAAAAAGCCAAGCCATTAGAAATATAGTAAGTCACTAGTACGGCTATACCTAAAGCGATAATAAAACGAATCCACATAGCAAGGGTTTGCTGAACATTTACTATGTCAATGGCGTCTCCGGCAAGCGACGCTTTACCAGTAATCATTGGGGTAAGAAGGTTGTCTTTTTTGAAGAACTTATAGAAGAACACAGCGCCCACATGCAAGACAAACAATAAAATCATCCAGATTTCCATTTGATGGTGCCATGAGGTCATCGTATCCCTAACACCACGGCCGATGCTATACAGAGGACCTTGGTAAAAATAACCATCACCGGTATATAATCCTGTTACTGCCTGGAAACCAAAGAGTGCCAATAAAGCAATCACTGATATGGCCCCTAATGGATTATGACCATAGACTTTTTTGCCGTCTTTTAAATAGGTAGCGATACTTTTTGGACCTTTAATAAATTGACTAAAACGCGCGTAGTGCGGTCCGATAAGGCCCCAGATAATCCGGAACAAAATTAGACAGAAAACCCACTCGCCTAAGCGAATATGCCAGTCCATATTGCCCATTTTGACAGTGATAAAAGCACCAATTACACTAAAGACGAGAGCCCAGTGAAATAATCGTGTCGGTAAATCCCATATACGTACGGTTTGTGACCCCGAGAGATTAGCCATATTCATAATTAGAAACTCCTTTTTATTAGTAATAACTAAATTAGATTATATTGTTTTTTTGAGTGATCATCTTGGATTATAAGTTATTAAAATTCAGTTTCTTTATGGAGCGTATTTAACAGGATAGTTAAACTTAATCAGCGCTATCTATTTATAAGCTCAGGCTAGCCTTGCTATAATCAAAAGTTAGTTATGATGCATCACGCAATTAAGAATAACTGTATTAGAAACCACTAAATGGATAAAATTTAAATGCTAGATCTCGGATTGTTACGCAAAGACTTAGACAGTGTTGTAAGCGCCTTAGCCCGCCGTGGCGTTGAGTTTGACGTGGCTCGTTTCAATGAGTTAGAAGCACGTCGCAAGGACTTACAGGTACAGACTGAAAATCTCCAAGCCAGTCGCAATGCACTTGCCAAAGAAATCGGTAAGTTAAAGTCCCAAGGTCTTGACGCCTCCGAGGTCATGGCAAAGTCCAAAGCCATTCCCGAGCAACTTAAGGGCATGGAGGAGGAGCTCGCCGCGTTGCGTGAGGATCTTAATTACATCCTCATGTCTACTCCTAATTTACCTCATGAATCAGTACCGGCTGGTGCTGATGAAAATGACAACATTGAGATTCGTCGTTGGTTGCCCGAGCAGGATTTTGTAGGAGGCGATGTATTTCCTGCAGACTTGGGTTTTGAAGTAGCGGATCACGCCAGCTTAGGTGAAAAACTTGGTTTAGACTTTGAAATGGCGGTTAAGTTGTCAGGTTCACGTTTTAGCTTTATGAAAGGCGGTATTGCTCGCCTGCATCGTGCCTTGGCGCAGTTTATGCTTAACCTCCACACCTCGGAGCACGGCTATGAGGAGTGCTATACCCCTTATATCGTTAATAAAGCTTCACTATACGGTACTGGTCAATTACCTAAATTTAAAGACGATATGTTTTGGGTGACCAAAGGTGGTGATGATGAGGAAGAGGGTGAAGAGCATAAAGTCAAAGAGGAAATGTTCTTGATTTCAACCTCTGAAATCAGTCTGACTAATACCGTGCGCGATGAGATTTTAGATGCTGATGAATTGCCTATTCGTCTTACGGCTCATACGCCATGTTTCCGTTCAGAAGCCGGTAGTGGCGGTCGTGATGTACGTGGCATGATACGCCAGCACCAATTTGATAAGGTTGAAATGGTACAGGTCGTGCAGCCAGAGAGTTCTTATGATGCTTTGGAGCTTATGGTCTCTCATGCTGAAAAGGTCCTTCAGCTATTAAAATTACCTTATCGTGTCATTACCCTATGTACCGGTGATATGGGCTTTGGTGCGGCCAAAACATACGATATTGAGGTTTGGGTGCCTTCACAAAATACTTGGCGTGAGATTTCTTCTTGCTCCAATACCGAGGCTTTTCAAGCGCGCCGCATGAATGCCCGCTATCGTGTGAGTCAGGGTAAAAACGAATTTGTACATACGCTAAATGGTTCAGGTGTAGCCGTTGGTCGTGCTCTTGTTGCCGTGATGGAAAATTATCAACAGGCAGACGGCAGCATTGTTGTGCCAGAGGTATTAAGACCTTATATGGGAGGCCTTGAGGTGTTAGTGCCTAAGGCCTAGGCTGCACAAATCATTTAGCTTAAATTATTAAGCAAAGGATTTTATACATGTTATTTTTACTTTCACCTGCTAAAAAATTGGATTATGACAGCCCGTTAGCGGCTGATTATCCCTTTGAACAGCCGTTATTCGTAGAGCAAGCAGTTGAGTTAATCGAGGTATTAAAAACCAAGTCTGAGCAAGACATCGCTGACTTAATGAAGTTAAGTGAGAGTTTAGCTGCGCTCAACGTCGAGCGTTACCAACAATGGGAACCGACTTTTGACCAGACTAATTCACGGCAGGCCATTCTGGCTTTTAATGGCGATGTCTACGAGGGTCTGGAGGCGGCGACTTTGACTAAGCCCCAGCTTGAATGGACTAATGAGCATGTACTGATTCTGAGCGGTTTGTATGGTGTTTTAAGACCAATGGACTTAATGCGTCCTTATCGCTTAGAAATGGGTACTCGCCTGGAAACTCTCAAGGGCAAAAACCTTTATGAGTTTTGGAATGCACAAATTGCTGAGTTTATCAATCAGAACTTGACTGATCACAAAAATCAGGTTGTGATTAACTTGGCATCTGAAGAGTACTTTAAAGCGGTTAAAAAGAACGCGCTTAAGTACCCGGTGGTTCAATGTACTTTTAAAGAAGAGCGCGACGGGACTTATAAAATTATCAGCTTCAGTGCGAAGCGTGCACGCGGTTTGATGTGTCGCTATGCCATTGAAAATGGCATTGATACTGTTGATGGCCTCAAAGACTTTGACTTGGAGGGCTATAAGTACGATGTTGACTCCTCTAATGCAGACACTTTGGTTTTTTTAAGGCCAGATCAAAGAAAAGCTTAAGAGATTATTAGTAATACAAAAAACGGCACAAGAAAATATTTTCTTGTGCCGTTTTTTCAATGTTTATCGTAGTACAGCTAAATTTTAGACGGCTGCTACAGCAGTTTCACGTTTAGCTTGCATGATATTTAGTGCACACATGATAATTACAACGGTAATTCCTACTATATCAGTAATCGTTTCAGGAATAATTAACATCAAACCACCTATTGCCATAAAAAGGCGTTGCCAAGCTGCCATATGGGTTTTAAAGTAACCTTCTAAAGCGGCAGATAAGGCCATTACACCCACAAAGGCGGTAATTGCCACTGAGGCAATATTAAACCAGTGAGGTCTGACAAACTCACGTGCTGTAACAGCAATATCTCTGGTGTCGATCATTAGCATATCTGGATTGTAAACAAACATGAACGGTACGATAAATCCAGCCAAGGCTAATTTTAATGATAAAAAGCCTGTCTTCATTGGGTCACCACCTGCAATACCAGCACCAGCAAAGGCGGCCAATGCGACGGGTGGCGTAATATTGGCAAAAATACCAAAGTAGAATACAAATAAGTGGGCCACAATGACAGGAACACCAAAGGTTGCTAAAGCAGGTGCCACCATGGTTGCAGTAATAATATAAGCAGGGATGGATGGCAATCCCATGCCTAAAATCATTGAGGCAATCATTGTAAGTACTAAAGTAAAGAAGAGTGAACCAGCTCCTAGAGAAACAATAAGAGAGGTCATCACATTACCAAAACTAGTCAGATTAACTACGCCAATCACAATGCCTACCACAGCACAAGCTGCCATGACTGACAAGGATTGTTTAGCACCGTCTTGAAGGGCATCTAAAATTTCCTTAATGCCCATGCGAGTTTCTGGACGTAGCCAACTGACGACTACGGTAATCCCAATCGTGTAGGCTGCCGCATAGCCGATAGGAATGGACTTGGCCAACATGACTACAAGAGCGACAATAGGTATGAGCATATGACCACGAACTTTCATTACCTCTTTTAGACGTGGTAAATCAGCTTTAGCCACACCTTTGAGGTCGTCTTTACCCGCGCGGAAGTGTACTTGAGCAAGAACTCCAAAGTAGTACAATAAAGCAGGAATTAACGCAGCTAGCGCAATAGTGCTGTATTTAACGCCGGTAGTTTCAGCCATAATAAATGCACTAGCCCCCATGATGGGCGGCAGAATTTGACCACCAACCGAAGCACTTGCTTCAACTGCACCGGCAAAGTTGCGGCTATAACCGATTTTTTTCATCAGTGGAATTGTAAATGCACCAGTACCGACCACGTTAGCCACAGCAGAACCGTTGATGCTACCCATAAAACCACTGGAAATAACCGCTACTTTTGCTGGTCCGCCTTGTTGGCTACCCGCTAATGCAAGAGCCAAGTCATTAAATAACTGCCCCATGCCTGAGCGAGCTAGAAAGGCACCAAACAAAATAAATAAGAAAATAAAGCTAACTGAAGCACCTACGGCAGTAGAATAAAGACCTTCAGTTTTTAAATAGAGTTGACCAAAAATATCCCCTAAATCATAAAAACGCGTCGCCAAACGATCGGGCACAAAACGCATATGACTATAAAACGGGTAGCTCAAAAAGATAAGAGCAAAGATTGGTAGAATCCAGCCGGTGATACGACGCCCAATTTCTAAAACGACAATGACTGTAATGATAGCCATGACGATATCGGTAGTATTTGGAATGCCACCGCGGATAGTCATCAAGTTTTGGTATTGATTGATAATGTACAGCATACCTGCCAAGGCAGCTGCAACCCAAAGCCAATCAAACCAACTAACTTTAGATCGACTACTGTTTTTGCTCGGAGGATAAAGTAAAAAGATTAAAGCGGCCCCAACTCCAACGTGAATTGTACGAACAATTAACGTGGCCATTGGGTAAAAGGTGATGTAAAGGTGGAATAAAGAGTAAAAGATCGCAATGGCAGCTATTAGCCAGCGAACGGTTTGGCTACTCGGATTACGAGTTACCGATTCACGGTCAAATTTTTCTAGGATTTCCTGACTACTTGTTGTAGTCGCTTGAGAAGTATCCATAGTCATAACAATTATTTCCTAACCAGAAGAAAATACGCGCCGCTTGTGACGGCTTGATTTCTATTTCAGTGTAATTGGGCACTATTTGATATATTTTCCAAATGCCGTTTTTTGTGATGAGTTTACCTTGCATATTACGTGAAACAATCCAGTGTAATGAGGGTAAGACCACGTCTGAACGCAAACCGATATAACCTTCGGGAGCTTGGATAGCTTCTCCTGATGAAGGAGTACCAGCACCAAAAGTTTGCATATAGCTAGCATTCAGAAATAAGCGACCAGAAGATAAATGATAGTGCTCTTGCCAATTTTGCAGTTCAACTGAGTGTCGCCACTGCAAAATAAATGTCGAGTCTTCTAAATAACAAAAATGATCTTGAAAAGAAACTTTTAAGCGCTCTAATGGCCAAAAAAAATAGGCCAAACTGCATAGCGCAAGTATTAATAAAGCAATTGTCGTTTTAGAACTAGAAGACATAAGCAAAGCTCCCAGTGGTAGCTGGGAGACTTTGAAATTATTGTTAGTTACTTGGCAGCCATTTCATCGTAGTATTTCTGAGCACCAGGGTGCACAGGAGCGACAATACCCGATTGTGCAGCTTCAAAATTGATACCGCTGGCAGCTTGGTGAGCGGACTCAAGACGAGGTAAGCTTTCAAAGAAAGTCTTTGTTAGTTTGTAAACATCATCTTCGCTCATGCTTTTATGGACTACTAAAGCGTTTTGAATAGCGGCTGTAGGCACATCAGCCTCATTGCCATAAGTACCTTGAGGAATTTGTAGTGATACAAAGAAAGGTTTGTCTTTGGCGATTTCAGCGATGCGATCAGCAGGGATCTCAACAATTTGCAGATCAAAGCTTTGTTGCAGCTCCATTAAAGAGGCGTTTGGTAAACCGCTAGTAAGGAAAGCGGCATCGATACGACCGGCTTTAAGGGCGTCAGCCGCCTCAGCGTAACCTAAATAATCAACACTAAGATCATCATAGGTCATGCCGAAACCGTTAATTAGATTGCGCGCATTGACCTCAACACCCGAGTTTTGATCGCCAACAGCTACGCGCTTGCCACGTAGATCATCTAAGGTTTTAATGCCTGAACGTTGTGAGGTTACAACTTGAACATAGTTAGGGTAAAGGGCGGCAACTTGTTGTACTTTATCGATTTTATTGGGAAAGCTGTTTTCACCGTTAATTGCATCGGTTAATACATCACTCATCACAAAAGCCATTTCAACTTTGTCTTGATTTAATAAGTTGATGTTTTCAACAGAGGCGCCAGTCGTTTGTGTTTTTGAGTTTACACCAAAGGTTTTGCTGTATTCATCAGCTAAAGATGTCGCAATGATGTTGTATGGGCCTGAAGCGCCACCGGTAGCAATCGTTACAAAGCGGCTTTCTAACTTGTTGTCAGCTACAGTTTGGGTAGCTTCAGTGCTACTAGTCGTTGATGTAGAGTTGTTGCTGTCATCGGAGCAAGCTGCAAGAGTAAAGGCGGTTGCTGCTAGTAGTACAGATTTTTTAATCATAAGTCTCTCTTTTAGATTATTAAAAAGTTAAATCCTAATTCACTTAGGTGGTAAAAGTTTTATTTTATGGTCTAAAAAATATAAAAGCCAGTCGTCTGAGATTAACTTATTTATTTAGGAAAATATATAGTGTAACAAATGGAAACGAAAAAGCCGCCTATCATCTATCATTGACTAGTCGGCTTTTTAAACGTTTGCTGTGATTAAGCTGTTTTAACTTGAGCAGTTACAGCGGGCTTCATGCTGCCTGTTTCTTTGAAACGTTGATGCCAGCTTAGAGCTTCATCCAAGAGATGAGGTGTATGTCCAGAGCTTTCTTTACAAGCGCGTTCGAAGTAAGAACGCAACTCATCACGATAGTCAGGGTGTACGCAATTTTCAATAATACGCTCCGCGCGTTGACGTGGCGATAGGCCGCGTAAGTCAGCAAGACCTTGCTCAGTCACGATAATTTGAGAGTCGTGCTCAGTATGGTCGACGTGTGAAACCATCGGTACGATACCGGAAATATCGCCACCTTTGGCTATTGATGGACGCACAAAGAAGCAGATAGAACCGTTACGGGCAAAATCACCCGAACCACCGATACCATTAATAATATTAGTGCCCATGACGTGAGTAGAGTTGACATTGCCGTAGATGTCGGCTTCAACCATGCCGTTAATGGCAATCACACCAATACGACGTACTACTTCAGGGTGGTTACTGATTTCTTGAGTGCGTAAAATAATGCGTTCTCTATAGAAGTCGATGTTGGCAAATAACTCCTCAAACCCCTTACGACTTAAAGACAGTGAGGTAGCAGAAACTTTGACTAACTTGCCGGATTTGATCATGGCTAGCATACCGTCTTGAATTACTTCGGTATAAGACGTTAAATTTTCAAATTTACCTTCGTTTAGGCCAGCCATCACTGCATTGGCAATATTACCAACACCGGATTGTATTGGCAGTAAATTGCTTGGTAAAACTCCCTTTTTTACTTCACTTTCTAAGAACGCTAAGATGTGATCAGCAATTTTCTTTGAAGCGGCATCAGGCTCAGTGAATGCATTGTCACGATCCAGTGCATGGGTTTCTACAATCGCAATAATTTTTTCAGCAGGACAGCTGAGGTACTGCTGACCTATACGGTCAGAAACATCAGTGATAGGAACCGGTTTACGGTGTGGCGGAAGCGCCGTGCCGTAGTAAATATCGTGCATGCCATTCAACTTCTCGTTGAGTGCATAGTTAACTTCTAAAATCACGTGGTCCGCTTGGTCTATCCATGTTTTGTTGTTACCAACCGAGCATGCTGGAATTAAACTGCCATCTTCATTGATTCCTACTACTTCAATAACAGCGATATTGAGTTTGCCGTAGAAGCCGGCCCAAGCATGTTGCGCCACATGCGATAAGTGAATATCCATGTATTGCATCTGACCGGTATTAATTTTTTCACGACATACAGGGTCAGATTGATAAGGCAGACGCATTTCAAGACCATCAACTTTTGCCAATGCACCATCTAATTCAGGAGCAGTAGAAGCACCAGTCCATACGCTAACTTTAAATGGCTTGCCTTTGGCATGCTCTGCATTGATACGATCTGCTAAAGCCAAAGGTATTTGCTTGGGATAACCGGAACCGGTAAAACCACTCATGCCGATATTGACACCCGAAGGGATTTTAGTTACAGCCTCCTCAGCCGACATAACTAATTGTTGATACTCCTTATGCTTGATGCGTGACAAAGGCTCAAACGTATTACTCATTTCTAATTCCTAGTCTGACGGAAATGTCCTCTTGAACAGATCCGATTTTTTATTAATTTAATTAAAAAAATACCGATCAAAAGATCAGGCCTCAAAAAATATACCATAACTTTACAAAGTCAAGACAATATAGTGACACTTATTAAGTGTATTGTTTGATATTTCTTAAGATATAGTTTTGTGTGGGTTAAGGGATAAAAGTAATAGGCAAAAAAAACCGATACCTAACAATAGATATCGGTTTTAAACTAGAAAACTGAAAAGTTAATTTTAGTCTACGGTTTCGATTTGGACTAACTCGCTAGTCTCAATTGCTTTAGCAACTTTGCGAGGTCTGCCTAGCTTGACCGTAGTTGTCGCTGGTGCGTCAGCACTTGCAGCGGCTTTGGTCTCGATCATATTTAAACCGGCATCGCTAATAACTTTTTCGAGGCTGGCAGCACTCGGTTTTGGAGCGACATTGTCAGTTGTAGCTACTTCAGTGACATCAGTAGCTACAATTTCTTGAGTACTGGTTTTAGTTTCTACTGCTACAACCGCAGGTGCCTCAACTTCGACTTCTTTAGCTGCAATAGCTGTAGTGGTTTCAGTGGCTGATTCAACCGCTACCGATCTAATAGGTGCTGCACTTTCAGGCATTGGGGTCGCTGTAGATTCAACAACTGGTTCACTCGCCACAGCTAATGATGCCTCAAGGTCAGCAGCATTAGTTGCTTGAGTATGTTGAGCCATTTTTTCAAGATCGATTTCACCCTTGGCAATTTGCTCAGAGACCTCTTCGTAATCATGGTTTGGAGCGTTTAGCATGACTTCGTTAGGTACAAAAGGCAGGCCGGTCACAGCGGTCGTTGTCGCAGTTTCTTTTTGCGGACGACGGTTACGATTGCTGTTGCGACTTTGGCGACGGCGAGAATCGGACTGAGTTGACTCCTCTTGCGGATTACTCTGAGCTTCTTCACTAGCATCGTTCTTGGTGCTTTGCTTTGTTTCAGAAACCTTATTTTCAGTTGCAGGTTTAGGAGCTGATTTTCTAGTGTCGTTACTCTGTTCAACTTGTGTTTGTTGAGTAGGAGTGTCATCAACTGTAGGCGTCGCTGACTGCTGTTGAGTATCTAAACTCTCATCGTGTTGTTTAGTTTCACGATGTTGCTGTTGGCGTTGCTCACGAGCGTCACGCTGCTGTCGACGTTGCTGGTTTTTATCTTGCTGACCAGAAGTCTGTTGACCACGTTCCTGTTGGGCCTGGTTTTGACTTTGAGTTTCTTGGCTAGGCTCTTGATTTTGTGTTTGATTGTGATCGTCTTGTCGACCAGGTTGGCGGCGTGAACGTTTGCTCTGTTGCTGTTTATCACCATCTTGGCTTTGTTGGTTGCGTGTATTGGTATTGCGTCTATTATTAGTCGCCTGGCCTTGTTGAGCAGGTTTTTGCTCGTCAGCTTGCTCTACTTTTTTAGGGCGTTGTTGACGGCGTTGGTTTTTATTTTGAGTTGTAGACTCCTCGTCCTGATGCTGTGTTGAGCGATTAGGACTGCGACGTTGGTTGCGTTGACGTGGCTGACGCTGTGAAGAGTCTGCAGAGCGCGTTGCTGCCTTTTTAGCAGCAGGTGCTCTTCTGTTTTGAGTCGGCTTTTCTTCCGGTGCTTTTTCTTCTTCGCCATTTGGACGCATAAAGAAAGACTTGATACGTTGTAGGAAGCCCTTAGGTATCACGCGTTCAGCTACTTCTGCGGCAGCAACGCTAGCGGAGCTTACAGCTGCTTTGGCAGTGATGACCGGTTTTGGTGGTACTGGTTCGCCATGAGAAATGCCTTTAACAATGGCTTCCTGTCTTTTTTCCTGCTCTTCAAATTTAGCTTTTTGCTCGCGCCATTTGACGACAGACTCAGGAACGGGCATTAGCTCAACGCTGGATTTAGGATCATCTAAGCGGCTGTCATCATGTCGCAGACGCTCAATGTGATGGTGAGGGGTTTCCAGTGCCTTGTTAGGAATGAGTACAATGCGGAGATTGAGACGGTTCTCAATTTTGAGAATGTCTTGACGCTTTTCATTTAACAAGAAGGTTGCGACATCGACAGGCACTTGAGCATGTAGAGCGGCGGTGTTTTCTTTCATCGCCTCTTCCTGGATGAGACGAAGGATGTTTAGGGCGCTTGATTCAACGTCACGGATGACACCGGTACCATTACAACGCGGGCAAGTAATATGAGAGCCTTCATTGAGTGATGGACGTAGGCGCTGACGTGATAGCTCCATGAGGCCAAAGCGTGAAATTTTGCCCATTTGTACGCGAGCGCGGTCAAAATGTAAGGCTTCACGCAGTTTTTGTTCGACTTGTCGCTGGTTTTTGTTATCGTCCATATCGATAAAGTCGATAACAATAAGACCGCCCAAGTCACGCAGACGTAATTGACGCGCTACTTCCTCAGCAGCTTCCAGGTTAGTGCGGAGCGCTGTTTCTTCAATATCACCACCGCGAGTAGAGCGGGCTGAGTTAACATCAATAGCAACTAAAGCCTCTGTGTGGTCCACAACAATAGAACCACCGGATGGTAGAGAAACATTACGCGCATAAGCGGTTTCGATTTGGTGCTCAATCTGGAAGCGTGAGAATAAAGGCACAGCATCGCGATAGCGCTTAACGAGACTGACATTTTCAGGCATCACATCTTGCATAAAGGCAGTAGCCTGAGCAGTGATTTCGTCAGTATCGATCAGGATTTCAGTAATACTTGGTGAGAAGTAATCACGAATTGCGCGAATAACCAAACTGGATTCTTGGTAAATCAAGACTGGAGCAGGGTGCTGTTGGGCTGCATTATCAATGGCTGTCCAGAGCTTGAGAAGGTACTTTAAGTCCCAATCAAGCTCCTCGGTCGAGCGTCCAATGCCTGCAGTACGAGCAATCATGCTCATACCCTGTGGCAGCTCTAATTGGTCCATCGCTTCTTTAAGCTCCTGTCTGTCCTCGCCCTCAATGCGACGTGAAATACCGCCACCACGAGGGTTGTTAGGCATTAGGACAAGATATCGTCCGGCTAAAGAAACAAAGGTTGTTAGTGCTGCGCCCTTGTTGCCGCGCTCTTCTTTTTCGACCTGAACAATAAGCTCTTGGCCCTCTTGAAGTGCGTCCTGGATGCGAGCAGTGCGAAGATCAACACCCTCTTTGAAATAACTGCGAGCAACCTCTTTAAAGGGCAAGAAACCATGGCGTTCGTGGCCATAGTTAATAAAGCATGCCTCTAAACTGGGTTCAATGCGGGTGATAACTCCCTTGTAGATATTGCCTTTGCGCTGTTCGCGGCCAGCGGTTTCAATATCAATGTCAATAAGCTTTTGCCCATCAACAATGGCAACGCGTAATTCTTCTTGATGCGTTGCATTAAATAACATGCGTTTCATGTATAAAATTCTCCGAAAAAATGCCACAGCAATATGATTGCTGAACCACCCGGACGGAGTTGTTGCGGACTTGATGACGCTGTGAGTAAATGACAGCTAAAAATTTTGTGTGCTTTTGTTTTTATTGTTTCAACGTAAAGGTACGCACTCTAGCGTCTCGCTAAGGCAACATTGTGTGTATGCAGCGAGAAACTGAACGGTCACTAGTACTTATGGGTCGAACTCGAATGATTTTCATCAAGTTACCTTAGGTATTTACAATAAATTAAACAAACAAAAAACTTAGTTATTATTAAAACGTTGAACTGACTTATATAACAATAAAAGCTAAGACGGCTCAATTAAAAATTTACAGACCAAGTTGGTCTATAAAAAAAATTCTGTACTTTCACTTAACAATCAACAATTATCACCTGTATAGGCACTTAAGCTGTGGGCAGGAGGTTAAATACTGCCGCATCAAAACAGCTCAATACGTACAACGATGATCACCACGAACAACTTGTAAAGAAAGAGGGTCTCAGTCTAAAAGCGCTGATTCTCAACAATAACAGCTAGGGGAAATGGTGCAAAGACCTATTTTACTTGCCCTGGGCTCAGTCTGAAATAACCTAAAACAATCTAATTAATTCAAAAAGCATGAGTTACAATAGCGTGTTAAGGTAGAGTAAAGGCTTTAGAGGCTTGAGAATATCGCAAGCGGATAGGCAATAGGCTTCTCTACAATCGCGCCGCTTTCTTTTACTGCGGGTAAATGGAATTATAGTTAGTCTTGACAATATGTGCAAACAAAGTTCATCAGAAACCAATAGTTTTTCAGTGCGTATGCTGGAAGTTGATTCTGGCAGTGCAGGGCAACGATTGGATAACTTTTTAATTCGCCAATGCAAAGGCGTTCCTAAAAGTCATCTTTATCGCGCTGTGCGTTCGGGTCAAGTGCGTGTAAACAAGGGCCGTACAAGCGTTGATTATCGCCTGGAACTCGGTGATCTGGTGCGCGTGCCACCAATGCGGTTAGCTCAGGCAGAAGTCAAACTGCCAGCCCCCAAGGCGGAGTTTCCTGTAGTCTATGAGGATGAAGCGATTTTAGTAGTTAACAAGCCCTCAGGTGTAGCTGTGCATGGTGGCAGTGGCGTGTCTTTTGGAGTGATAGAGCAGTTACGTTCGGCGCGTCCTCAGCAAAAATTTCTTGAGCTGGCTCATCGTCTTGATCGAGAGACTTCTGGTTTATTAATTATTGCTAAAAAGCGTGCTGCTTTAGTAGCTTTGCACGATATGTTTAGACAGGACCGGGCACAAAAGCACTATAAAGCGTTAGTGACCGGCGAGATTGCACAAAAAGTTCAGCATATTAAAAAGCCTTTGTTGCGCTATTTAACTGCGGAGGGTGAGCGTCGAGTTCGTGTTGATCCTCAGGGTCGTTACGCTCATACGATTGTCACTTCTTTGCAACGCTTTAAAGCCTATACTCTGGTTGATGCGGAGATTATCACCGGTCGTACTCATCAAATACGTGTACATTTGAATTCAATTGGTCACTCAATCGTGGGCGATGATAAATATGGTGATGATGCGTTGCGCGAGCGCTTGCGTCGTCAGGGTTTTAAGCGCATGTTCCTGCACGCCTACCGCTTGCGTTTTCCACATCCCATTAGCGGTGAGTGGCTGACCGTAGAGGCTGATTTACCTGAGGAATGTGAGGTGCTTTTACGGCGTATTGGTGCTAATGAGATATAGTAGATTGATACAAAATTACAAAGAGAAATGTTAAATGAAATACACAACAGTTATTTTTGATTGGGATGGGACAGTAGTAGACTCAACCTATGTAATCGTGGACTCCATTAAAAAAGCCAGTCGTGAGCTGGGTTTGGAGGAACCTAGCGATCAGAAAGCTAGTTGGGTAATTGGTTTGTCATTACCAAAAGCTTTGATGGAGGTGGTTCCTGGCCTGACTGAGCAGCGTATGAGTGATTTCATTAGTGCTTACCGCAAGTATTATTTCACGGCTGACCCTGATTTAAAGATGTTTGACGGGGTCTTGCCCTTAATTAAAAGGCTCCGGGAGCAGGGCTTGCAAACAGCAGTTGCCACTGGTAAGAGTCGTTTTGGTTTGAACCAGGCTTTGGATAATCACGGCATTCGTGATTTGTTTGATATAACCAAGACGGCAGATCAGACTCAGAGTAAGCCTCACCCACTGATGCTGGAAGAGATTTTTGATGAGCTGATGGTTAAGCCTGACGAATGTGTCATGATTGGTGATACTTCCCATGATATTCATATGGCTCAAAATGCCGGTTGCGATAGTATTGCCGTATCTTATGGTGCACATACTTTGCAGGAGATTAGTAAAGCCAAGCCGAGCTATATTGCGCACAATGTCACCGAGCTTGGTCATTTGCTAAACATGTATTCTAAAAAGCGGGTGGGGTAGTTATGGCGAACAAGCAGCAGTGGCCTGAGAGTGATATACGCAGCATCTTGCGCCATATTTATATATTATGTCTGGGTCCCGGCTTAATTGCGCTTTGGCTGGGTTTTTCAGCTCGCGATGAAGGTCATATCTTCAGTATGGAGATAGTGGTTCATTACCTGGCTGCATCTTGTTTGTTTATGCTGACAGCTACATTAGCTATTACGCCAGTGGCACGCATGATCTCACAACCTAATCTCGGCATCATCAGGAGGCCTTTGGGTATTGCGTCTTTCGCTTATGCATTTGCTCATTGGGTAGCGATATTTTTCCTTTACGAGTTTAATGGCACTGCGATTTGGTTTGCTTTTGGTCTTAATTCTGCCTTATGGGCGGCGCTATTGGCATTGCTTCTGATGGTGCCAATCGTTTTAACGGCCAGTCACCAATCCATGCACGATCTGGGGCTGTGGTGGCGTCGTATCCATTCGGCAATTTACGTAGTGTCGATTTTGTGGATTTACTATATGGCAAAGAGCTTTAAGGTCACCCTGGGAGATCGGATTCTTTTTTGCCTGATTTGTTTGTTGTTGATTTCGCGAGTCTATCACTATTACAACGTGCAAAGTAAAAGAGCACAGATTTATGATTTGTTGGATTCGAAAAACAAGGACAAAAATAAAGACGAAGAGGATAAGGGGTAGGGTTTCGATGTGTTTTCGAGCAACCCTACTGTCTAATCTTGATTTAAGCGCCTAAGCTAAAAACAAAAATAAAGTAGCCTGTTTATCCAGTGAGGGGATAGGCTGCTTTTTCCATTGCTCTATAGTGGCGGTTTTTATCCATTCATTTTTGCCTGTAATATCGCGCGCCACGCAGAGTCGTGTATTGCCACTCAGGTTTTGCAGTAGACTGCTAAACATGGCTTCATTTCTATAGGGTGTTTCAATAAAAAGCTGGGTCTGGTTGAGTCTGCGTGATTGCTGCTCCCATGACTTCAGTTGCTTGGCTCGTTCGTCGGCTTTGACTGGGGCGTAGCCATTAAAGGCAAACTGTTGACCATTGAGGCCGCTAGCCATTAGACCTAAAAGGATTGAGCTCGGACCTACCCAAGGTACAACTTTAATACCCATTTTGTGTGCTTCTGCAACAACGTTGGCGCCCGGGTCAGCCACTGCAGGACAGCCAGCTTCAGATACCAATCCAATTTCTCCACCCTCGGAAATGGCTTTAAGCCAAGTCTGAATTTCCTGAGCCGGTGTCTTGTTGCTTAAACTATGTATAGTTATCTCTTGCAAGGTGTGTTCAGTTTCAATAAGTTTTAAAAATGCGCGCGCGGTTTTAGCGTTTTCAGCGATATAGTAATCAAGTTTCGCCGCTAATTGACGTACGTTTTGTGGGAGCCATTCTGAAGTAGGGCTTTCGCTTAGTCCCACAGGAATAAGGTGTAGTGTTTTGTTTTTCATCGTTCTATAACAGAAAATTAGCTGATTAAGTTTGTAGAGCTGGCCGTTAAGGTAGGATTGAGTCCAAAATGACGAAGCATGCGGCAGAGTTCGATTAGGGGTAAGCCGATAATAGCAGTAGGATCGTCACTGCGCATCGATTCCATCAGGCTGATACCCAAGGATTCAGCTTTGGCGCTGCCAGCGGTATCAAAAGGTTGGTCAAATTCTAAATAATGTGTGATTTCCTCATCGCTGAGCTCACGAAAATGGCATGCGGTCAATACGTCCTGAATTAAGGTTTCGTTGCCATCAGTAACGGCAAGTGCGCTATGAAATTGGACGATTTGGCCGGAGAGTTGCTTTAACTGCTTAAAAGCAGCGTCAAAGCTACCTGCTTTGCCAATGGGTTCGTGGCCGAGCGTGGCTACCTGATCGGCGCCGATAACAATGCAGCCTGGAAACTTGTCAGCCACGGCCTTGGCTTTTGCGACAGCCAGTCGAAGGCTTAGTTCTGCAGGTAGTTCGCCTGCACGAGGTGTTTCATCGACATCGGATGATTCGGTTCTAAATGGGATAGCAAGGCGCTCCAACATGGTGCGTCGATAGCGCGAGGTTGAAGCAAGAATAAGACAATTCTGGGTTAAAGTCATTATTTTTATTGACCTATATGAGTAAAAGGGGTTATTATTCTAGGTTTTACGTGGTAGCGAGCTAATCAAGCTAAGAGTAAGGACCATGCGCAAATTAGATGTATATACTTTTATTGCTCAGCAGCGCCTAGCTCGGGAACGTTCGGATACTGACCGTAGTGCAGAGCCATTGACTGGTGAAGCTGACCTAAGTCATTTTAGACGTTTTATTGCAGATTTACCAATTCAGGAGCTGGCAAGCGAAAGTGAAACTGACTCTCAAGAGCTGAATCGAGTGTTTTGGCAGATTGATGGGGAGCAGTTGTCCAGTGAGATTTATCCTCGCGGGCGATTTTTGCTTCATTTTTACGTTGAGGCAGATCCAGTAGTGATTTGTCAGCGTTGCATGAAGCCTTTTCGTTATCCATTGACCGCTGAAACTACAGTAGAAGTGGTTAGGACAGAGCGTCAGTTTGAAGAGGCGAGCGAATCTGGTGAGGTTGTGCTTGATGAGTATGAGAAAATACTCGCCAATCCTTTTCTCGAAGTGCTTGACGTAATTGAGGATGAGCTGATTTTAGCCTTGCCCTTTATGCCAAGTCACGAGGATTGTGAAGAGGGTCAGAGCTTGCTCGACGAGCATGCGATACCTGCAGAGAAATCACCTTTTGCTGTTCTAGAAAAATTAAAGAAAGACTAGCGTTAATCGTGCTGCTCGTTTAATATCCTAGGTTAAAATACTGGGATATTTTTACTGTTTTAATTTTATATTTTTTGTCATATTAGGACAAATAATTATTTGTATTTGGAGTTATCATGGCTGTTCAACAAACTAAAAAATCACCATCAAGACGTAATATGCGTCGTTCACATGACGGTTTAACTCAACCTGGCGTAGCTGTTGAAGCGACAACCGGTGAGTTACACTTACGCCACCACATTAGCCCTAACGGCTTTTACCGTGGTCGTCAAGTAATCAAATCTAAAAACAACGAGTAATTAATCCTTTCGGATCGGTTGTTTTGTGCATTTTCATAAAAAATCGATTTAGAAATATAGATTAACTCTTATTGTCGTGATCAAAATTGCTATTGATTGTATGGGTGGCGATGATGGCCTTGCTGTCACCATTCCCGGTACGGTGAGTGTAGCCAACCGCTATCCTGATACGCATTTTTTATTAGTAGGTTTGGTCGATCAGATCGAGGCCGCTTTAGAACGGGCAAAGCCCAATGACCGGTCTCAATTTGAGATTGTTTCAGCAACCGAGGTTGTCACTATGGACGATCCGGTTGAGGTCGCTTTGCGCCGTAAAAAAGATTCCTCTATGCGCGTTGCTATCAGCTGTGTCAAAAATGGCGATGCTGATGCGTGCGTCTCTTCTGGCAACACAGGAGCTCTGATGGCCCTGTCGCGCTTCATTCTTAAAATGCTTCCTGGTATTGATCGTCCTGCCATTGCTACAGCCTTGCCTAATGCCAAGGGTGGTGGTACTACTGTGCTCGATTTGGGCGCTAACGTTGATTGCAGTGCCGAGCATTTGCTCGAGTTTGGCATCATGGGTTCAGCGCTGGTACAAGCTATTGACCATATTGAAAGTCCGACAGTGGGTATCTTAAATATCGGTCAAGAGGACATTAAGGGTAACGATCAGGTCAAGCAGGCCGCTCAATTACTTAGAACCAGTCATTTAAACTTTTACGGCAACGTTGAGGGTGATGATATTTTCAAAGGCACGACAGATGTGATTGTCTGTGATGGTTTTGTGGGTAATGCAGTTCTCAAGGCTATCGAAGGTACTGCAAAAATGATCTTTAGCCAAATTAAGGGTGAGTTTAAAAGCAGTTTATTCAGCAAATTAGCTGCTTTGTTGTCTATGCCTGTTTTTGGTCGATTACGTAAGCGACTGGATAATCGTCGCTACAATGGTGCCGCCTTACTGGGATTACGAGGGGTTGTCTTTAAAAGTCATGGTTCAGCAGATGTTTTCGCCTTTGCTTGTGCAGTTGAGCGAGCCAGAGGAGCAGTTGAGAGCAAATTGCTAAGCAAAATTATCCATAGCGTAGAAAAGAGTAATGCTTTAAAATCACAGATTGAGGTCAAGGCTGAGCAGCGGAGTTCAGCGCCGTCTGTTGAAGCAGAGCAAGATTCTACAGCGTCTCGTCCTTAATTCGTTCTGAGCTGTTTATCATACAGGAGTCTGCAGTGAATCAATACGCCAAAATTGTCGGTCACGGAAGTGCTTTACCTAAGTCCGCGATATCTAATCATGAGCTAGCTGAGAAATTGGCTCAGCAGGGTGTTGAGACGTCGGACGAGTGGATTCAGTCACGCACAGGGATTCGTCAGCGTTATATTGCCGAAGAGGGCGTCAAAACCAGTGATTTGGCTGTGCAAGCAGCTAATAAGGCACTAGTATCTGCAGGTTTGTCAGCTAATGATATCGATCTGATTATTGTTGCGACTACGACCCCGGATATGATTTTTCCAAGCACTGCTTGTATTGTTCAATCCAAACTTGGTATGACAAATCATGCCATGGCCTTTGATGTGCAGGCTGTATGCAGCGGTTTTGTTTATGCAGTAACAGTGGCTGACAGTTTAATTCGCGGTGGCAATGCCAAGCGTGCTTTGGTCATTGGTGCCGAGACTTTTACGCATATTCTTGATTGGCAGGATCGCGGTACCTGTGTGCTCTTTGGCGACGGTGCGGGGGCTATCATTTTAGAAACCTTTCAAGAGCCCGGTGTTTTAGCGACTCAACTCAATGCTGACGGTGAATTCGAAAAGATTCTTCATGTGCCTGCACGCGTGTCGCACGGTGCAGTACTTGGTGATCCTTTTATGCGTATGGATGGTCAGGCTGTATTTAAAAAAGCGGTGAGTCTATTAGAACGTTCAGCTTTGGATGTATGTGAAAAGGCGGGTATTAGTCACGAAGAGATTGACTGGTTTGTGCCCCATCAAGCTAATTTACGTATTATTAATGCTTTGGGTCGTAAGCTCGGCTTGCCTTCAGAGCGTGTTGTGGTCACTGTAGACAAGCATGCCAATACCTCTGCAGCTAGCGTTCCTTTGGCATTTGATGAGGCTCGTCGTGATGGACGCATCAAAGAAGGTCAACTAGTACTTTTGCAAGGCGTTGGCGGTGGCTTTACATGGGGTTCAGTGCTGGTTAGAGTTTAATCAGTATATGGCATCATCTTTTAAGCTTTATTAGAATTTGAGTGATTAATTAGGGTGGTTATGTATGACTAAATTAGCATTTGTTTTTCCGGGTCAAGGTTCTCAGAGTGTCGGGATGCTTGATAGTTGGGCTGATAGTGATGCAGTGCAAGCAGTGATGACTGAAGCCAGTCAGGCTTTAGGCCAGGATTTAAATGCCTTGGTAGCTCAAGGTCCGGCAGAGGATCTAAATTTAACCACTAATACTCAGCCAATCATGTTGGCAGCAAGTTATGCCATGTATCAGGCTTATTTAGCTGCCGGTGGCAAGTCCCCGGAGGTTGTGGCAGGTCATAGCTTAGGGGAGTACACAGCACTTAGCGCTGCTGGCACTTTAACCCTTAGTGATGCTGTGCGTTTAGTGCGTGTACGTGCTGATGCCATGCAGTCAGCAGTCCCTGTTGGTCAGGGTGGTATGGCCGCTATTCTGGGTCTTGATGACGATACCGTCTTGCAGGTATGTCAAGCAGCCAGTACTGATGATAGTTTTGTCGAAGCGGTAAATTTTAATGCACCGG
>JAAZFX010000015.1 GCA_012511555.1 Alcaligenaceae bacterium | reverse complement strand
GTTTTGACCGCAACAGCGGGGGATGCTTGGGACTCAATAGTCTCAACTGCTTTACTTTGTGCTTTTTTAAGACCGCCGCTTTGGGCTAACCAGTCTTCATAGCCGCCGACATAATCACGCCATGTGGCATCGCCTTCGTAAGCAATGGTTTGAGTAACTACATTGTCCAAGAAGCTGCGGTCATGGCTGACTAATAAAACAGTGCCTTTAAACTCTAAAATTAGCTCTTCCAAGAGTTCAAGAGTCTCAATATCCAAGTCGTTAGTCGGTTCATCCATCACCAAAATATTAGCAGGGCGGGCAAAAAGTCGTGCCATCAGCAGGCGAGCGCGCTCACCACCGGATAGCGTGCTGACTGGGGACTGCGCGCGAGCCGGAGAAAATAAGAAATCACCTAAATAGCTCATGACATGCATGCGCTTATCGCCGATTTCTACCCATTCACTACCAGGGTTAATGACTTCAGTGAGCTTGGCATTTTCGTCAAGTTGATCGCGCATTTGATCAAAATATGCGATGTTAAGATTAGTGCCTAACTTGACGGTACCTTCCTTGGGCTCCAGGAGGCCTAAAATTATTTTTAATAGAGTGGTTTTGCCTACACCGTTAGGACCAATTAAGCCAATCCGATCACCGCGTAAAATGGTGGTGCTGTAATTTCTAATAACTTCCTTGTCGCCAAAGCTATGGGAGATGTTATCAAGTTCGGCGACAATTTTACCCGAACGGTCACCGGAGTCGATAGCAAAGCTGACGTTACCTTGGCGCTCACGACGTGCCTGGCGCTCTACTCGTAGGGCTTTAAGACGTCTGACACGGCCCTCGTTACGAGTACGTCTAGCCTCAACGCCTTTGCGAATCCATACCTCTTCTTGGGCAAGGAATTTATCAAAACGCTCTTGCTCTTTAGCCTCTGCTTCTAGCCACTCCGCTTTATGCTCTTGCCAACGACTGAAGTTGCCGGGAAAACTAAATAATTGGCCACGGTCTAGTTCAACAATGCGATTAGTAACATGGTCTAGAAAACTACGGTCGTGGGTAATAATGACGCAATTGACGTTGTTTTGTTTTATTTGTTGCTCAAGCCAGGCAATGCCTTCGAAGTCTAAGTGGTTAGTAGGCTCGTCAAGTAATAATAAATCTGCATCTTCGACAAAAGCGCGCGCTAAGGCAATGCGTTTGCGCGTGCCGCCAGAGAGTCCGGCAACTTTGGCCTCAGGGTTTAAGCCAAGCTCATCGATAATGGCTTGTGCTCTCGCAGGTTTAGCCCAGTCTTCAGTAGCTAAATAGTCGCCGGTGATACTTTCTAAAACAGTGAGTTCGGGATCGAGGTCGGGCTCTTGCTCTACGGTGATAACCTTGAGGCCGCCTTGGCGTTGAACCTCACCATCATCTGGTTCTGTTCTACCGTCAAGAATACGGAGTAGAGATGATTTGCCGGCACCATTGCGGCCAATCAGACCAATACGTTCACCCTCGGAAATAATCAAATCGGCTTTATCTAAAAGCGGATGGTGACCATAGGCCAGGCTGGTTTTAAGAAGGGTGATAAGTGCAGGAGCAGACATAGTTAGATAATAAATCAGTGAAAACAAATACAACAAAGTATTATAGAGGAACTTGGGTTTTTTGGTTAGAAAGCCGGGCCGATCGTTGTCGGGTTTACTTGCGTTATTACTTAAGTAAGCGTTAAACTTAATTATTAGCAAGTAATTAGCAAAGGGTAATAAATAGATGATAAAGAAATTAGTGACACGATTCTTGATGTGTGGTGTAGTCCTTTTTGCTACTACAGCCCACGCACAGAGTATCAATTTTGATTTGTTTGATGATGAGGGGCGAGTTACACACGAGAGCTATCCCGGCAAGTACTTGTTGATGGCTGTCGGTTATACGTCCTGCCCGGATGTTTGTCCTACTACTTTATATGAATTTGGCGTGACCTTGAAAGCGCTAGATAAACCTGAGGCGATTCAGCCCTTGTTTGTGACCATCGATCCGGTCAATGATGAGATTACGCGTTTAAATGCCTATACCGGCTATTTTGATCCACGCATAGTGGGCTTGTCAGGCAGCAAAGAAAATATCAAAGCCCTAGCTAAGCAGCTAGGGGCGACTTATGGTTACCAAATCGATGGCGAAGCCGTTGAAGATCCGGTCCCGGGTACAGCTTATACGGTCTATCATAGTGCCTATATTTATCTAATCGGACCGGACCGTGAGCTTGTTGATGTCTTTGATTATCAAATTGGTGCGGATAGCCTTACTGAAACTTTAAATGCTGTTTTGGGTGACTCTTGATGATAATGAAACGCCGTGATTTTCTACAGTATTCGCTTGCGGGTGGATCGCTTTTAGCGCATCCTCATTTAGCCTTCGCAACTAGTAAAGTACAGTCCATTTATAATCCGACGCGATATATATTTGTCACGGATACGGAATCTCCTTTTATTACCGTATTTGATGTGATTAGTGGTGAGCAGCTTGGATTATTAAACTTTGACCTGATACCTGAAATTATTGAGATTTCGCGAGATGACTCAAAGATGGTGGTTGGCAATAGGCAAGTAGCTAAACTGGTTTTATCTGATTTAGTGACTCATCAGCGTCAAGAATTTGTCTTGCCTTCACCGCCGCATCAGGCGCATTTTGTGCCACGATCAAAAGAGTTGCTGGTTGCGATGAGTGATCAAGTCGGGGTGATTAATTATGAAAGCGGCGAGTTAACACTCTATGCGCAAAACTCCGATGCTGCCGATGGCACGATGTCACAGCAAAGCAAGTTCTTATACAGTTCTTTTACAGAAAATAACTGGTTATTAGATTCACAAAAACCTTTTCTCTATAAAAAATCTGTCGCTGATGCGATAGATGCACCTTGGGAAACTATCGATTTATCCAGTCGTGTTCAAAGTGGCACGGGTTTCAAAGAGGGGATTATCAGTCCTGAAAATTATTTGCTTGCCTTTACCAGTGATAAAGGCAATGAGGGTTTTGTGTATTTTCCCGGAGAGGATAAGCTGATATCTACAGGCCATCTTGGAGGGGCAAGTACTGTCGATTCACGCATGGTTGAGCCCTATATGGACTCTTTGTTTATGCGTGTTTTGTTTGCTGATAACAGCGGTAATATTACCTTGTTCAAGTTTCTTGACGGCGACGAACTACAACACTTCCATGTCGATTTTTCACCTAGAATGTTCCGTAGTGGTTGGTTGGATACTACATGGATATTGGGCGGCGATAGGGCGCTGCTTTTTCAGTCATATGATGATCCTGACGATCGGGTGACTTACGAGTTACCTGGCGAGGTTCTTGATATGTGGGTTAGCGGTGACAGTAAAATCCTTTATCTAACTGTAGATCATGGGGAGCCTCAGGTGTTGCGCTATGATATACGTCGTCGTCAAGCGCTTGAGGCTATGCCTGTTCATGGTGTGATACAAAGTGCCAAGTTGCGGATGGGTAGCAATAATAGTATTTGTTATTAGTCTGTTGTCGTTAATTTAAAATTATAAAAAATGTGCGATCGGCATAAGGAACTTATGCTCATGCGTTAAACTCCAATACTTGGGGCGAGTTGGGCAATCGCGTGCTTCGGTACGAGGAAGGTCCGGACTCCACAGGGCAGAGTAGCGGCTAACAGCCGTCCATGCCGATGGCATGAGGAATAGGGCCACAGAGACGAGACTGTTGGGCGGGCTTGTTAATCAGGCACCCACATGGCTACTTCCATGTGGTGTAGTCTGCATTTAGGTGCAGTCTGCAGCACAGCAGGGTGAAACGCGGTAACCTCTACTCGGAGCAACATCAAATAGGCATACGTACTGTGTATACAGCAAAGGGCGGTCCGTCCGAGTATGCGGGTAGATGGCATGAGTTTATCAGCAATGATAAGCCTAGATGAATGATTGCCGGCGATTTATCGCTTACAGAATCCGGCCTATAAACTTGCCCCAATACTTTCTCTATAGGCAGCAAATGCTTCTTTGCTGCTATTCCCACTGAATAGCTCTTGTAGTCTTAAAACTCTCCTGCTTTTGCTTTAAATCTGTTCTGGTTTACCACTTTTGTGTATTAAGTGCGGCGTTTTGTCGGGCCTAATCCCACATGAGTATCTTCATGTGTCTAAATACTTGAGTTTTAAATAGAAAAAGCTGTTAAATCAGTCTGTTATTTACTCATAAAAGCATGATTTTGCTTGAAATTTAATGAAAAATGTCATAAAGTGGTATGAAAGGGTAAAGAAGTGGTATAAAGTGGGAATTAAAGTTTAAAAGTGGGATAAGTTAGTGATTTTTCAAGGCAACCATCCATTGACGATCGATGTGAAGGGCAGGATGATGATTCCGGCTCGGTATCGTGACGTCTTGTTGGAGGAAGTCGGTGGTCAGCTAACCTTTACTTGTAACTTTGATGGCGGTTTATTGGTCTACCCCAGACCTCAATGGGAATTGAAACTGGAAGAAATTATGAACCTCCCCGCTAATCGTGCTTCTGTAAAAAGAACCCTTCTGGGTAACGCTTTTGACGTGGATATTGATAAGGCAGGGCGTGTCTTAATTCCATCTCAGCTCCGTGATAGAGCTAATTTGGAAAAAGATGTGGTGTTGGTAGGTATGGGTCGTCATTTTGATCTATGGGATTCTCAGAAGTATGAGGAGTTAGTATCTGTAGATTTAGAGGCCGGTCTACCCGACGATCTCGGTGATTTCTCTCTATAAGAGCTAGAGATGAATCAGGATTTCAGCCACACCACCGTTTTGCTTCATGCCACAGTCAACGCTTTAGTAGACCCGCACTTTAATGCGAAGTCCAAAGCTGTGCACTCTCCACTGCCCGCACAGCAAAAAGACGGCGTATTTATTGACGGGACTTTTGGGAGAGGTGGTCATAGCCGTTATTTGCTAAACCACTTAAGCCCTAAGGCGCAGTTATTCGTGTTTGATAAGGATCCGGAGGCGATGAAAGTAGCTTATGAGCTACAGGCTGAAGATTCTAGGGTGATTCCTGTACATCAGGCGTTTTCTTCTATGCCGGAGGTTTTGGCAGAGTATGGAATATCCAAGGTACAGGGCATCATGATGGATTTAGGTGTGTCTTCACCGCAATTAGATGACGCCGCTCGCGGCTTTTCATTTATGCGCGATGGTCCCCTGGATATGAGGATGGATACTAGTCGCGGTATTACTGCCGCCGAATGGTTAAACACCGCCTCATTCGATGAAATTAGAGGAGTGATAAAAGACTATGGCGAAGAACGGTATGCTTTCCAGATTGCAAAGAAGATTGTTGATCGCAGGCAATCCAACCCATTTCGTAGCACGCTCGAACTCGCTCAGCTCGTCGCTGGCGTCGTCAAGTCGCGCGAAAAGGGTCACCACCCGGCAACTCGCACCTTTCAAGCTGTACGGGTTTACATCAACCAGGAGCATGAGGAACTCTCACGCAGCCTCGCGTCAGTTTTAGATTTGTTAGCGACTGGGGGGCGTTTAGCAGTAATCAGCTTTCATTCGCTGGAAGATAGACCGGTGAAACAAGCAATTGCTAAGGCATCCAGTCTCGATCCGGATTTAGCAAAACTGCCTTTGCGTGATAGTGAGTTACCACAGGCGAGGTTAATCAATCTAGGCAAGGTGCAGGCCAGTCTTGAGGAGGTTCAGCGCAATCCTCGTTCACGCTCAGCGATGTTGAGAGTTGCCGAGCGTACGGCTGCTGAATGACTTTATAGAGACTTGGTATGTATAAAGTATTGATTTTTGGGTTAATTGCTTTTTTTATTTATAGCGCGGTTGAATTAGTCAGCGCGCGTTACGAGCAACGTCAGCAATTTACTCAAATTGAGCGAGCCAACAGAGTTGAGCGTGAGTTAGCTACTCAATGGAGTTTCTTGGAGTTGGAACGAGCGAAGTTAACGAGTTCCATGAATATAAGAAGCGAAATTGAGGGTAAATTAGATATGCATTCACCTGAGGTCAATGAAATTATTTATATCCGAGAGTCAGAGCTAAGTCCATCAATCGAAGCGGGTTCGAATAGGTAAAAAAATGAGATTCAAGCAAGTCTTACAACATATTCAGCGGTCTAAGTCTCGCAATAAGCGTGGTTATCGGGCCCAACCTCGTTTTTTTAATGAACCTGTTTTAGAAAATAAATTTCCCAAAAGACGCAGTCTACTCGTTCTTGGCTTGTTTGTGGGCGGTTTTAGCGTTGTTTTAATTCAAGCTTTTTATCATCAAGTTTACAATAATGACTTTCTACGCGCAGAAGGTGATAAACGTTTTGAGGTGAACCAAACCTTACCAGCTAATCGTGGTCGTATTGAAGATCGTAACGGAGTGTTTTTAGCGACCAGCGTACCGGTAAGAGCTGTTTGGATCATCCCTGAAGAATTAAAAAAAGCAAACGCCGAACAGTTTGAGTTTTTATCACAATCGGTTGATCTTTCTGTGGCTAGTATTAAGGAGCGCATGGAAAATCATATGGGTAAGAGCTTTGTCTATTTAAAGCGCCAAGTAGAGATGGATAAAGCAGATGCCCTAAGAGAGCAAAAACTGCCGGGTGTTTACTTTTTACCTGAGGTTAAGCGTTCGTACCCGCAAGGTCCTATTACAGCGCATATCGTCGGTTTTACCAACATTGAAAATAACGGTATTGAGGGTGTGGAAAAACACTATGAAGACCGTTTGAGTGGTCTTGACGGTAACCGTACGGTCTTGCGTGACCGTTTGGGTCGTGTGATTCAAGACGTCTACACACAGCAGCCGGCTCAAGACGGTGAAAATGTCCGCTTGACCATTGACAGTCAAATTCAATATTTAAGTTATCAGGCTTTAGAAAAAGCAGTTGAGCACCACGCGGCGGATTCGGGTGGTGCGGTAGTTATTGACACGCAGACCGGTGAAATTCTAAGCATGGTCAGCTACCCGAGCTACGATCCCAATGATCGTTCAGCACGTAAGGGTGGGTTACTACGAAATCGTGCAGTAACGGATGTGTTTGAACCGGGCTCTATTATTAAACCTTTTGTTGCGGCCTTGGCTCTTGATTCCAAAGCCATTTCATTAAATACCATGTTTGCTACAGGTAATGGGAGCTATAGATACCAAGGTCATACCATTACTGACGTGAGTCGCCATAATGGTACCTTGAACGTCTCGGGTATTATTCGCCGCTCCAGTAATATTGGCATGACCATGATTGCCGAGCGCTTACGTGCCGAGCAAATGTGGACTGTATTCAAAGCCTTAGGATTCGGCTCAGCGCCAGAAATTGGTTTTCCCGGTATAGCCACAGGTACGTTAAGGCCGTGGGAGCGCTGGCGTTTAATTGAAAAAGCCACCATGTCTTACGGTTATGGTGTGTCGACTTCTCTATTACAGATCGCTCATGCTTATACTTCTTTGGCGCGTGATGGTGAAATGATTAACTTGTCATTGATCCAGAATAATCAGCCTAAAAAGACCTTACAAGTATTTAGCAAGGAAACGGCTCGTAATGTGCGTCATATGTTAGAGGAAACGGCCGGGCCTAATGGTTCAAAAATTCAATCGATGGTTGAAGGTTATCGCATTGGTGGCAAGTCAGGGACTGCGCGTAAAATTGTTAATGGAAAATATAGTCGTAGTGACTATCGTGGTTCTTTTGTCGCCCTTGCGCCAGTATCAAATCCACGTATTGTGGTTGCGGTGACAGTAGATAATCCACGTAAGGCCGGTTATTTCGGTACCTTGATTGCAGGTCCAGCAGCGGGTGAGATTATTAGTGGAACCTTAAAATACATGAGTGTACCGCCTGATATTAATAGCGGGCCAACCTTGGAAGCAAAAAACACGAAAACTCAAGGCGGCTCTAATCGCAACCCACGTGGATAATCACTATGCCAACTAAGGTCTAGGAAGTTGTATGCAAGAACATAATAAAGAAGTGTTAGCCATTGTGCAGTGGCTCCGACAACAAACTGAGAGCGGAGCCGATCTGAAACTTGATTCCAGAGACATCCAGGCAGGGGATGTCTTTGTTGCGTCTAAGGGTCAACAAAGTGATGGTGCCCAGTATATTCCTGCGGCTATAGAAAATGGGGCAGTGGCCATCTTGCTTGATGAAAACTCCAAGAGTGAGTTAGCTACCAATGTGCCTGTATTAGTAGTAAAAAACTTGAGAGCTTTGCTGGGTGAGCTTGCTGACGAATGGTACGATAGACCCTCGGAAACAGTTAAAGTCATTGCCATTACCGGCACAAACGGTAAAACATCATGCGCCAGCTGGGTTGCACAGGCCCTAAATATCAATAATACTCCTTGTGCAACTATCGGTACCTTGGGCATTGTATTGCCGGACGGCACCAACTTGGGTGGTTCTCTGACGACTCCAGATGTGTTGAGTTTGCATCGTATGCTGGCGTATTTGCGTGAACAAAAAATTTATACTGTGGCAATGGAGGCCTCTTCTATCGGTCTTGAGCAAGGCCGTATGGATGGTCTGCGTATCGCGATTGCCGGTTTCACTAATCTGAGCTTGGACCATTTGGATTACCACCGCAGCATGGAAGAGTATGAGGCTGCTAAAGCCTTGTTATTTGCTTGGCCCAATTTAAATCTGGCTGTATTAAATGGTGATGATCCTGCAGGTCTGCGCTTAGCTAAAAAGGCCATGTCTGCCAAGACCCTGACTTATTCCCTGGATATGGGGTCTACGGCCGATATACGTGCTTTGCACTACACCTTCCATGATTACGGTCTTTCCTTTATGCTACGCACGCCTAATGGTGAGACACAGGTCATCAGTCGTTTAGTAGGTGAACACAATATCTCCAACTTATTATTGACGGTAGGGATTTTAGAGGGCTTAGGCTGGAGCTTAACGCGAATTAGCCGTACCTTGAGTAATTTAGATGCTGTTGCAGGACGTTTGGAAACAGTTGAGCCCATTGCTAACCCACAAAACAAACCGTTGGTGGTAGTTGATTATGCACATACTCCGGATGCTCTAAAGCGTGCACTGCAGGCTGTTAGGCCTAATGCTGACGCTCGCGGTGGGCGTTTGATTTGCGTCTTTGGTTGCGGTGGTGATCGTGATCGTACAAAACGACCGGTGATGGCGCAAATCGCTGAAGAATTGGCCGATCTTATCTATATCACCAGCGATAACCCGCGTACGGAAAAGCCGGAAGTTGTTTTAGAAGAAATTGTGGCTGGGATCTCAACGCCTGAAGCTGAGAAACTGGCCTTAGTTGAGAGAGAGCGTGACTACACCATCCTCTATGCAATTTTACAAGCGGCGCCTGAAGACGTCATTATAATTGCCGGTAAAGGTCATGAGGACTATCAGGAAATTAACGATAAGCGTCATTTTTTCGATGATAGGCAGTGGGCAGCTCTTGCTTTATTGATGCGTGATGGCTTAGATATCAGCTCTGATACGCGTGAGTTAGAAGCAGGTCAGTTTTTTGTCGCCTTAAAGGGCGAAAACTTTGATGCGCATAGCTTATTGCATCAAGCGCAAGAGAATAAAGCTTTGGCAGCCTTGGTTTCTGAGCCCAACAAAGAGTTGAGTCTGCCTCAGGTTCAAGTGCATGATACACTCGATGCTCTTATGACAATGGCTAAGGCTTGGCGGGCACAGTTTGATTTGCCAATTGTTGCAGTTACCGGCAGTAATGGCAAAACCACCACTAAAGAGATGATTGCTTCTGTGATGGAGAGCGCTTTTGATGATGATTATATTGCCACGTTAGGTAATCTCAACAACCATATTGGTGTGCCATTAAGCCTGTTGAGATTACGTAAAAATCACCACGTGGCCGTGTTTGAATTAGGTATGAACCATCCTGGTGAAATAGCGGTCTTATCTGATTTATGTCGACCTACCGTAGCTGTCGTGACTAACGCTCAGCGTGAGCATCAAGAGTTTATGCTCACCGTTGAGGCAGTGGCCAAAGAAAATGCCTCTGTCTTTGCCTATTTGCGTGATAACGGTGTAGCGGTTTTCCCCGCAGCAACTGAGTACACAGCACTTTGGGATACATTAAGTGCTACCAAAAAGTCACTGCATTTTGCTATCGAGGAGCCATCTGCTGAACTTAGTGCCACAGCAATAGAGCATAGCGCTGAAGGTGTGAGCTTTGTTCTTAATATCAATAACACACAGACAGCTATTACTCTACAAGTAGCTGGCGAACACAATGTCAGCAACGCGCTTGCTGCTGCGGGAGCATGTTTGGCAGCAGGACTTAAGCTGCAGCACATCAAGCAAGGTTTAGAGGGTTTTTCAGCTGTATCAGGACGCTTACAAAGCTATGTCCTCGAAAACGGTACGCGAGTGATTGATGATAGTTATAATGCTAATCCAGATTCTGTGCGTGCAGCGATTGATGTATTAGGTGCTTTGCCTGGGCCAACTCTCTTGGTCTTGGGTGATATGGGTGAAGTGGGTCCTGAGGGGCCGCAAATGCACCGCGAAGTAGGTCAATATGCTAAGCAAAAGGGTATCAGTTATTTATTAACCTTTGGTGCAGCAAGTCAAGAAACAAGCCAAGCCTTTGGGGATGGCGCTCAGCATTTCAAACTAATAGAACAGCTCTTCGAAGCAGTCAGCGCCTTAGCGCCTGCCGCTATATTGGTCAAAGGTTCTCGTTCTATGCGGATGGAGCGTGTAGTTCAGAATCTGTTATCAAAACAGAAAAGTAAATAGTAAGCAACGAGGAAGCTACTCATGTTATATGAGCTGTTTAAATACTTAAGTAAAGAGTATAGTTTTTTTGCAGTATTTGATTATTTGACCATGCGTGCGCTGATGGCTAGCGCTACGGCATTAATTATTGGTTTAATTGCCGGCCCTAAGGTGATACGTAAACTGTTGGAATTGAAACTAGGTCAAGCTGTGCGCCAGTACGGCCTTGAAAGCCATTTGGTTAAAGACGGGACACCAACGATGGGAGGTGTCTTGGTTCTTATATCTATCGCCTTATCAACCTTATTGTGGGCTGATTTAAGTAATCGATTTGTCTGGGTAGTGCTCTTTGTTACCGTGGGTTTCGGTGCTATTGGTTGGTTTGATGACTATCGCAAGGTGGTTTATAGAAACCCTGAGGGTATGTCTTCGAGAGAAAAGTTCTTTTGGCAGTCAACGATCGGTGCTGTTGCAGCGCTGTATCTGACTTTTGCTGTTTCAGTACCAGAAAATGCAGATTTGTGGCCCTTGTTTAAAGAGTGGGTCATGAGCGGCTTTACTATGCCCTTGCCAGGGCAGGCTGACTTAATCGTGCCATTCTTTAAGAGTGTGAGTTATCCACTTGGGGTATTCGGTTTTGCTGTATTGACTTGGCTAGTGATTGTTGGCTCTAGTAATGCCGTTAACCTGACCGATGGTCTTGATGGTTTAGCGATTATGCCGACTGTGATGGTTGGCGGTGCTTTAGGTGTTTTTGCCTATGTGGTCGGTCGCGTCGATTATTCCAGTTATTTACTTTTTCCGTATATTCCGGGTGCCGGTGAGATGTTGATCTTGTGTGCGGCCTTGGGTGGCGCCGGTTTGGCATTCTTATGGTTTAACGCCTATCCTGCGCAGGTTTTCATGGGTGATGTGGGTGCTTTGGCGCTTGGCGGTATGCTTGGATGTATTGCCGTGATTGTGCGCCAAGAAATTGTGTTCTTTATTATGGGTGGGGTTTTTGTTGTAGAAACTCTATCAGTCATGCTTCAAGTCACTTGGTTTAAATACACCAAGAAGCGCTATGGTGAAGGCCGTCGTATCTTATTGATGGCACCATTACATCACCATTATGAGAAAAAAGGTTGGAAAGAAACGCAGGTAGTTATTCGTTTTTGGATTATCACTATTATGTTGGTATTGATCGGTCTTTCAACCTTAAAGTTACGTTAATTCTTTTTTAAAAGGTCTTTTAAAGCGCGGCGATGATGCAATCAAAAAGTTTGTCTCAATCACATGTATTAGTCTTGGGCTTAGGTGAGACTGGGCTAGCCAGTGCTTTGTGGTGCCTGCGTGAGGGCGCTAAGCTGCGAGTCGCTGATACACGCCAAGAGCCGCCAGGCTTAAGAGAGATTCAAGAAGCAGCTAGAATAAAGCCCACAGTCGAGGTGTCTTACGCTTTAGGTGACGATTGCTTGGACGTGCGAACTTTAGAGGGAGTTGATTCTCTTGTCCTCAGCCCCGGTCTTTCGCCAAATGAATCACCAATCAAAGAGTTTTTGCAACAGGCAGTAGAGCAGGGAATTGAAGTGATTGGTGAGGTGGAGTTATTCGCCCGAGCCTTGGCAAATTTAAAAACGACTCATGCTTATGACTGCGATGTTATCGCCGTAACAGGGACCAATGGTAAAACGACGGTGACCATGATGGTCCGTGATATGTTGTTAGCTGCTGGTGTGCCAGCCATCGCTTGCGGCAATATTAGCCCTGCCGTGCTTACCGCCTTAAGACAGGCTCTTGAGGCAGAAGAGTTACCCGAAGTTTGGGTGGTTGAGTTATCAAGTTTTCAAATGGCAACGGTACAGTCTTTGAAGCCCAAGGCTGCTGTTGTTTTGAATCTTAGTCAAGACCACTTGGATTGGCATTTGGACTGGGAAGATTATGTACAGCACAAATCTAAGCTATTAAATTTAAGCGAAATTAAAGTCGTTGCTCGCTCTGAAGCTGAAGTGCTGGCCATGGTGCCTGATGTAGAGGCTTTGGGTGTGGTGAGTTTTGGTGATGATGAGCCATTACTTGTCGGTGATCTGGGTATTCAAGAGGCAGGTGGGATGGTTTGGTTAACTGCCAATATTGATGAGGATAATTTTGATCTGCCGCTTAGCGCCAATGCTCGCAAGAAAAAAGAGCAATTAAATACGCGTAGCCGTGGCCATTTAAGGCATTTAATGCCGCTAGAGGCATTGCCTGTCAAAGGGCGTCACAATGCGCTCAATGCCTTGGCAGCCTTAGCCTTATGCAGAGCGCTACATGTGAGTTGGAGCCCTTTGTTACACGCACTAAATAACTTCCAGGCAGCACCGCATCGCATGAATTTTGTGCGTACTATCAATGGCGTCGATTTTATTAACGACAGTAAAGGTACTAACGTAGGCGCCACCTTAGCGGCCATTAACGGTTTAGAGCAGCGCTTAGTCGTTATTTTGGGTGGTTTGGCAAAGGGTCAAGATTTTAGTCCTTTACAACAAGCTTTAAAAGAAAAAGCAAGAGCACTCGTTTTGATAGGGCGTGATGCCAGGCAAATTGAACAGGCATTAAGTAGTAGCGGTGTGCCGGTTTTTCATGCGGATTCTATGGGCGACGCGGTTAATACGGCGATGAACTTGGCATCAGTCGGCGATGTGGTGTTATTGTCACCTGCTTGTGCCAGCATGGATATGTTCAGCAACTATATGCAGCGTGGCGTGGTTTTTGCTGAGGCGGTACAGGAATTAGCGCTTGAGCACGGAGAGATCTAAATGAGTCTGAGCATGCGCGATCGTTTTGTTCATGAGGGTGAATCGAGGGTTAATGAGGTTTCACCTACTCGCATCAAAATGCGTGATTATGACTTGTTGCTCTTGTCGGTGGTCGGCGTGATTCTGATTTTGGGCCTAATTATGGTCTACTCCTCCTCAATTGCTTTGACTGAGGGACCAAATAGTCAAGTTTTTAAATTTAATCGATACTTTATGATGCAGGCCATCTATATCGCTATTGGTTTTTGTGGCATGGTCACCGTATTTAATATCAATATGGATAAGTGGGAGGAGTTGGCCTTGCCTCTGTTCATAGCAGCGGCGATTGTGTTGCTTATCGTCTTAGTGCCTTTTATTGGTCGAGAGGTTAATGGTGCCAGACGCTGGATTCCTTTAGGGCCGGTCAACTTTCAGCCTAGTGAATTGATGAAAATGGCCATGGTGGTCTATACAGCGCGTTATGCGGTAAGAAATCGTGAGGCCATTGCTAACTTCAAATTTATGGATGGTTTTGTTAGAGGGGTCTTGCCCATTGCTGGCTTGATGGTGTTGGCTGTTGGCTTAACGGTGGTGGAGCCAGATTTAGGCGCAGCCATGGTGATAGGTTGTATTTGTATCGGTATCCTGTTTTTAGGCGGTTTACATAGCTCTTATTTAATCGCTATTGTTATCGCCGGTGTAGG
>JAAZFX010000116.1 GCA_012511555.1 Alcaligenaceae bacterium | reverse complement strand
TGAGTCAAGAGTTATCAGAGCACGCACGCCGTCTTTATGCGGAAATCATGGACAGCTTAGATGAAGAGCTGGAGATGGAAATTGACGATGAGCGGTATGACGCCATACTCCTAGATGCCGGTTATGAGCACGAATCCGATAGCATGGATCGTCGTTTTTATTTTCGTGAACTTCTCCGTTTACAGTGTGAACTTGTTAAATTACAAGATTGGGTAGTTGAAAACAAGGTTAAAGTAGTTGTGATCTTTGAAGGTCGTGATGCCGCCGGTAAAGGCGGCGCTATTAAGCGCATTACACAGCGACTAAACCCTCGTGTCTGCCGTGTCGCTGCCCTTCCTGTCCCCAGTGATCGTGAGCGCACTCAATGGTATTTCCAACGCTATGTTTCACATTTGCCAGCTGGCGGTGAAATTGTTTTATTTGACCGCAGCTGGTACAACCGTGCGGGCGTTGAGCGTGTCATGGGCTTCTGTACTGATGAAGAATACGAGGCATTTTATCGTGATGTAACAGAGTTCGAAAAAATGCTTGCTCGCAGCGGCATTATTTTAATTAAATACTGGTTTTCTATTTCTGATGATGAGCAACACCGTCGCTTCTTGATGCGTAAGCATGACCCACTAAAACAATGGAAGCTATCACCAATGGATTTAGAGTCACGCCGCCGTTGGGAAGACTATACTAAAACCAAAGAAATTATGATGCAGCGTTCACATATCCCTGAAGCAAAATGGTGGGTAGTCGAAGGTGACGACAAGAAACGTGCTCGTTTAAACTGTATCTCACACCTACTCTCACAGATTCCTTATCAGGAAACAAAGCATCATGATCTTGAACTGCCTGAGCGCATTCATAATCCTGACTATAAGCGCTTACCAACACCCGATGAAATGTTGGTCCCCGCTATTTACTAAACAATAGTAGCCCTAAATAAACAGCAAAAAGCCTTGAGTACAATTACTCAAGGCTTTTTGCCTCTAAGAGACTATAAACTCAAGCCACCATTGCCGCAAGGGTCAGCTTGGCTGATCATACTTCCAGCCGGGACAGACTGTGTAAGCCAAACATTACCGCCAATAACAGAGCCCTTACCAATCACCACTCGACCAAGAATTGTCGCACCCGCATAAATAACTACGTCATCTTCTACAATTGGGTGACGATCATTACCCTTGTGTAGATTACCGTGCTCATCACTTGGGAAGCTCTTGGCCCCCAAGGTCACAGCTTGATAGATACGAACATTTTTACCGATAATGGCAGTCTCACCAATAACGACACCAGTACCGTGGTCAATAAAACAGCCAGGACCAATCGTCGCTCCAGGATGAAGATCAATTCCTGTGTGACTGTGCGAAAGCTCTGCAATAACGCGTGCAATAATCGGTACGCCTAATTTATATAGTTCATGGGCAATACGGTGCGAAACCATCGCGTGAACGCCAGGGTAGCACAATAGAACCTCATCAACACTAGTAGCGGCCGGATCACCCCGATAAGCTGCACGCACATCCTGATCCAATAACGATCTAACCTCTGGCAAAGTCGCGGCAAATTGACGGACCACTTCTACAGACTGTGCACGAATAGTATTAAGCACATCGCCATTACCTTGTACTTTTTGCATAAACTCTAAACGTGCCTGGGTAAGTAGCAAATTCAAGGCTTTACCAAGGGTATAACCAACGTAAAAATCCTCATTTTCCTGAACCAAATCGTCAGGACCTAAACGCATTGGAAATAAGGCACCGGCTAAAGAACGCATGGCTTCAGCAATGATCTCCGGCGACGGCAAATGACGTCCACCTCTTTCTTCCAGACGATTTTGTTCGGTACGCCACTCTTGACGCTTCTCTTTAAGACCACTGACAACATCATCAATGGCAAAATCATGAGGAAAATCATTCATAGAATCACATTTAAAAAACGGCATAAACTATCCCTTGAAGAATCTGTTAGCTACTGATTTTACCATGATGATTTAAACATCAAGTCTATTCGTTACTTGCTTGTAGTAGACGCGGATTTTCCCATCCTCCACCTAAAGCACGGATTAAATTAACTTGGTTCTGTAAACGGTTAGCGCGCAGATTCAATTGGCGTATCTCAGCATTATAGGTGCTGTTTTGTACCTGAGCAACGCTTAAAAAGTCCACAAGACCGGCCTGATATTGATTGAGGGTAATCTCTAAAGACTGACGTGAGGCATTTAAAGCACGTTGTTGCGCATCCTGTTCACGGACTAGGTTAACCCCCTCAGTCAGCGCATTTTCCACCTCACGCATCGCCTCTAAGACAGTTTGTCGATAGGCAGCAACCTCAGCCTGATAACCGGCTTTAGCAGAGTCCACACTGGCTCTGCGTGCTCCCCCATCGAGGATGCTCAACACCAACTGGGGTCCCAAGGACCAAACATTGATAGGCGAACTAATCCAATCGGAAAAATTTGACTCCTGATAACTACCACTTGCCGATAAATTGAGTCGTGGGAACCAGGCTGACTGTGCCACACCGATTTCAGCATTGGCTGCTGCCACATTACGTTCTGCCGCTGCAATATCAGGACGCGAACGTAATAACTCAGAAGGCAAACCAAGCGGTATAGTAATTAGGGCAGGCAAATAGTTTGGCTTTTCAGTCAAACTGAATGTAGAAGGTGTTTGTCCAATTAATACAGCAATGGCATTTTCATGAGCACTACGCGTAGTTTCAATAGAGATAGCATCTACTCTTGCGTTTTCTAATTGAGCTTCTGCTGCCACTACATCGGCATAAGCTGCCACTCCTTGCTCATAACGATTACGGGTAATTTGCAAAGATTGCTCATACGCATTAATAATCTGTCTTAACAGCTGACGCTCTAAGTCCGTACTGCGTAAAGCAAAATAATTTTGCAATAACTCAGCTTGCATACTTAAACGCGCATCAGCCAAGTTAATTGCTGCAGCTTCCTCTGAAGCAGAGCTTGCTTCTACCTGCCGACTAATACGCCCCCATAAATCAACTTCCCAAGAGACATCAGCACCTAAAGAATAACGGCTGGAAGTATCAGTCTCTGAGCCTCCCGAACGACTTGCTGAGGTCGTACTGCCCAGGGTCGGAAACAAATCAGCGCGCGAACCCCTTGTCTGTGCAATAGCAGCCTGATAACGGGCCAAGGCCTGAGCTACAGTCTGGTTTTCCTGATTCAAAGTCAACATTAACTGATTTAACTCCGCATCATTAAAATCAGTCCACCAATCACCACGAATCCATGCTTGGCCAGGCTTGGCCTCAATCCATTGATCGCTCTGCACCGCAGTGCCTTTAAAAGCGGCAGCCACCGCCGACTCAGGCACTTGATAATCAGGACCTACTGCGCAAGCAGCCAAAACACTTGACATGGAAGCTGCCAGGATTACTCGCTTAACACTCATACTTTATTCTCAACAATTTTTGTACTTCCGGAACCTCTACGCTTGAACCAAGCTGATAATCTTTCCAGATATAAATACACCACCGGTGTGCTATAAAGTGTCAGGATTTGACTCATTACCAGCCCCCCAACAATAGTAATACCTAATGGCTGACGCATCTCCACACCTGCACCCGTCGCTAAAATTAATGGTAAAGCACCAAAAATAGCAGCAAAGGTGGTCATCATAATTGGTCTAAAACGTACCAGACACGCTTCATAAATAGCTTCTTCCGGACTTGTATTGCCCGTTCGTTGTCGCTGCAAAGCAAAGTCAATCATGATGATGGCATTTTTCTTGACAATACCGATTAATAAAAAGACCCCAATCAAGGCGATAATGGTGAACTCCATATTCACCATATTTAGCGCTAATAACGCACCAAAGCCGGCAGATGGCAAGGTTGATAAAATTGTTATTGGGTGAGTATAGCTTTCATATAAAATCCCTAACACCAAATATAACAAGACCAACACAGCCAAAATCATCAAGGGTTGCTGTTTTTGCATTTCTTCAAAATCAGCTGCAGAACCATCAAAACCGGCCTGCACCAAACGCGTCGGTAAATTAATATCCACTAAGGCTTGGGCTATCGCATCACGCGCCTGATCCAGGGTAACTCCCTCTGCGAGAGCGAAGGTAATCGCATCAGCTAACATGCCATCCTGCTGATTTACTCTCAGAGGGGCATTACCAACACTCAAGCTCGTAAAGGAACTTATTGGAATAGCCCTGCCATCTGAGGCCAACACCATCAAGTCATCAAGCACTGAGGCATCACGCGCATAACGCGAAGCAGCCCCCATTACTACGTTGTACTGATTAAGTTCTTCGTAAATAACTGATACCTGTCGAGATGCATACAGGTTATTAAGCGTATTAGTCACCAAACTCATATCGACGCCTAAGCGCTGGGCCTTTTCTCTGTCAATTTCTAATTCCAATCGACGCCCCTTGTCCTCTGAACCTTCTGAGACATCTACTAACTCTGGCATCTCTTGAAAAGCGCGACGAACTTTTTCAGTCCACTCGCGTAACAGATTCAAGTCTCCGGCTTTTAGCAAAAATTCATAATCCCCACCCGCTTCGCCACCTAAACCACCTGTACGGATATCTTGCATGGCAAATAAAAAGATCGAGGAACCGGGAATATGACCTAACTTTCTACGCAAATTATTAATCACTTCTTGAGAGCTCGCTTCACGCTCTTCGAATGGTACTAATTGAATTGTCATAAAGCTACTAGTACTACCGCCGCGACCACCGGCAGAGCCACTGACCGAATCAACATTCGGATCAGCTAAAATAATGCGCCGATACTCTTCTAGTTTGGGCTTCATGGCCTCAAAAGAAGTGCCCTCATCAACTCTAAACATTCCCCGCATCAAGCCTGTATCTTGCTGTGGGAAATAGCCTTTAGGTACCGTTATAAACAGATGCACGTTTAAAATAATGACCAAAATTAATGAGAAGAAAGTAACAAAACGCCACCTAAAACTCCACGCTAAAGTCACTTCGTAAAACTTAAAAATAGCATGATATGCTTTTTCAAAAATACGTACAAAAATATTGGACTTTTTGTTTTTACCATTTTCCCCTGTTTTTTCAGCCACTTTTTCCGGACTTAACCATAAGGCGCACAACATAGGCACCAAAGTTAAAGACACCACCAGTGACACCAAGACTGCGATGGTTAATGTCATCGCAAACTCAAAAAAAAGATTACCAATTAACTCATCAATAAGTAACAAAGGTAAAAACACGATAACGAGAGATAAACTCATCGTCACTACAGTAAATCCTACCTCTTTAGCACCGACAAAAGCAGCCTCTCTGGGCGGAAGTCCCTTCTCAATATACCGCGAGATATTTTCCACCACTACAATCGAATCATCAACAACAAAGCCGGTCGCAACAATCAACGCCATTAAAGAGATTGTATTTAGGGAAAAACCCATAAAATACATCACAATAAAAGTACCAAATAAAGAGATAGGAACTGAAACCACCGGGATAAAAGTAACCCTAAGATTTCTTAAAAAAGCTAACACCACGACCGCAACTAAAATGACCGCTATGACCAGTGTCTTTTCTGCCTCTAACAATGTCGCGCGAATACTTGGTGAACGGTCTTGAGCCAATATCAAATCAACTTGTCCCGGCAATAAGGCACTTAAGGTGGGAAGTTGCTCCTTTACTCCCTCTACCGTTTCAATAATATTCGCTGACTCTTGACGTCGTACCATCAGATTAATGGATTGTTTTTCATTCAAAAAGCCAAAGTTATACTCATTTTCAACAGAGTCATAAACATGAGCAACATCACTTAAACGCACTGCATTACCGTCTTGCCAACGAATGATTAAATCCTTGTAGTCATTAGCCTTATATAAAATGCCATTGGTATTAATAATCCAGCGCAGATTCTGATTTTCAATAAAACCACGTGGTTTGTTTTGATTCGAGTTACTAATAGCACGGCTCACTTCGTCTAAACTGATACCGTAACTATTTAATTGCATTGGGTTTAAATCAACCCGCACAGCAGGCATTGAACTTCCACCAATGCTTACTTCGCCGACTCCCTCAACTTGAGCGATTTTTTGTGCAATGACGGTACTGGCCATATCATACAGTTCACCCAAACTATGTGACTCAGAGACTAAGCTCAGAATCATGATGGGGCTGGAGGCCGGATTCAGTTTACGATAGGTCGGCGGGTTACGCATGCTGCTCGGCAACATCGGTATTGCTTTATTAATGGCTGCCTGAACCTCACGTGCTGCATCATCCACGTTCTTGCTCATGTTGAACATGATGCTAATTCGCGTGTTTCCTTCTTGACTGGATGCGCTAACAGTATCAATGCCGGAGATGCTACCAATAGACCTCTGCAGAGGTGTAGAAACACTACTAGCCATTGTTTCAGCGCTAGCACCAGGTAGATTGGCAGACACCGAAATAAATGGCATCGCCATTTGTGGTAAGGGTGCCACCGGCATAGCCAAGTAACACACGATTCCACATACGGCCAAGGTTAAGGCAAGCAAGAATGTCGCTACAGGGCGCTTGATAAAAGGAGCAGAGATACTCATCATTACCCCTCTTGCGCCACGTTAGCGCCCGACCGCTGCTCCTTATGACCTTTACCACTAACCAAACGGTCAAAATACAGATAAATCACCGGGGTAGTAAATAAGGTCAATACTTGACTTAATAACAGTCCGCCGACCATCGCCAAACCTAAAGGTTGGCGCAATTCTGAGCCTACACCACTAGACAGCATCAATGGAATTGCCGCAAACAAGGCTGCCAAGGTTGTCATCAAAATAGGTCTAAAACGTAGTAGCGCTGCCTGACGCACTGCATCATAAGGCGCTAAACCTTGCTCGCGCTCAGCCGCTAGCGCAAAATCCACCACCATAATACCGTTCTTTTTAACTAAGCCAATCAGTAGAATAATTCCTATGATCCCGACCATATCCAAATCCATGCCGGCAAGACTCAAGGCAATAAATGCACCAATAGTAGCGGAAGGCAAAGTCGATAAAATCGTTATGGGATGAATATAACTCTCATACAGCACACCTAAAACAATATACATAGTAAAGACTGCCGCTAACAAAAGCAGTCCATTACTGCTTTGAGCACTCACATAGGCTGCCGTCGTACCCTGAAGACGCATATCGACAACTTCAGGCATGCCAATTTGCTCAGGTAAAGCCTCTATATGTGGCAGTACATCAGACAATGAATAGCGTGGCGCTAAATTAAACGAAATCAAACTTGACAGGAACTGATCAATACGCTGGACCTCTAGAGGTGTATGACCAAGCTCAACCGTAGCAATATCAGTTAACCTTACGAGACCATCAGTCCCCTTAATAAAAACATCTGATAAAACACCGGGGTTTTGGGAGAAAACAGGATCAACTTCTAATACCACACGATATTGTGCAGCTTGGGTAAAAACAGTAGAAATCAAACGCTGGCCAAAGGCATTGTACAAGGCCTCATCAACGTCGGACATACGAAGTCCGAAGCGCGCCGCGGTATCTCTATCAACATTGACTTTGGCTTCCAGACCACTCATTTGATAGTTCTCAACTACATCAGTTAGTCCCTCAATTTCTCTGAGTCCTTCAACGAAATAAGGTACCCACACTCTTAACAGCTCACTATCAATAGAAGACAAACTTAACTGATACTGGCTACGAGCCAGCTGCGTATCAATAGACAAATCCTGATTAAGCTGTAAATAAACCTCAATCCCTTTATATTGAGCAGCTAGCTCTTCGAGGCGATCCATTATCGTCTGCGCACTTTCCCGCTCACCATGTGACTTTAATTCTATCTGCATACGACCGGTATTAAGACTAACGTTATTACCATCAACCCCGATAAAGGAGGTTACAGACGCAATATCCTTATCTTCAGAAAAAGCATGCGCTATTTCAGTCTGTAGCTCTGCCATCCGGCTAAAGGAAACGCCTTGATCGGCTTCGGTCATGACGACCATCAACCCGGTATCTTGTTGCGGGAAAAAGCCCTTAGGAATCCACAGATACAAAGCAGCAGTGATTACTAAGGTAATAATGAAGACGATAAGAGTAACAAATTGATGAGCCAAGACTTTATCAAGCAAATAAGCATAACCGGCTATCAAACGGTCAATCTGCCGGCCTAGCCAATTAACTATAAAGTTACCCTTAGGCTCATCACCCGTTAGCTCACCCTCTGCATTTCTTGGTGCTGCTTTAAGCATGCGAGCGCACATCATCGGTGTAAGAGTTAATGATACGACTAAAGAAATCAAAATCGCCACCGCCAGAGTCATTGCAAACTCTCTAAATAAGCGACCGATGACATCCCCCATAAAGAGCAATGGAATCAATACGGCGATTAGTGAAAAGGTAAGTGAAATCAGGGTGAAACCGATTTCTTTGGCACCCTTTAAAGCCGCCTCCATTGGAGTTTCGCCCTGCTCAATATGACGAGCGATATTCTCAATCATCACGATAGCATCATCGACCACAAAACCTGTTGCGATAGTGAGTGCCATTAAGGTTAGGTTATTAAGACTGTAACCTAAAAAAAGCATAATGATAAAAGTACCAATAATGGATAAAGGCACCACGACTGAGGGAATAAAAGTAGCTGTTAATGTGCGCAAAAACACAAAGGTCACTAAAACCACAAGCAAAACAGCCATAATCAACTCAGTTTGAACATGACGGATCGATTGACGAATTGACTCGGTACGATCAGCAACCGCCTCTACTTGTACAGACTGTGGCATTGACTCTCTTAGTCTTGGCAATTGCGCCAAAATATCATCAACCACATTGATGACGTTAGCATTAGGTTGCCGCTGAATATGCAATAGAATTGCTTGCTTATCATTTAACCAGGCAGCCTGTCGTATATCTTCTGCATCTTGAACCACCCTAGCAACCTGTTTTAAGCGCAGAGGAGCATCATTTACATAAGTGATAATAATATCTTCATACTCTTCAGGCGTAAAAAGCTGACTATTTGTATGGATTGTAGTGGAGCGTCGAGGTCCGTTTAAATTACCTGATGGTTGATTGATATTCGCTGAAGAAATCGCCGTACGCACATCATTTAAAGTCAAATCATGTGCAGCTAAAGCAACAGGATTAGCCTGCACCCTAAAAGCAGGTTTTTGACCGCCCGCAATACTCACCATGCCTACACCGGATACCTGAGAGATGTCTTGTAAAATACGGGTTTCAACTAAGTCGCGCACCTCGTAGAGTGGTAACGTATCAGAGGTGATTGCCAAGGTAATGACTGGCGTATCTGCCGGATTTACTTTATTGTAAATTGGCGGCATCGGTAAATCAGAAGGCAGCAAATTAGAAGCGGCATTAATTGCTGCTTGCACTTCTTGCTCAGCAACACTGATTGCCAAGTTCAAATTAAATCTTAAATTAATAACTGACGCGCCGGCAGCACTGGAAGAGCTCATCTGCTCCAAACCCGACATTTGTCCTAACTCTCGTTCTAGCGGTGAAGTAACCAAAGCCTCCATCGTCGCCGGACTGGCACCTGGATACATCGTCCTTACCTGGATTGTTGGGTAATCTACATCCGGCAATGCAGAAACTGAAAGCTGTCTATAAGAAAATAACCCCGTCAACAGCACAGCAATCATCAGCAGCGTTGTTGCAATAGGTCGGCGAATAAAGGGGGCTGAAATATTCAATCGACTATCTCTACTTTAGAGCCTGCACGTAAGCGATCAATGCCTTCTATGACCACTCTATCCCCCTCAACCAAACCACCAGTCACTTGAGTGTAGCCTGCGTCTACAATCCCGGTTGTGATGTCTTGCTGAACAACTGCATTGTCATCCTTGACTAAAAACACAAAGGCCCCTTCACGGCCATGCTGAATCGCATCTGTAAGTAAAGTCAAACTATGTTCATAGCGCTCGGCAAAAAGCCAGGCATTAACAAATTGATTAGGGAATAAGTTGTACTGGCTATTATCAAAACGCGCTTTAATTTTAACTGTACCGGTCGTCGGATCAATTTGGTTATCCATCGATAAAACCACCCCCTCTTCAATAAATTGAGAAGAGTTACGATCGAACAACTGAACATGAATTGGCGTATTTTGATAAAACTTGGAAGCTATTTGCGAAACAAATTGCTCTGACACAGCAAACTCTACATCCATTGGTTGATTCTGCGTGATAGTAACTAAGCCATCGGCTGAATTAGCCTGTACTAAATTACCTATATCTACTTGGCGTAATCCTAAACGACCACTGATAGGCGCTGTCACTGTTGAATATTCCAGGTCAAGCTCTGCCTCATCAATTTGAGCCTGTAAACTGGCTCGATTGGCTTGTAATTGATTGACCAAGGCTTCTTGTGTATCTACTTGCTGTCTGGCGATGGAGTTTTGTTTAAATAAAGTCTGATAGCGACGTGCATCTGCCTGCGCATTAGTTAGCTGAGCTTCATTTTGTTGATATTGTGCACGAGCCTGCTGAACACGAGCCTGGAATGGGCGCTGATCAATTTCAAATAAAGGATCTCCTGCCTCAACCAAGACGCCTTCTTCGAAAAATATCTTGGTCAATGGCCCACTAACCTGGCTGTTAACCAATACTGTCTCTGAAGGAATCGCTGTCCCCAAACCACGGATGATAAAATTCATTGGGCGTTCTTCTACTGTAACTACGCTAACTTTAGTCATCTCCCCCATCATGCCACCCGGGCCACGAGATCCGGGACCTCTTCTTGGTCCTGATCCTGGTCCTGCTGCCGAAGCATTAGTAGCTGGTGTCTCTGATGAAGCTTTGAAAGCCTCTTTACCACCCATAAAAAAGTAATAAACCGCAAAAGCCACTACTATTATCAATAGCAGCATAACGATAAATTTTAATAACCTTGAGCCGGGCGAGCTTGCCTTGGAGGATAAATCATAACGCTCTGCCCTTGATCTTGCTTCGGCTGACTCAAGCTCTTGATGGGACGTTGTTGTCTTGGATGACTCAGGTGGATTACTCACTCAAAAACCCTATAAATTTACTATTTATAAAAAAATTAACTATTAAAATTGCAAAATGCGATTTTGAAACCCGTAGGCTTAGTCACTAAACTAGCCTCCAAATGCTCATTCAGTTGATATAAACGCACAAAAGTCACATACTTGTTAGCACTAATTTCCGGATAAACACCACTCGACTCCGGCACCCAAACACGTATTAACTGAAAAGGCTGCCCCCCTAAAGAACGCTCATAAACACCATTAGCCGGCGTAGTGACATACTCAGGATCACGTGAGGCCCGTATAAAATGCAGCAATCGATTAATTCCCTCACTAAGCGGTTTGAATGACTCTACCCATTGGTCTATCACCCTTTGTCTCTGTTCTTGATTGCCAATCAGCCAAGCTTGATAAGCAGGAAACTCTGTCGATGACAAACCACCAGGAACTACATAACGATTCTTAATTTTCGCCAACCACTCACACTCTCTTGCTGCGCGGCCAATCTTGCCTGCATCGTGCAACTCGCGACTGACTCGATTTAAATCAATTAACGCTGAGTCAATTGCCGATAAATTAATATCCGGATAATTTCTATACTCTTGTAAAGTATTTTTCTGTTTATCCAGTTCTTGCAATAAAGTATTACGGGCATCGCCTCGCTCACATACATCCATCACATCAAAAAGCGCTCCTAATAAGCTCTCATCACCTTCCGGACTAACAGAAAAGTTTTGATGGAAAAAAAACAAGCGCTGAAAAAGATACTCTAAGCGTAAAAAAGAGCGAATTTTTTCACTAAATGGATATTCATATAAAATCACGATAATCCCTTTTAAAATTAGTCTTTTGCACTTAACTCCAGCCAAAACTCATGCATTTTATGCACTTGTCGCTGCAGCTCAGCCAAATCAACTCCTGCGCCATTGCTAATTACGTCATCAGCGTACTCTAATCTAAGCTCCCGGCTCGCCTGACTGGCAATAATTCGCCTAATCTCATCTACAGCGAGTTGACTTCTAGATTGTACACGCGATATTTGTGTTTCTTCATCACAATCCACAACACAGATGCGTTTAAACTGCGGACGATAACGTGTTACTGACTCAATTAAAAGAGGAATATCATAGACCACATAAGGGCTAGTCGCTTGTTCTGCCAGGATACGCATTTGCGTTTGAACTATAGGATGAACGATCGCCTCCAAACGCTGCCGAGCATCCGCTTGCTTAAAAACCAGTGCGCGCATCTTGTCTCTGTCCAGGGCTCCGCTATCATCAAGCATCGATTCACCAAATGCCACTCTAATTGCTGCTATTGCCTCGCCGCCGCTTGCTGTACTCATTCGTGAAATCTTGTCAGCGTCAATAACGACGATACCGTAGCTTTCCAAGAACCTGGTTACGGTGGATTTACCTGAACCAATTCCGCCTGTTAAACCAATCTTAAACTGCATCACTTCCCCCCTAAATCACCAAGCTATTATCCGTACCACCAAATAATATATGCTGCCACAGATAAAAAAGGAGCAAAAGCGATGCTATTTACAGTCTTTTTAGAAAAAACACGACCAAGCACTAAAACCAATACAGCCAAGCAACAAGCGATAAACAATAAATAGAGCATTAGTTGCCCATCAAACCAACAAAGCAAGGCCAAAACCAACTTCGTATCGCCAAAGCCAAAACCCTGTCGAAGCTTATCATTTCCAAGCTTATCCGTTAATACCTGAAGAATCTTAGCACAAGTGCCCCAGAGCACAACTGTTGCTAATTGTATCAAAACAATACCATTTAATACAAAATAATGATAACTTAAACCACTGATAGCAAGTGCCAAAATTAACTCATCAGGTAATATTCTTAACTTAAGATCAAGCCATGACAAACTCAATAAGATTGCAATGAATAATAAATAAAAAGCTGACTCTACATCAAGTCTCGTCAATTCAAGACCTGAGGCTAAAAACACCAGCACGACCAAGGTCGAAGGGTAGCGTTTTTTATAAGGACGCACCTCACGCCAATAACAATCTCCGCGATGACGCCGATAAATGTTCAACAAATACTTTGGCAAGAAAAAAGCAAGCGATAACCCTGAGAGGCCTAAAAAGAAAAAGAGCTGAAACATCTGAATCTCCCTCAAAGAAGAATCTTAGCTTAAGCTCTTTGTCGTATGATAACAGCAGGATAAATTTATCCATGCGTTAATATAAATTAATGCAGTGTTCTAGCGCCCTCATCGTCACCGCCATTACCTTCAGCATCCTCATCGTCAAGTAGTTCTATATCTTCATAGTCAGCATCTTGTTCATAAGTCAAAACATAGGCATCAAGCTCTATAAAGGCATGCAATAAACTGGCAATAGACTGGTAAAAGTCAAAATTCGTACCTTCTATTTGCTGCACGCTATCTTGCCACTCTTCTATCCATGACAGTAAAGAAACTTCCAAATACATACCTTGGACTTGCGCTACTGACTCCATGATCTTGGGGTCTTTTTCATCAACCACTGCCAAGCACCATGCTGAAATAGCCGCTAGATACACTGAAATATGATCGGTAGCCTCATCAAATTCGGGATTTAAAGGTAACTTGTTATGTTCCAAGAAAACAGACAATGGCAGATTATTATGCAAAAAACTAATGTCTTCCGGCTCTAAATAAAGTGATGCCAAGGGCGGTACCGTATCGGTTTTTTTAGTTAAAAACAGAGTTTTAAAATCTTCTGCTAACGCAACACGTGCCTTGTCGCTACCATCCATTGCCTCAAGTGCTTTGATCACGCGCGCAACTTCTTTGTTGAAACCAAGCCCCACAAAGAAATCCAATAACTGACCCATCTCATCCGAACAATAAAATGCAAATAAATCCTTGCTAATGACATCAGCATAAATGCTTGAAAACCACTCGAAAATCGAAGAGCGCTCAGCGTTAAATGGGGTCCAGTTAGCTTGAAGTTCAAGATACATAGTGACTTAAGTCCTTTGGGTAACTCTAAAATTAAACAATATCGTTTCCATTCTACGCAAATATTACATACTAGTCTTTAGCAAGTGACAGGAATAAGAAAAGCGAGCAGGCAAAACGCCTCCTCGCTCCTCAAAGACCCTCTAAGTACTGATATTAGTGATTAAATACCGTCACTGACTCAGGACTAAGAGCGATACGTTCACCTTTTTTATAGCCTGAGTCTTGTTGTATTTGCTGCGGCACAAAAACATCTACTTCTTGTCCTTGCTCTTCATCAATCACGTGTAGCCGTACAAATGGCCCCAAGTCCTGGACGTCCTGCAAGTATCCATGCAGCATAAAACCGTTATTCTCTGTAGGGCGACTCAAACGCCATTGGTGAGGACGCACATAAGCTCTGGCAGCACCATCACGAACACCTTGCTTTTTCTGCTCCTCTGAAAAAGCCACTGAAAAATCATTAAAACGCCAATTTGAACCCTCTACGACGCCTTCAAAAGCAGTTGCCTCACCCAAGAACTCGGTTACGAACGGTGTTTGCGGCTGATGATAGAGGTAAGAGCCACTACCTTCTTGCTCGATTAGGCCATGGTTCATTAAAACGATGTTATCTGAAATCTCTAAAGCTTCTTCCTGGTCATGGGTCACCAAAATACTAGTCACACCCAACTCATGATGGACTCGACGAAGCCACTGTCGCAATTCCTTACGTACCTTGGCGTCGAGAGCACCAAAAGGCTCATCCAACAACAATAGCTTAGGACGTACAGCTAAAGAACGCGCCAAGGCGATACGTTGACGCTGACCACCAGAAAGCTGAGACGGGAAAGATTTAGCCAAATGAGGTAATTGTACTAATTCCAATAAATGCGTCACACGCTCCTTGATCTCTTTTTTTGATGGTCTTTGACTACGAGGCAACACGGTCAAACCAAAAGCTACGTTATCAAACACGGTCATGTGACGGAATAAAGCATAGTGCTGGAACATAAAGCCGATATTACGTTCTTGCACAGACTTAGTAGTCATGTCATGACCATCCAGGATCACTTGTCCATTATCGGCATACTCCAAACCCGCAATAATTCGTAAAAGCGTCGTTTTACCACAGCCTGATGGACCTAATAAAGACACTAGCTGACCGGTTTCAACATGTAAATTAATATTTTTTAAGGCCTGAAAATCACCAAAACTTTTATTGATATTTTTAATTTCTATACTCATGCCGCCACCTCATTTTGCTTTTTTTTCATCGTATTTAAATAGTTATTTGAATCTGCGCGCGCTTCCTCAGCTTGCTTATATTTACGGTTTTCCCGCCAACTCAAGGCATGTTGTAAAATCAAGGTCAAAATTGCCAATAAAGCGAGTAAGCTAGCTGCAGCAAAAGCACCAACTTGGTTGTAATCGTTATAAAGCACATCAATATGTAGCGGTAAGGTATTGGTCAGACCACGAATATGTCCTGAGACGACAGAAACCGCGCCAAACTCGCCCATTGCCCGCGCATTGCTCAAAATAATCCCGTATAACAAAGCCCAACGAATATTTGGTAAAGTTACACGCCAGAACATTTGCCAAGGTGAAGCGCCAAGCACTAAAGCTGCCTGCTCCTCACTTGAGCCCTGACTTTGCATTAAAGGGATCAACTCACGCGCAACGAATGGGAAAGTCACAAATAACGTCGCTATGACAATGCCCGGTACGGCAAAAATGACTTGAATACCAATAGACTCCAACCAGCTGCCGAAGAAGCTATAGCTACCGAACAACAAGATAAACATTAAACCGGCAACCACGGGCGAAACTGAAAATGGTAAATCCAACAAGGTCGTTATCCACTGCTTACCACGGAAATCAAAACGCGTCAGCAGCCAAGCCACTGACACGCCAAAAATAACATTAATTGGTAAAACAATGGCAGCCGTTAGCAGGGTTAATTTAATCGCCGAGACAGCATCCGGCTCAGTCAATGAGGCAATATATAAATCCCAGCCCTGACGGAAAGCCTCCACAAAAATCGAAATCAGCGGAATAACCAACATAAGGCCCAGAAAAGCAGCGGCAATGGCTATTAATAAAAACTTCAACCAACGGGGCTCGTCAATGGGGTTTTGATTTGTTCTTTTCATATGCAATCCTTATGCTCTACCTTCAAGACGACGACTAATGCGCCATTGCACAGCATTGATAATAAACAAGATAGTAAAGGCAATTAACAACATAAATAAGGCCACAGCAGAAGCACCTTGTACATCAAACATTTCTAATTTGGCAGTAATAATGACCGGCAAAATTTCAGAAACCATCGGGATATTACCGGCAATAAAAATCACTGAACCATACTCACCGGTAGCACGAGCAAACATCATGCCTGTGCCCATCAATAACGCTGGTGTCAACTCAGGCAAAATCACGCGCCTAAAGGTGGTCCAGCGGTTCGCCCCCAAGGTCGCTGATGCCTCTTCTAATTCAGGCTGTAACTCTTCTAATACCGGTTGTACCGCACGGACAATAAAGGGCATGCTGACGACCACTAAAGCCAAGTAAATACCGGCTGGGGTAAAAGCGATGCGTTGCTCAAAAAACTGGCCTAACCAGCCATTTGGCGAATAAAGTGTGGCTAAGGCGATCCCTGTCACCGCTGTCGGTAAGGCAAAGGGCAAATCAACTAAGGCATTCATTAACGATTTGCCCGGAAAGTTATAACGCACTAATACCCAAGCCACTAAAGTCCCAAAAAACAAATTGGTTAAAGTAGCATAAAGCGATAAGCGAAGAGTCAAGAAAATTGCTGCCATCACACGCTCGTCAGCGATCGTCTTGATAAAGGCATCCCAACCCATACCGGAAGTGACCCAGAACAACATGGCAAAAGGCAGAAGAACCAAGATAGATAAGCAAAATACACTTACTCCCAAGGTTAGACCAAAGCCCGGTAATATCGTTTTTTGTTTGAGTAAAAATTGCATTATTTAATACCGTTTTTAAATAGCAAATGCGCTTAGCCTCAACAACTGAGTTCTAAGCGCATTGGAGCTAATTGTTTTATACGCTTTTTATGGCTTAGCGCTTGTTGACTTCGTCAAAAATGCCGCCATCAGCAAAGTAGGTTTTCATAATTTCAGGCCAGTCACCAAAAACCTCTGTTGCACGGAAAGTCTCTACTGGAGGAAAGCGCTCAGCATTTTTCTCTAACACTGCTTGATTACTAGGGCGTAAGAATAAAGAAGCCGCCAGCTCTTGTGCAGGTTCACTCCATAAAAAGTCCAAGTACTCTTTAGCAGTCGCTTCTGAACCTTTACGCTCAACTACAGTGTCGACGATAGCCACAGGGTTTTCAGCTTTGACAGAGTATCTTGGATAAATTACTTCAAACTGATCCTTGCCAAATTCACTAGCCGCCATGTGCGCTTCATTTTCAAAGGTTAGAAGTACGTCACCGATACCACGCTGCACAAAAGTTGTCGTTGCTGCACGACCACCATTTTCTAAAATAGGTACGTTTTTCAAGATACCACGAGCTAACTCTTTGGCTTTTTCATGGTCACCATTATGCTCTTTTAAAGCGGCACCATAAAGAGCCAAGAAAGTATAACGACCATTACCGGTAATTTTCGGGTTAGCAATCACAATTTGTACGCCGTCTTTCGTTAGATCTTCCCAGTCCTGGATGTTTTTAGGGTTGTCTTTACGTACTAGAATCACCGTCAAGCTAGTAAAAGGAACAGCGTTATCAGGGAATTCTTGCTCCCACTCAGCATCAATTAGTCCTCTATCAACCAATAATTGAATATCTGAACTTTGGTTCATCGTCACCACATCAGCTAATAAACCATTGGCTACACTCATGGCTTGTTTAGAAGAGCCGGCATGTGACTGCTGAATATCTAATTTTGCACCGTCATGCTTCGCAGCGTATTCTTCTAAAAACAAAGGATTAAACTCTTTGTAGAAATCACGCATTACATCATAAGAGACGTTTAAAAAAGCATCCTTGCCATCTTGCGCTTGGGCATTAACACCAAAAACTGCTGAGGCAGCAACAGATAAAGCTAAAGCAGGTTTAAGCACTGTTGATAAAAAGTTTTTACCGAATATCATAATTCTTCCTAATAATTTTTTTGTCTATTGAATATCTCAAAAAGGCATAAGAAAGAATATAACGCTTTTTTCTTATAATTAAAAATAATAAATTTAAATATTTATATTACTTATTAGTATATAGAAAAGGAACACAAAAAAGAAACGCCTTATATAAGATATAAGGCGTTTCATAAAAAACTTAAGACTATTTGAATTTAAACAATACCGCTTGCTTGCTCATCGGCATGATAAGAAGAACGAACCATCGCCCCCACTGCCGCGTGACTAAAGCCCATTTTATAAGCTTCTTGTTCGAGCCAAGTAAACTCGTCAGGATGCATATAGCGCTCAACCGGTAAATGATGACCGGACGGCGCCAAATACTGACCAATAGTAATCATATCAATATCATGTTCGCGCATATCACGCATCACCTCAAGGATCTCATCGTTATTTTCACCTAAACCCACCATAATACCGGACTTAGTTGGAATCCCGGGATACATGCGCTTGAAATCCTGCAGTAGCTTAAGCGAGTGCATATAGTCCGCACCCGGACGCGCCTGCTTGTATAGTCGTGGAATAGTCTCCAAGTTGTGATTCATCACGTCCGGCAGACCATCAGCAAAAGTATCCAAGGCTTTGTCTAAACGACCACGGAAGTCAGGAACTAAAACTTCAACCTGAGTCCTCGGTGAACGTGCACGAACTTCATTAATACAATTAACAAAATGCTGTGCACCACCATCTCGCAAGTCATCACGATCCACCGAGGTAATCACGACATACTTTAAACGCATCAAAGCAATAGACTCGGCCAAGTTAGCCGGTTCTTGCTCATCTAAAGGATCTGGTCGTCCATGACCAACGTCACAGAATGGGCAGCGACGAGTACACTTATCACCCATAATCATAAAGGTAGCCGTACCCTTACCAAAACACTCACCAATGTTTGGACAAGAGGCCTCCTCACAGACCGTCACCATTTTATTTTCTCTTAAGATATCCTTAATATGGTTAAACTGTGAATTAGCCGGTGCTGTCTTGACACGGATCCACGACGGCTTTTTAAGTGGTTCTCTATGCACCACTTTAATTGGAATACGAGAAACCTTATCAAAAGCCTTTTGCTTTTTCGTCGCAACGTAACTCTCGTCTTTCTCTAGAATTGGTAGATTTGTACTCACTGCTTTTTGTCCTCTAAATTAGAGTAATTATTTTGTCTAGGCTGTGACTTGCTCAGCTGACGCTAATTTAGCGCTGAAGATTTTCTGAAGTTCTTCAACCACTTTATCAGAAACTTCACTCACCGTCGATTTTATCCCCAAGCTTTGCATATCTATTGTACGTAAGCCCTCATAGCCACAAGGGTTAATTCCCGAAAAAGGCTCCAAGTCCATCGCCACATTAATAGCTAATCCATGGTAGGTGCAGCCATTAGTAATTTTAACACCAAGAGCAGCGATCTTAGCCAAACCATCACCAGGAAGATCATCCATGGGTACATAAACACCGGGTGCCTTTTCTTTGCGGCAGGCATCAGGAATGCCAAAATGCGTTAAAGTTGCAATAATTGCGTCCTCAAGACTTTCTACGTATTCTTTGGCAAAAATTTTGTAGCGATTAAGTTGCAATAAAGGATAAACGACCACCTGACCGGGGCCGTGATAAGTAACCTGACCACCACGATTACAATATACGATAGGTACTTGCTTCGGATTTAAAATATGTTCGGGCTTGCCTGCTTGACCGAGGGTGTAAACAGCCTTGTGCTCAACCTGCCAGATTGCATCCGGGGTATCTTCGGTGCGAGCCTCTGTGAACCGCTTCATGGTTTCCCAGAGCTGCTCATAATCAGATAAGCCTTCGAATTTCTTGATTTGTATCATAGTCGAATGATAGCTCAGCTACTTGGTGCTTTGACATTTCATAGCCGAGCTTAATTTAGAGCACTGCTTTTACAAGTTCATGCCCATGTAGTGCACGATAAATATCATCTAATTGTTCGCGCGACTTAACGTAAACAGTCACCGTCAAGCCAATATAATTGCCCTTGCTGCTTTCTCGAAAGATAATAGTTTCCTGATTAAAGCTAGGGTCGTGCTCTAAAATAATAGGCACTAGAATCTGTACAATCTCCGGGTGATTAACACTCATCACCTTGATGGGAAAATCACATGGATACTCGATTAAGGACTCTTCTTTAGGTATTTCATTCATAATCATCAAAGTGCTGCCAGCACCTTTCCATAAGCTTGTTTTAGTGCTTTGTATATGGGTCCAACCTCGCCTTTTGCAATAGGCTTTGCGTCCAGCTCTGTGATCGGTAAAATCTCTTTAGTCGCCGAAGACAAGAATAACTCATCAGCTTGCTCAACCTCTGCCTGAGAGATAGGACGCAACTCAAAAGGAATACCCTCAGCTTGGCACAACTCTTCAATCAAGCCATAACGAATGCCCTCTAACACCAAATTATCTTTGGGTGGGGCAATTACTTTGCCGTCCTTAACCACCCAAATATTAGCTGAAGACGCCTCAGATAAATAACCATCACGGAATTGAATAACATCATCGACTCCACGCTCAACAGCGTATTGCTTGGCTAACACGTTGCCAAGTAAAGAGACGGATTTGATATCACAATGAAACCAGCGCATATCCTGCATACTGACCGTACGTAACCCCTTGTCAATTTCTTTAAAGCTCGGGGCAACACGCGGAGCGGCCATCAAAAAGATAGTCGGTTTAACAGGGGGATTAGGAAAGGGATGATCGCGCTTGGCAACACCACGAGTCACTTGTAGATAAACGAGACTATTATCCCATGGTGCACGTTGAGCCATCATCGTCATTAACTGCTTCCATTCCTCAGCTGTCTTGACAGTTTGTAGAGAAATTTTATCCAAACTGCGCATCAAGCGTGCAACATGTTGCTCTAAGCGAAAGAGCTTACGATTGTAAACCGGCACTACCTCGTAAATACCGTCACCAAAAATAAAACCTCGGTCTAATACTGAGATTTTTGCCTGGCTTAAAGGCAAAATATCACCGTTTAAATAAACTTCAACGTCTTCTGTGACTCCGGGAATCAATTCTTCAATCATCAATAACTCACTTTAAATAAACGCTTAGAACGCGCCCATTAACTTATCCCATAAACGACCAAACAAGCCGGCCTGCTCAACATCCTCAATAACCACTAAAGGATCTTGCTTCATAATATGCCCATCCAAGACAAACTGAACTAAACCCACCTGTTGACCGCGCTGCAATGGCGCTACGAGCTTCTGGTTGATCTGTGTCATGGCTTGTACCTGATCCTCACGGCCACGAGGAACAGCAATAGCGACCTTATTCTTGGAGCCTAATCTAGCCTCTTTGCTCTTGCCTTCCCAAACGCGCAAACTCACTATCTCATCATCGGCAGCAGCCACTTCTCTAGCAACAAAGTTAGCATAGCCCCAATCTAATAAAGCCTGGTTAGCGCGCTCACGAGCGGCGATACTCTCTGTTCCAATCACCACCGACAATAGACGACGACCATCACGTTCTGCTGTGGTAATCAAGCTATAACCTGCTGAAGACGTATGGCCGGTTTTTAAACCGTCAACGCCCAAATTACGACGTAATAAACCATTACGATTATGCTGATTGATATTATTGTAGCTGTACTCTAATTGACTGAAATAGTGATAGTACTGCGGGTGATCTAAAATAATGTGCTGCGCTAGGACGGACATATCACGGGCCGAAGTATAGGTGCGCTCTGAAGGCAAACCGGTTGGATCACCAAAACTGGTATTAGGCATACCAAACGCTGCAGCACGTTTATTCATTTGATCCACAAATACATTTAGCGAACCACCTACGGTTTGAGCCAATAAAATACTGGCGTCATTACCCGACTGCACAATCATGCCCTGCACCAACTCACCAATTTTCACCGGCGTATTGATCTCAATAAACATACGAGAACCCTCAGCAGCACGAGCTTGCGGAGTTACCATAACCTCTTGTTCCAGAGAGATACGGCCCTTGTCCAAGGCATCAAACACCAAGCTCGCTGTCATCAACTTAGTCAGAGACGCCGGCTCAACACGCATATCCGGGTCTTTTTCTGCCAAGATCTGGCCAGTATCGACATCCATGAGCAACCAACTACGAGCTTCAATATCAGGTACAACAAAATTAGAGAAGCTGACCACTGTCGGCGTATCCGGCGTTGTCGGGATGATTGAAGAAAAATTAGCTGCTTCGGCTTCGGTAGGCGCCACAGGTTGCAGGATAATTTGTCCACTGCTCGCGCTATCTACTGCTTTTTTACCTGATAAAAACTTGTAGGCACCAAAACCCACCAAAATTAATACCAGTAAAATTACTATTCTTTTAAACATCGTCGTTACTCTAAATTGCTATAAATAAAATATGGGTTATTGTAAAACTAAATCAGGTGGATACCCTTGAGATAGAGCTCTAATTGCTTCCGAAGTTCAATCAAAGCTCCATGAAAGTAATGCCCAATACCCGGCAATACTGTTACTGCCTGTTGTTTGCTCGTTAACCACTCAAAAGCATCAGTCAGAGGAATCACCTCATCCTGTTCACCATGAATCACAAAGGTATTGTCTGGCAACTCAACTTCTCTATAACTAAAGCGCCATACACCTACGCCGGCTAACAACAAAGCAGCAGGCATCGTCAACTGAGCCGGTTGAGGGTCTTGATTAAGTAAATCAGCAATTTCCTGATGAAGCTGGGCCGCTACTGCTGAACCAAAGGAGAAACCGCCAATCAACCAGGGCAAGCCGGCCAGTTGAGGGTGTTCAGCTAAAAACTGCTGCACTACCTGAACCATATCGTGAGTCTCACCTCTAGCCTCATCAAACTCGCCTTCAGACTGACCGACCCCTCTAAAGTTTGGACGTAATACAACGTAACCATGACTCACTAATAAGCGTGACATCGTGGTCACTACTTTATTGTTACGAGTACCTTCAAATAAGGGATGAGGATGTAAAACGATAGCCCAACCCTTAGGTTCACCTTTTGGATAATCGATCATGAGATCTACAACGCCGGCACCACCCCGATACAACTTAGTCACTTGGGACATATAACGATCCAATCCTTGTAAATATTGAGTATTAAATTAACCCTATGGCTTATGGCAGGGCTTCAATATGAATATCCCTAGGCTTATATTCCACAACTCGTGGAGAGCCAAAACTCATTTTCAATTCGCTCGGCTTAAACCCAAGCCAACCCGCACCCAAGCCGTAGACGAGTACATTAACTAACAATAGTAGAATAAATAGTTTAGACATAGTGATAGTTCGCTTCTGCTTTGCAAGCAAGTTTAATCAACGATCGAATCTTGCAAACAATGCTGTGCATAAACCAACAATCCTGCCAACGCAGGATCTTCAAATGAGACAAGCTCCATTGTATCAAATCCATGTAGCTTGATTTGCTCTGTAAGCAGACGAGACAATTCAGGTACGACATAATCTGCCGCACCACCGGCATAAAACACTACAGGGTTGAGCTGGCATCGTTCCACAACACAAGACCATTGACGCACCACTGCCGCCGCCTGAGCGGTAATCATGCCACTTTCCAGTGCCTCAGCAGTAGAAAGTGGAAACCTTGCCGGTAAACTCGACTTTTCCCACTTAATCACCGGTAGCTGAGCAGTACCTTGAGCTAAACTATCAGCCATCAGCTGTAAGCCCGGAAGAATCAAGCCACCCAAAAACTCCTGTTGATAGACGGTATCAACGGTGGTAGCAGTGCCAAAACTCACCAACATAGCAGGTCGATGATAAGATTGCTCATGCGCACTAACACCCAACATCGCTAACCAACGATCTGCTCCCAGTTGACTATGATCCGTATAAGAATTTCTTAAATGTAAAAGCTGTGGCTGCGAACTCAGCCAGTGTTGCTCATAAATATCCGTGCCGCAATGCATATGGATTTGTTCACAAATCTGAGCGGCTACCAAGGAGCCTGCAACATTAACCCCTATGACTAAAGCAGGCTTTTTATTAAATTGCGCCAAACGACCTGACAATTGTTCTATTTCAGCATGAGTCAAAATGAATTTTTGAACTTCAGAAAGGGTTACAGCCACAGAGCCTGAAAGCTCTTCATAATAAGCAAACTTGATGCGTGTATTACCTGCATCAATTAATAACACTGCTTTTGAAGTGTCAGGCATCCTGAATATCTCCCTCCGTCTGGGCATCAGCTGCACGAACTGACACATCACCATAAATCACTTGCTTTAGACCTTCCTCAGTCATCACCTGCAAGCAAGCATTTTCATCGACCCCTTGGGCAAGCCCGCTATACATCAATTCGGCACCATTTAAGACATCAACTGTTTGACCAACCAGTGCATCAACTGCCGCATGACGAGCCATAAAAGGCTCAAAACCCTCAACTTGATATTGCAAGATTGCTTGATACCAGGCATTAGCTATCAGGGCAACCATGCTACTCACATTTTCAGCCGCTTTATTTTCACGATCCTTTAAAGTAGAAAGAACGGAAGTCCAATCTGCCACCGGTCGTTGCAATGACTCACTTAAGGCCTTGGCATGAGAAAGATTTAGGCCCATGCCAACAACGACGACGTGATGATGAGCTGAAATACGCTCAGCTGTTGGTCTTACCGCCTCTACTAAGAGTCCGGACAACTTCGCACCATCAAACAAAATATCATTGGGCCACTTCATACTTAAACGATGCTGATGCTGTGAACCTACTAATTGGCGTAATTGCTCGCAGACCACAATACCGCAAACAGGCGCTAACATGGGCAATTGGACGGCAGGCATAGCCACATCAAAAGCACAAGAAAACATTAATGTTGTCTTATCCAAATCCTTCCAATGACGACCACCTCGCCCCTTGCCCCCGGTCTGATGATGCGCCCCCAACAAGCTCGGCCGTTGTTGAAGTGGCTCTACACGACGAGCGTCACTAATTAGCTGAGTATTGGTTGAGTCAATCCTGTCGACCCATTGCACTTCAGCAAAACCTAATAACTCTTGCTTAATATTCGCTGCCAACTGCTCAGCAGGCGGTAAAGTAATTAAAGGCATAAAATTTTTTCTTAAAACAATATAAACTACTTGCTAGTCTACTGTAAAAAAGGTTGTAAATAGTGCATTGTCCGCTCCGTAGCTCCACGATGTTGTGACATCCATTGCTCTGCAGCGAGACTCATAGCCTCACGTTTTTGAGAGTTATTAAGTAGCTGTTCGGCTTGCTTAATTGCTTCTTCAGCACTATTTACCCGTAGTGTAGCGCCAGCCGCTATGGCGTCTTCAACTGCTTGCTTAAAATTAACTGTGTACGGCCCAACCAGTACTGGCGTACCAACCGCACTCGCTTCGATATTATTTTGTCCACCAAAATCAGCAAAACTACCTCCAATAATTGCCACGTCTGCCAGACCATAATAAAAAAACATTTCACCCACACTATCACCCAAGAGCACTTGGCAATGGCTGAGCTCTTCAACTGAGGGCTGCTGTGAGCGTCGTTGGTAAGTTAACCCTGACTTGTCCAATAGCGCTTTAACCTCTTCAAAGCGCTGGGGATGGCGCGGCACCAAAACATATAAAGGAGCGGCACCAGATCGACTAATCGCCTCAATAAACATCGCTTCTTCACCATCGCGCGTGCTGGCAATCACTACGACCGGACGTTGCAACGGCCCTTTTAGATGTGCTGCTTGTAGCAATAAAGGCTCAGAAACAGTGACATCGAACTTTATATTACCGGCTAACTTCACCTGCTGCAGACCATAATCTTTTAAACGAGCTTCATCTTCAGACGTCTGGGCTAAAACCAGCCGTAAAGAAGCAAAAGCTTCTTTGAGAACATTACCCATCCAGCGACTCTGCTTTAAGGTCGACTCAGAAAAACGTGCGCTTGCCATCAGCATGGGGATTTCTTTTGTCTTAGCCCCCGCTAATAGATTAGGCCAAACCTCTCTTTCAATAAGAATGCCGCAACGCGGACGCCAATAGTTAAAAAAACCGTTAACAGCTTCCGGCAAATCATAAGGAATCCAGGCTTGCTGTAATTGCCCAGACACAATATATCGCTCAAAGAAAGCCGCCCCCATCTCCCTGCCAGTGGCAGTCATATGAGTTAATAGTACTGGCAAGTTTTGATCTAACAATGCCTGAATTAATGGCTGCGCAGCACGAGTTTCACCTAGACTAACCGCATGTACCCATACTGGCCGTTGGAAACCGCCAGCATCACTCATAGCCGAATGTGCTGTGTAATTACCGAAACGTTCCGGCGCGTGAATTTCCCACAATCCACCGGCACGCTGCGCTTTACGCTCTAACAACTTAAAAACGATCGGCGACACGAGACGAAGTAAAGCAGTATAGCTGAAACGATTCATCAGAACTCCGGTTGTTTTGCCACCTGCTCTCCGGAGGTCTCCTCAGAGCTATCCTCTTTAGATTCACCTAAAGCTTGATTCAACTTTAAAAGAACAGCATCACGACTTGGTGGTACGCCCCTATCACCCAAACTTGCCGTCATCCCGGCACCTGTTAATGGCGTACGCACTGGCGTCGAAGCACAGTAAATACCAATGGTTGGACGCCCCAGGGCAGCTGATAAGTGGGTCAACCCACTATCTAAACCGATCATTAACCGTGCAGCTGCCAGTTGATGTGCCACCTCTTTTAATGGTAAACCAACCAAAAATTCGACATTAGGATACTTTTTGACTAATTCTGCTGCTCGTTCAGCTTCTTTGGCATTGCCAGCCAGAACCCGCAACTCCAAACCATGCTCAACCAACAGGTCTAAAGCTGCATGCCAATCCTCTTCGGGCCAAAGCTTATCATCACGACTTGCCGAAGGCATCACCACCGCATAATTCTGAATTTCAACACCATCAGTAAAGGCCTGCAAAGCAAAGTCAGGTGGCCCCTCATAGCTATAGCCTAAGGCTAATGCAGCAAGCTCTCGTTGACGAATCACTGCTGGTTGCCAAAACTCAACATGGTGACGTTTGTTGTAAAATAATGATGCCATCCGCTCTCGTGCCGACTTCCAGTCAAGCCCATGACGTTCACCAAGAGTTTGACGTACGACCCATACCGACTTCATCAAGGCCTGCATGTCTAAAACAATATCATATTTTGTTTGACGGACTATTTTTTTGAATTCTGCTCGTTCACTCCTCGCTTCACTGCTCCACCACTTCTTTCGCCAACGACGATGAGAAATAGTGATCACCCGATTAACCGCGGGATGCCACGATGGTATCTCTGCAAAGGCTTCTTCTACTACCCAATCAATAGTTGCACCTGGGTAATGCTTGGCAATGTCGGAGATCGCCGGCAGCACAAAAACCAGGTCACCTAAAGAGGAGGAACGCACAATTAGTATTTTTTTTGTCATATACCCTCCTTAATCTAATAATTTAAGCTTAGCACTTAAAGGCAAGTGATCTGAAATTTTAGTCCAAGGCCTGCCCTTAAGGACCTCTGTCGCGTCAATTTCAAAACCTCGCTGATACATACGGTCTAAACGCAACCAAGGAAAAGATGCCGGAAAAGTACGCGGATTATAGTAGCGTCGCTCAATAAAAAAAGCCTCTGTTAAACGCTTAAAACTATCCGAACGCATATAACTCGCCAAACGCTCTAGGCGATTCTTTAGTTCCGGATTTTGCCACATCAAATTCATCTCATTGAAGCCTTTCTGGAAGTTAAGCTTAACCGCTGGAAGCTCCACATCGATACGCTTTTTCTCATCCTCAAAGACTTCTTCTAAATGTAAAATAGACATTAGCTCACTGCTTAAGCGCTGCGACCAATCGTTAAAATCACCGGCAATAATAATTGGTTCTTCCGGCTTAAGCATACGATTAATACGCGAAGAAATAGCATCTGCCTGACGTTGACGACTCTGTTTAAAAAGACCCAAATGCACAACAAAACAATGAACGATTTTATTATCTACACAAACCTGCGCGTGCAATACGCCGCGCTGCTCTAGGCGATGGTCAGAAATATCTTGATTTTCTTGATAAACAATAGGATAGCGGCTTAATAAGGCGTTACCGTGGTCTGTCCTACGGCGAATTGCATTACAGCCATACACCACATGCATGCCAAGCGCATCAGCCAAACGCTCAGGTTGATTATGTAGCGCGTCCTCCAAGTCATTACGTCCCTGCACCTCTTGCAAAAAAATTAAATCAGCATTTTCGCGTTGCAACGCTTCCTTTAAGCTAACAAAAGATGTGCGTATTCCCAAAGGCGCTTTACCTTTGTGAATATTATATGTGAGAACTTTTAATTGAGTCATAACGATGCAATCTACGTACAATCAAATTGAAGCTACTTAAGCTAATAACCAAAAAACACGATTTGCAGAATTAATTGATAGAAAAAATTGACGCCAGTACCAATGACAGGCTGTGCAACCCCTGTAAGCAATAAGAATAGTAAAATCCAGATACCATAAGGCTCAATGCGCGCTAATTGACGCTCAACATTTAGCGGCACAATATTCATCAAAACTCG
>JAAZFX010000115.1 GCA_012511555.1 Alcaligenaceae bacterium | reverse complement strand
CAAGTCTCCTTTAGCATAGAGACACGTTATCGCTACAATCCGGATGTGCAAAGTATGCCGGCGATGGTGCCTGCTGTGATGCCACTATTACTCTTGATGATGCCTGCCATGTTGGCAGCTTTAGGGGTGGTGCGTGAAAAAGAACGTGGCACGATTCTTAATGTTTATGTTACGCCTGTTACCAAAACAGAGTTTATTTTAGGTAAACAAGTGCCCTATTTAGTCTTGGGTTTTCTAAATTATATTTGCTTGTTATTTATGGCGGTGTATCTATTTGATGTGCCTTTGACTGGTAGCTTCTGGACGTTGACTTGGGCCATGTTGTTTTACCTAATCGTTGCAACCGGTGTGGGACTTGTCATTTCGTCTATTACCAAGAGTCAGACTGCTGCAATCTTTCTTTCAATGATACTGACGATGATCCCGACCACGCAGTTTTCAGGATTAACCAATCCTGTCAGTGCCCTGGAGGGGGGCGCGCGGCTAATCGGGGAGATAAGTCCAGCGACCTACATGTTCATGATAAGTAGAGGTGTTTTCAATAAAGCCCTTGGTTTTGAAGAGCTGCATAGTTATATACAACCTTTGCAGATTGCTGCAGTAGTGGTTGTAGTGGCAGCTATTTTACTGATGAACAAGCAGGAGCGCTAAGATGTCAAAGAGTGCAGCTAAAACCGGTAAAGTCAAAAAAGGTTCTTTAAAATATCAAGGCTTGTTCAATATCTGGCTCCTGGGAATCAAGGAGTTTTGGAGCTTAATCCGCGATCCTATTATGCTGGTTTTGATCGTTTATATGTTTAGTGTGTCTATTTATACTTCTGCTAATGCGATACCTGATACCTTAAATCATGCGGCCATTGCCATTGTTGATGAGGACCGCTCAACACTGTCTACACGCATTACATCGGCATTTTATCCGCCTTATTTTACACAACCGCGGATGATTACTTACGATCAGGTTGATGAGGAGCTTGATGCAGGCAGTAGTACTTTTGTGCTAAATATTCCTCATGGATTACAGAAACGAATTCTCTCCGGTGAGCCGGCTGAGGTTCAGCTTAATGTTGATGCAACCCGCATGTCGCAGGCCTTTACCGGTAATGGTTATATTAGTCAGATAGTTAATCAGGAGGTTAATGAATTTGCCCAACGCTACAGAGGTGAAGTTGAGTTACCTGTGGAGCTGACCTTGCGAGCTCGCTTTAACCCGGTGCTGGATCCGTCGTGGTTTGGAAGTATTGTCCAGGTAGTCAATAATATTTCTATGCTGTCACTGATTTTGACTGGTGCTGCGCTTATTCGTGAACGTGAACGGGGTACTATTGAACATTTGCTGGTAATGCCTGTTACTTCATCTGAGATTTTGTTCTCAAAGATATGGTCAATGAGCGTGGTCGTGTTGGTCGCTGCACTTTTTGCTTTGCTTGTTATTGTTCAGGGCTTTTTAGGGGTGCCGATCGAGGGGTCAATACCTTTGTTTATTCTAGGCGCCGCAGTATTTCTTTTCTCTATAACCTCCTTAGGGATTTTTATGGCCACTATCGCTCGTAATATGCCACAGTTTGCTCTACTGCTGATTATTACTTTGATGCCTATGCAAATGCTCTCCGGAGGCGTATCTCCACGTGAGTCTATGCCCGAGATATTGCAGTATGTGATGTTGCTGGCGCCAACCAGTCATTTTATTGATTTAAGCCAAGGGATTTTATTCCGTGGTGCCGGTTTTGATGTGGTTTGGGTACAGTTTGTTGCCCTTGTCCTGATTGGCATGGTACTCAATTATCTGTCACTACGTCGCTTTAGAAAAGTGATTGTAGAAATGGCTTAAGTTTTTAAAATCAACTACTAACAGATCCCAAAAAGACAATAGTCTTCATACAGAGGATCGGGGCCTGTGTGCCAGTGAGTGACTTGCTGGCCATCCCTGCCCATATAAATATGCAATAAACGATGCCAGTGGTTGTTTTGCTTGAAGCGGTAACTCCAAACCTCTTCGCGCTTCTCACCTAGACCTAGGATCTGTGTTTCTGCCGGAGCTCCAAACTCACAGAGAACATCTTGGGGACCCCAAGAACCGCTATCTAATCTTTTGAAGTTTTGTTCGGTCATGGCGGAGTAAACAGAGCCTATCAGATTGCCATCGGCACCTACATTTGCACCGTATATATACTGTCCCATCGGTTGATAGCTCCAGACCAGGTGCTGGCCACCATCGGGGCGCTCACAGGTATAGTTCGGCTGACCCATAATGCGAGTTGCCTCAGCAAGAGGGGCGTTAGGGGCTACATCTCGATAAGTAGCACAAGCGGCTAGTGTGGATATTATCCCGGTTAAGAAGATAGACCGGTAGATGTTTTTGCCTAAGGTGGTTGATTTGGATTGCGGCATTTTAATCACAGATTTCATTATTATCTCTTCTGAAGAGGAATTAAAAAAGGCATAAATAATAAAAACAGCGTATAATGATTGATTCGTCTAGTTGCTATAAATAGCTTCTTGCTGTTACTTAAGTGTAGCAGAACTTATGCTACTTAAATTAAGCTATTTTATTAGTGATTAGATTTTAAGTTTTTTTGTAAAAGTTTTTTTTAATTATTTCACGTTGACGGCCTGTCCGTGTCAACGCCTGTATATATAAGGATATGTATTATGTCAACTATTGATAAAGCAAAAATCGTTTCTGAGTTCGCTCGCAAAGAGGGTGATACCGGTTCTCCAGAAGTTCAGATTGCTTTACTTACCAATCGTATTAACGAATTAAGTTCTCACTTTAAAGAACACGCTAAAGATCATCACTCACGTCGCGGTTTATTACGTATGGTTAGCCGTCGTCGTAAGTTATTAGATTACTTAAAAAGAACTAACCCTAATACCTACCGTGATTTAATTGGTAAATTAGGCTTACGTAAGTAATTGACTAGGTCTTTAGAGATTTAGATTCAAAGCCGTGCACAGTTTAAATCATGTGCGCGGCTTTTTATTGTTAGTCCGACAAGCTATATAGAACCGTGATGTGGCTTGAGGTTTCGGATAATTTTGTAGATTAAGGAATCCACATGTTTAATAAATTTACACAATCCTTTCAGTATGGCGATCATACTGTCACCTTAGAAACTGGCGAAATTGCTCGCCAAGCGACAGGTGCTGTTTTAGCTTCTATGGGTGATACGGTAGTTTTAGCTACCGTTGTTGCTAATAAAAATGCTAAAGCGGGTCAGGATTTCTTCCCACTAACTGTGGACTATATTGAAAAAGCCTATGCTGCGGGCAAGATTCCCGGTGGTTTCTTTAAGCGTGAAGCCAAGCCTTCAGAAAAAGAGACCTTAACCTCACGTTTAATTGACCGTCCTTTACGTCCTTTATTTCCTGAAGGTTTTTACAACGAAGTACAAGTTATTATTCACGTATTATCAGTAGATCCTGAAATTGATCCTGATATTGTTGCGATGATTGCTAGCTCTGCTGCTTTAGCAATCTCAGGTGTGCCATTTGATGGTCCTATCGGTGCTGCTCGTGTTGGTTATTTAAACGGTAACTACGTTCTAAACCCAAGTGCTAGCCAATTAGCTGATTCTCAGATGAATCTAGTGGTTGCCGGTACTGAAACCGCTGTCTTAATGGTTGAGTCTGAAGCTCAGCAATTGACTGAAGAGGTGATGTTGGGTGGTGTGGTTTTTGGTCACGAGCAAATGCAAGCTGCGATCAATGCCATTAATGACTTAGTTGAAAAAGCGGGTAAACCGGCTTGGGATTGGGAAGCTGCTCCTAAAAATGAAGCATTGATTGCTTTAGTTAAAGAAAGTGCTGTTGAGGGTTTACAAGCAGCTTACAAAATTCGCGAAAAACAGGCTCGTAGCACCCAAATCAAAGAAGTTTACGCTGCAGTTCAAGAAAAACTGGCTGCCGTTGCTGCTGAAAAAGAAGAATCAATTGATGTGGTCGAAGTAGAGGATATTTTATTCTCTCTAGAGTCAGAAATTGTTCGCAGTCAGATTTTAAGTGGTGAGCCACGTATTGATGGTCGTGATACTCGTACAGTGCGTCCAATTTCAATTCGTTTAGGCGTTTTACCACGTACGCACGGTAGCGTGTTATTTACTCGCGGTGAAACTCAGGCGATTGTGGTTGCTACTTTAGGCACTAAGCAAGACGAGCAAATCATTGACTCCGTCATGGGTGACTCACGTGATCACTTCTTGTTGCACTATAACTTCCCTCCATTCTCTACCGGTGAAACGGGTCGTGTTGGTACACCTAAGCGTCGTGAAATTGGTCATGGTCGTTTAGCTAAACGTGCCTTAGTTGCTACTTTGCCAAATCATGACGAATTCCAGTACACTATTCGCTTAGTGTCGGAGATTACTGAGTCAAACGGTTCTTCTTCAATGGCTTCAGTATGTGGCGGTAGCTTGGCCTTGATGGATGCTGGTGTGCATGTTCAAGATCACGTTGCTGGTGTGGCTATGGGTCTTATCAAAGATGGTAACAAGTTCGCTGTTCTAACTGATATCCTTGGTGATGAGGACCATTTAGGTGATATGGACTTTAAAGTAGCCGGTACCAAAGACGGTATTACTGCTTTACAGATGGATATCAAGATTCAGGGCATTACCAAAGAGATTATGCAAGCCGCTTTAGCTCAAGCTAAAGAAGGTCGTATGCACATTCTTGGCAAAATGGAAGAGGCTATTACTGGTTCTCGCCAAGAACTGTCAAGTTTCGCTCCTCGCATGCTTACTGTAAAAATCAACCCTGAGAAAATCCGCGATGTTATCGGTAAGGGCGGTGCTACTATTCGTGCTCTAACTGAAGAAACTGGTAGCCAGATCGATATCAGTGATGAAGGTTTAGTGACGATTTCTAGTGCTGATTTAGACAAGGCCAAAGAGGCAGAGCGTCGGATTTTAGAAATTACTGCTGAAGTTGAAGTTAACCAGGTTTATGATGGTACTGTGCAGCGCATGCTTGACTTTGGTGCAATCGTTCAAATCTTACCAGGCAAAGATGGTTTGCTGCATATTTCTGAAATCGCTAACTATCGCATCAACGATATCAACGAGGTGTTATCGGTTGGACAGAAATTACGCGTTAAAGTAATTGAAGCTGACGATCGCGGTCGTATTCGTTTATCAGTTAAAGCTTTAGGTGGTATTGAGAATGAAGAAAATCTTCTAAGTTCAACTCCTGAGGCTGGTTCAGAAGAGTAATACTAGAATCATCTAGGATGTGATAAAAACCCCACACTTTTAATATAAATGTGGGGTTTTTTATACAAATTAGTATTTGACTGGTAATTTCCTTGTATTAATTACTAATTCATGTATAATTTATTCTTTAGCAAGTCGGGGCATAGCGCAGCCTGGTAGCGCATCTGGTTTGGGACCAGAGGGTCGTAGGTTCGAATCCTACTGTCCCGACCACTATCTCTCATAGAGTTAGTGCTAAGAATCTAGCCGTAATCATTATTGATTTACGGCTATTTTTTCGTCTGTACTTTAGAGTGGTATGGAATTAGAGTAGTGACACTTTCCCAATCAAAATGACCGATGTGCGATACTGCAAGTAGTTATTATACTTTTCAGTCTTCGTGTTGGAGTTATCATGATAGAGCTCATCATCCCCCAGCGTATTCGCAACCTTGGCAGTTTCGAAGTTGGGCGTGTCTTGCCTTTCGTCAAGCGACGCATGGTCGGTCCTTATATTTTCTTTGATCGCATGGGCCCTAAGGATATAGCACCAGGTTTGCCTTTAGAAGCAGATATTCTTCCTCACCCTCATATCGGTCTTTCAACAATCACTTATTTATTTGATGGCGAGATCATGCATCGTGATAGCGTAGGTTCAGAGCTGGCAGTGCGTCCTGGTGAGGTTAATTGGATGACTGCAGGTAAGGGTATTACTCATTCAGAGCGTTTTGAAAAGCCAAGGCTTGAGGGCGGT
>JAAZFX010000114.1 GCA_012511555.1 Alcaligenaceae bacterium | reverse complement strand
TTGTCAATGGCATGAGTGTCGTGATGGTCACCCATGACCGCTTTGAGGCGCTGCAATTAGCTGACAAAATTTATATTCTGCCGCAGAAGCCTGCACGCAATCACAAGCTGATTGAACTGGATCGCCCCCGTGGAGAAAGAAATCAGGAATTTGTTCGGGAGTATTTAGCACAACCCTTTTGGCAGGCCTATCATGACTAAGATCACTCATAAAAAGACGCTATCTGAAATTGTTCATGACTTTTTTACAAATCCATTTCGCCTGTTTTTTTTACTCGCTTCCATTAGTATCATTCCTATTGCCTGTCTATGGCTATCCGTGGGTTTGAGTGCCTACTTTGGTTGGCCTGCTTTGATGCCGAGTATAGATCCTCTCAGCTATCATGCTTATGGCTATATCAATATTTTTGGCTCTGCTGCTTTTGCCGGTTTTATTATGACTGCGGTACCAGAATGGACTCACTTTACTCATCCCTTACGCCGCCTAAGTGCACTTTGCTTAGGCGTCTGGCTTGGGGCCGTGGTATTAGCGTTTATTAGCCTACAAAGCAGTGCTCTCCTAATGAGTATTTTTTGGCTCTTACTCACGGGCTTTACGGTGGTTGCTGCTATTGATGACCGTAATGACAAGCAAATCAGTGTATGCCTGATGATGAGTTTAATCACTGCCCTAAATATTGCTTATGCCTTGACCGGCAAATGGACCTATATTGTGATGATGACCCACGCCTATATGATTGGAGTGGCTCTAATCATTTTTCGTATTGGCATGGCCATGGGCTTTAACTCTCTTGAGCAAGCAGGCTCCAAAGCAGATAAGCTAAGCTATGTACAAAATCCCTACTACAGAAATCTGAATGTCATTTGCATGTATTTATACATATTCAGTTTGATGTTTTTTAGTGACCCAGTTTTTTCAAGTTGGTTGGCCCTTGCTTCAGGACTCTCAATGCTCGCGCGTTTACGTGACTGGCATCATGCGATTTTGTGGCACGCTTCTTATGTACGTTGGCACTACCTGACCTTGCTGTGCTTTGGTCTGGGTTACTGTTGGCTTGGAGTCAGCGGCATTTTATCTTGGGGCAATCCGACACAAGCTTTGCATTTAATACTGATTGGCGGTTTTATTTTTATGGTAATGCAAATATTTAATATTGCCGGTCTTATTCATAGCGGCCGAGATCTGCCCTTTCCCTGGATCAGCCAATGGGCTTTTGCGGTAATATTTACGGCGGCCATGCTACGCTCAATGAGCTTAAACTTTAGATGGAGCCATGCCCTCTTGAGCTTGGTCATTCCTAGTACTCTGTTAATTATTGCCTTTGCTCTGTATATCCCAGTGTTTTGGCGAGTATTTATCAGTACTGAGGCAGTACCACCCAGTCCACGTATTTAGTTTTTGCGGGTAAAAAAACTCACCCCCATAAAGACTACTGGAGGTGAGTCAGGGAAAATTATATTAAATTTAGAACCTGAAATTCAAACCTGCTGTAACAGTACGACCGTTGCCCGGGAAATACATATCCTGATTGTTTGCATCTTGGGCAGAAGCCATTGCTGGTGTTAAACTCCACGAGAGGTAGCGCTTATCGGTGATGTTGTCGACTTGCACATATAAATTGGAATCTTTGGTAAAGTCATAGCTAAAGTGGGCTCCCAAGACTGCATAACTGCCCATTTTCTGCGTATTAGCATGATCCGCATAAGATGAACCTAAAGCACCCCGGACATTAACACCCACCACAAAATCACTATAGCGATAGTCCAAGCTAGCACTCAAGTAATGACGCGGTAAACCGCTGATGTCGTTACCGGAAAACATACCATCACGGAAAGTGAAGTTATTATAGGTATAGGCAAGGCGCGCATCTAAGGCTCCTGCAGAACCAAGGTTCCAATTTCCGGTTAAACCCAACTCCACACCACGGTGGCGAGTATCGCCCTCGTAGTTATACACAAAAACGTTAGCGCCGTCAGGTGAGTAACCAATTAACTCCTTCTCAATATCAGCATGGTAAAGCGTAATATCCCAACCATATTGATCGTTAAAGGAGCCTCGACCACCTATCTCATAGCTAAGATTTCTCTGTGGTTCTAATTCACGCACATAGGTCAGACCGCGTCTAAACATGGGTTGACCATTAGGTCCTAACACAGGAGCACCGACAGGACCGGCAAATTGCACCATATCTCTTAGTGTTGGTGCCTCACGACTGGTACTGACGTTGGCAAAGAGCATGGTCTTATCGTTAGGTTGCCAAGCCAAGGCGATCTTGGGTGACACCCAACTCCAGCTGTCACTTAATGACTGTAAACCATTTAAACCACTATAGGTGCCATGAAGATCACGTCCAGTATGAACAAAGCGCAACTGTCCGTTTAACGTCCAATCAGGAGCAAATTCCCAAGCACCGCGAACTTGAGCCACGATATTGTCTGCTTTTATATTGTAGTCCTGAACAAGCATCTGACGAAATGGCGGCTGCGGCTGGTCTGGACTTCCGTAAACGCCAAAGTCACCAGATGAATAACTATAACTTAAGCCCCCACCGAAGGAAAAGCGATCGAATTGAGCATCCACTATATACTGCAAACCAAGAGTATTTAAATCCATATCCCAGACTTGGGCAGGTGTTTTAAAATTATCATCAGTATTTTGAATATAAGCACCGATACTATGCGTCCACGGCCCGGAATAAAGTGTGGTCATATTAGCCAATCGCCAACCCTCAGTACGACGTTTAGGATTAGTCTGCCAAGGTCTCAGAGGTAAATTATCGGTGACTGTATGGTATCGATCATCATCTAAAGCTGCATTGCGGCTAATTGGCCCCGGAATCTCAAAGTGCTGATTAGTGTAGGATAACCATGTACGGTTTTCCCAACCACTGCCATAAATCCCTAAATTTGCTCTAAAAGACTGTCGTCGTTGACGACTATGATCACGAAAACCATCAGTACGCTGATCGCCTGCAGCCACATGAAAATCCCACGTATCATAGGCGCGACCTACAGCTACGCGACTGGCTAAGCTGCTATCGCTACCATATTGCAAACTTAAACTACCTGCTTCAGTGGCACCTGTCTGGCTCAGAAAATCCATTTCACCACCCAGACTTTGAGCGCTTGGGTTCATCGCATTGGCACCACGGCGAATACCAATCATGCTGCTATTGCGCGGTTCTAATAAGCCCATATGAAAAGAGCCGTCTGCGTCATTTAAAGGCAAGCCATCAACTAGCAGCGTAATGCCCCGGGCCATTGGCTGACTCTGTATACCAGAGCCACGGATTGAAATAACCGGGTGGTCATTACCACCAAAGAAATCTAATAAGGTAATCCCGGGCTGGTTCCCAAGGACATCTCTTAGTGTTGCCTGACTGCCCGTAGTATCGGGTTTAATCGCACTAGCACCGCCGGCAGTGGCCCTATATGATTGCTCTAAGGCCGCGGGCGTGCGAGGCACAGAAAGACCACGCGCTGCATCTACCTGTATACCAAGTGACGGCAAAGCAACTGGCTCTGTAGCAGCTGCTGCACTTTCTTGTGCCACAGTCGGCTGACTTAATATCGCTGCGCCTGCTAGTCCCACCCCCATCAACCATAACGCTGAGTAAACCGCTCGACTTAAAGGCTTCAATACAGCGCCTGACTGCGAAACCGCTAAACCTTGAATATTCATTTCCCTTCCTCTCTTCAATAAAGATATATATAAAATGCACCTATATATTATATATCAATAATGATTATCATTTACTACCTTATGGAAGCATAACTGATAGAATTTATATGTTTTGATTTAGCTCAGTATTGGGCTTGTTGTATACTGCTAGTTTGCATTTGTAGAGGGCAAACTAGCTCAGGCCTTTCTAGCATTCATAACTATGAACACTTCTTTTACCTATAAAGCACTTGACCGTTTATTTAATTTTTTAGGTAACTTATCCTTAAAAAATCGATCTCGCGTGGGCGCAGCATTAAACTTTATTGCCCCGCTTCTCATGAAGCGACGTATTTCTATTGTTAAAAAGAATTTCGAGCTAAGTTTTCCAAATGCCACTGAAGAGCAGCGCAACGAATGGCAAAAGCAGCATATCCGCGGCCTTTGTCAAAGTATCGTTGATAGGGGTTTTGTCTGGTACGGTGATAAAGAAAAGATTCTGGAGCAAGTCAATTTAAAAAATGCTCATTATCTACAAAAAGCCCTCGACAACAACGAGCCAATCATTCTTTTGGCCCCACACTTCATTGGCTTGGATGTCGCAGCGACTCGCTTGACTCTGTTTTTGTCAGAGAGCGCTACGATTTATACAGCGCAACGTCAGCCTGATATTGACGCGATTATCCGCAAGGGTCGTGCACGCTTTAATAAAGTTCATTTGATTGAGCGAAAAGAAGGTGTGCGCAGTATGTTAAGGTATTTGAAGCAAGGTGTCCCAGTATACTATCTACCGGATATGGACTTTGGCCGCAAAGGCAGTATATTTGTACCTTTTTTCGGTATTCCCGTCGCCACCTTACCCACAACTGCTGCACTAGCTGAGAAATGGGGCGCTACTGTTATCCCAATTTATAATCATTGGAATAAAGAAAACGGTCATTATGAGGTTGAAATTCTGCCGCCACTGGAGAACTTTCCGGGTTCCAGAACAGTCGAAGAAACAACGACTTATATCAATGAGTTGATTGAAGATCTGATTTTACGCGACCCAAGCCAATATTATTGGGTCCATAGACGCTTCAAAACTCGTCCCGATCCGGATGAGCCACGTTATTACTAATAAGTGCCTTGCTGCACTTATACATGGAGAGTCATAGTGCAGAAACTATCTCACTTTTTTTTAACTATATTATTTCTGAGCTTATCAGTGCTTAGTTTGCCCGTGCAGAGTCTCAGCTTTGGCACTAAGCAGCACGTCGGTCCACGCCTTGAAAAACTCCAAGATTTTCAGGGAGTCAAAGCCCACGAGTACTTACAAAAAGGGCACCCCACCCTAGTAAAGTTTTGGGCCAGTTGGTGCCCACTCTGCTTGGCAACACTTGATGAAACGCGTGATTGGCGCCTAGACCCGGATTTTTCCGGTACTAATATCGTCACTCTCGCTTCGCCTGCTTATCTAAAAGAACAAGAGCCTAAGGACTTTAGGCAGTGGTATAGCGAGGTTAATATTGAAAATCTGCCGGTTTTAGTCAATGATGGTGGTGAATTAACGCGCGAAATTGGTGTATCAGTCTACCCAAGTTGGGCTTTAATTGATGAAAAAGGTCGTTTACAGCGTGTGGTCAAGGGGCACATCACCAAGGAGCAAGCCTTAGGATTAATTGCTGATAAAGACTTTGATATTCAGCGTGCTGCCCCCACATTCTATAGACCAAGCGACGATACAGCGCAACAACAAAAGGACAAGGCCAATTTAATGGACAGTAAAGAAATTTATTTAGCAGGCGGTTGTTTTTGGGGTGTAGAAGCTTATTTTGAGCGTATCCCGGGCGTGTTAGATGTAGTCTCAGGCTATGCCAATGGCAATACTCGCAACCCTACTTATGAGCAAGTTATTTATATGGGTACAGGTCACGCCGAGACAGTCAAAGTAGTCTATGACCCGGAGCGCACCGACCTGGAGACTATTTTGCGTCACTTTTTCCGCATTATTGACCCGACTAGCCTCAATCGACAGGGTAATGACCGCGGCACCCAATATCGCACCGGTATTTACTATACCGATCCGGCTGATGCTGCACTAATTACCGCAGCACTAGAGCGCGAGCAAGGTAAATGGCAAAGACCACTTGTGGTTGAAAATGAACCTTTAGATGCTTTTGATGACGCCGAAGAGTATCACCAAGATTACCTGGCAAAAAATCCAAACGGTTATTGCCATGTGGACTTAAACTTAGTCGACCAGCCATTAGAAAAAGAGGAATTTGAATTGAAGATTAAGAGCGGTGAAAACACCCAAACTATGCAAGATCTCATCAGCGAAATTAATATTAATCCTGAGGACTACAGTGTCCCTTCCGATGAGGAGCTACGCCAAAAGCTCAGCCCACTTGAGTACCAGGTGACTCAGCAAAACGCCACCGAAAGAGCCTTTACCCATAGTTATGACAACCTCTATGAGCCCGGCATCTATGTTGATATTGTCAGTGGCGAGCCTTTGTTTAGTTCGGACGACAAATATGACTCTGGTTGCGGTTGGCCATCATTTACCAAACCTATAGTGCCTGAGGTAGTTACCGAGCATGTCGACACCACTTATAACATGCAGCGCATTGAGACTCGCAGCCGTGTGGCCGATGCTCACCTGGGACATGTATTCCCTGACGGTCCGCGTGATCGTGGCGGCTTACGTTATTGCATAAATGGTGCTTCATTGAAGTTCATCCCTAAGGCCGAGATGGCAGCGGCAGGCTACGCTGACTTATTACCCTTAGTCAGCGACAAGTAATATGTCCCAACAAATCAGCATTGATCAGCTTAATAAATGGCTTGACTATATGCGCAGCCAAAGGCGCTGCTCGGAGCATACCATAGCTGCTTATCGACGCGATTTGAAGTTATTGCTTGAGCTCTTTCCTGATAAGAATCTGACTGAGCTCAACCACGATTTATTACGTAGTGCGGTGGCTCGACTACATGCACGTGACTATAGCCCACGCTCTTTAGCACGTATCGTGGCTGCTTGGCGCTCTTTCTACCAATGGCTGAGTGCCGAGATTGATTTAAAAGTCAATCCAGCCAATTATCTCAAAACTCCTAAAGTACCACGTCCTCTACCCAACGCCATGACGGTCGATCAGACCACCGCTTTCTTGGATCGCAGTCAACAACTGAGCGATGCCGGACCTAAAAATCGCTGTGATGTGGCGATGTTTGAGGTTCTGTATAGCAGTGGTTTGCGACTTTCTGAATTAGTGCAATTAGACAGTCGTTATTGCAAAACTGAACAATACGAATCCCAAGGCTGGTTAGACCTTGAAGAAAAAGAGATTAAGGTTGTCGGTAAAGGCAATAAGACTCGCATCGTACCCTTAGGCGAAAAGGCGGCTGAGGCGATTCGCCATTGGCTCGAGATACGCGAGAGCTGCTTATCACCGCAAGCTGATGACAGTGATAAAGCGGCACTTTTTTTAGGGGTTAGAGGTAAGCGGATCAGTCCACGCTCGGTACAACTTCGTCTTAAAGAAATGGCCATAAAAACCGGTGCTGATACGGCTATTCACCCTCATATGATGCGACACAGCTTTGCCAGTCATATGCTGCAATCTGCCCAAGACCTGCGCGCAGTGCAGGAACTACTGGGTCATAGCAATATTTCTACCACACAGATTTATACCCGATTAGATTTTCAGCATCTAGCTAAAGCTTATGACGCAGCGCACCCTAGAGCACAAAGAAAGAAACACTCACACGACTGAGATTAGCTAAATCAGCGATGAGTATTTTCTTTTTTAATGAGGCTGCTCATCTTTATTACAAAACTGTTATAATCCTACAACATATTTTCAACAAAAGGAGAACTGACTATGGATACTGATCCTAATGAAAGTTGTCGGTGTATGAGCACTAACCCATTGCACATTCAAAGACACAGTTCTCTTATCATTACTGTGCTCTAGTGACTAGCTATAGCAACAGCGAAAAAATTTCAACTCATTCAACACACGATAGAGCATCTAATACGGCCTTAGTTAATTAAGTCCCTTAGCTGTAATTTTTAGTATGCTTTTCTATTTTGTGATGAATCAAGCTCATATATAACTTTCTCAAAGTTTCAGTCTACGCAGTCCATATTGCGCAAAAAGCCAATTTTTTATAGCTCAGCGATTCTCTCTGGAGCGCGCTTAGCTATTGTATGTTCTTCTTTGATTGTAATCAGCTTCGCTATTTTTATTAAAAATAAACTTAATAAACTCATAGGACATTGCCATGAAACTTGAAACAGTCACACAAACTGTGCAGCAGCATATTGAGAATAACGACTGGGAAGCAGCCGCTGAGGCAATTAACGCATTGCCCACTGCAGACATTGCCAGTGTATTGGATAACTTAGCAATTGACGCTAGTCTCAAAATATTTCGACGCTGTCAACACACTAAGCAATCCAGCATCTTTGGCTATTTGAACCCGCAGACTCAATCTGACATTCTTAAAAAATTGAGACGTGCAGAACTTACGTCTTTATTTGAAAAAATGGATCATGATGAGCGAGCCGATGTTTACAATCGACTCTCAGACGAAGAGCGTCAAAATATTTTACCGGGCTTAGCCCATGCAGAACGTGAAGACATACGTACCTTAGCCAGTTACAAAGAAGGCACCATTGGCTCAATTATGACTTCTGCTTATGTCAGCCTAGAAGATAATTTGACCACAACAGAAGCCTTAAATCGCATCCGTTTAGAAGCACCTGACGCTGAAACGATTTACCAAATTTATATCATTGACAAAGAGCGCCATCTAAAAGGAACCGCCTCTTTACGTGATTTGATGCTGGCCGAGCCCAATGCCACATTAAAAGATTTTATGATCACGGATGTTTTGCATGCGCACGCCGATGAAGATCGAAGTATTGCGGCAGAGTTAATTGCTCGCTATGATTTATTAGCGCTACCCATCGTCGATAACAATCAGCGTATCGTAGGAATTGTTACGCACGATGACGCCTTTGATGTGTCTCGTGACAAGAGCACTAAAGATCAAATGCGTCTCGGTGCTGTAATGACCAGTACTGCTGAGCCAACCTTATCTTTAAAAAACATTTCTATTACCCTGCTTTATCGCATGCGCGTATTTTGGCTAATCATATTAGTCTTTGGTAATATTTTTTCTGGTGCTGGTATTGCTTATTTTGAGGGATTAATTGAGCGCGTCGTCGCTCTAGTTTTTTTCCTACCACTCCTAATAGCTAGCGGTGGTAACGCCGGCGCTCAAAGTGCCACACTGATGGTTCGAGCGATAGCCACGGGTGATGTCAAAATGCGCGACTGGTTTTCCATGTTACTAAAAGAAACCACTGTTTCATTGCTACTTGGCCTTAGTATGGCTGTCGCTGTGTACTTTATCGGTATTTATCGTGCCGGAGCTGAAATTGCGATCGTGGTATCCCTCTCAATGGTACTAATCACAATTGTCGGTAGCGTGATCGGTATGTCGCTGCCCTTTATCTTAACGCGCTTTAATCAAGACCCTGCTTCTGCAAGTGCCCCACTCGTGACGACCATTTGTGATGCTGTCGGTATTTTAATTTACTTTAATATTGCCAAGCTCATCTTGGATCTGCCTACTTTTTAAGTAGGGGACATATTCGTTTGCATTGTCAAAGCAACTTAAATCAGATTGGCAATGCAAACGCCTAGGCTAAGCATTTACTTTCTTGCCTCAATAGGCTTAACGCCAATCTTACGTAGCAAGTCCGGGGTAATTTTCAGACTGACACCACGCCTACCACCATTGATAAACAAGCTATCCATCTCAAAAATAGTACTCTCGGCATAGATGGGGATGTTGGCCTTAATCCCAAAAGGTGAGGTGCCACCAAACTCATAACCGGTCCATTTATGAGCTAACTCATAGGAAGCCGGACTGACGTTTTTAACATTAAATACTTTGCGCAAAGCTTTGGTATCAACGCTTTGATCTCCATGCTGCAAGACCATATAGCCCTTAGAACGTTCATCAGTAAAGACTATGCTCTTGATGACCTGATGCACCGGCACATTTAAGAACTCCGCCATAAACTCGGCGGTTCCCTCAATTTCACCGCTACATTCAAAGACCTCATAGGGTAATTTTTGGCGATCTAAAAATAATGTCGCTGGGGTTTTAATAGATGATTTTTTCATAATTAGTTAGCCTCTCTGCGATCTCTTAATAACCAAATAATTAAAAAGCTAAATGGCAACACAAACAATGTCGGACTGCGATAAGGGTGTAATTCACTTAATCCAAAGATATTTACCCAAACGGTATTACTGGAAACAATAAAAATCAAGCTACCAAGAGAACCGACTAACAGTGAATAAAAAGCCCCCTTTTCATTAAAACCTTTGAAGTAGAAACGACAGAACATCACTGGAAAATGCGCACTGGCAACCCAAGCAAAGGCAATACCAAAGAGAAAAGCTAAATTCACCCCTTCAAACAAATAAGCCAAGCCCACACCTGCTAAAAATATCACTACCACCGACACTCGGGCAATGAAAAGATTACTGCGTTGCTTAGGCAACAAGCTTGGGATTAAATCCTGAGTAATACTGGCGCTGGCAGCCATTACCAAACCGGCAATCACCGCTAATACCGTAACAAACACGAGAATAGCCAATACCCATTGGAAGCCAGAGCCGCCTAATAACTGCGCCAAGTGCAAGAGCGCCATATTATTACCACCCTCAAGCACCTGACCGTTAAGCAACACAAAGGCACCAAAACCAATCACTAAATTGAGGGTAAAAAACAAGGCAATTAAAAAAGTCGCTCCGACGGCCGAATACAACGCCGTTTTTTCATCTTTGACCGTAAAAAATCGCATCAAAATATGCGGTAGGCCCAATAAACCAAAGGTCAAGCCCAAAATCAATGAAATCTGCTCAATGCCTGAACTGATTGCAGGGCTCGGCATGAGAGCCTTGAAGGCTGATAAAGTCGCTACTCGCTCAAAGAGATTAGCAGCAGAAAAATCAAAAGGCCTTAATACTAAAAAAACCATCACAGCGGCAAAGATAAAAAGCAGCAGAGCCTTAACACTTTGTACCATCGTGGTGGCTTTCATACCACCAAACAACACCAGTACGCCAGTCAATACACCAACACAAAGCAGTGAAGTGGTGTAATTTATATCGAACAGCAGTGATAATAAGGTACCCGCCCCCATCAACTGCACGAGTAGATAAAAAACAGAAATTAATAAACTGGTGAAGGCACTTAATAGCTTTAAGCGCTGACTGTTAAAGCCCCTATTAATCACATCAGAGAAAGTAAAAGCCTCTGTTTGACGTAACTTATCAGAGAACAAAATCAGTAGCAAGACCCAACCGATTAAGGTCGCCACCGCATAAAAAAGCGAATCCATACCCTGTCCAAAGTACATGGCAATGGAACCTAAAAAGGCGGCAGCAGAGAGATAATCCCCAGTTAAAGCTAAGGCATTTTGTGTAGAACCGATAGAACGACCGACCAGAAAATACTGAGCTGTATTGTTATTTGACTGTGCCATAGAGCCCTACTCATGCCCCTTCGTTTTCTGATGAGCAATCACATAAATAATCGCCATCAACACACCCCAGAACATCACCACCACGCCCCAGAACAGGGAGCCCGGAATAGCCAACACCAAACTATATGCCAAACGTTCTGGTATAAAACCCAATAAGAGGTAATAAACAGTCATTGGCAACAGGGTTGCGGTGATTAATAGTAATCGGTAATTCACTATTGATAGTCCACTTCTTTTAAATAAGCACAAAAAAGGAGAGTTTCTACACCCTCCTCTCTAAACCTCAAACACCCAAAACTAAGGTGCTTT
>JAAZFX010000113.1 GCA_012511555.1 Alcaligenaceae bacterium | reverse complement strand
GTAGAAAAAGCCTCACGCAGTGAGTAAGTATTGGTGATTTTTATCACCAGTCAGGGTAAGTTAAAAATATTATTTTTAGTAGTGATTAAAAAACTCTTCAGGAGAATGAAATGGGTTCATTAAGTATTTGGCATTGGTTAATCGTTTTGGTAGTTGTTGCCTTGGTTTTTGGTACTAAGAAGTTGCGTAATGTGGGTGAGGACTTGGGAACAGCGGTCAAAGGCTTCAAAAAAGGTCTAGGCGATGCTGAAGATGACACGACAGCTACTCAAAAAACAAGTGTAGAAGATGAGGTTAAGGCCGTAAAGGTAAATGATGTCCAGGACGCCGAGTTTAAAGAGGTTAAGGACAAGGATAAACCGACTGCTTAAGCACTCATCGTGATAGGTAGTATTAGGGTAATATGTTTGGTCTAAGTCTTTCAGAGATATTTGTTATTGCGCTAGTCGCTTTAATAGTCATTGGTCCTGAGCGCTTGCCTAAAACGGCAAGGGCTTTAGGTCTGTTGGTTGGTCGTGCGCAACGCTACGTAAACGATATCAAAAGTGATATCGAACGTGAAATGCACGTCGAAGACATCAAAAAGTTTAAAGATGAGGTGGCATCCAATGTCACCCAAGTAAAGTCGTCAGTAGAAGAAGAAATCTCTTCAGTCACTGACCCCTTGAAGAAAATTAGTAATCCTCTTGACGCTGTGAAGTCCGAAGTTGCCGATATAGAAAAGCAGCTTAAGGGTGATCTTAATCCTTTGCCTGATTTAAAGGACTTAAAGCTCGACGAGCCTGCTAAAAAAGTAGCCACCGCCAAAGCGACAGATTCTGTTAGCAAAGCGACGGCAGCTGCTGTTGTTGGTGCTCCACCTGAGAGTGATTCTGATGTCAAGGAGGTCTCACAGGCATTTTCAGTTAATCCATCCGCTTCTTTTGAACCTACTATTGCAAAAGACTTAACACATTCTACAGTGACCGAGGCACTGATTTATCCCGATGAAAGAGATGAAAGTGTTGCCAGTGCGGCTGATGTCGTTAATCAGAGGTGGTCGCCATCGGAAGACAAGGTGGTTGCTGATGAATCCATGCAGCAGTTCGCAGGGATTTACGATGGTCCCGCTTTTGAGCCTTTAGAGGCGCCTGAGTTTAGTACAGAGGAACGAAAAGCTCGGGATGACGCTTGGGCAGTGTTTATCGAAGATGATGATAGCCCTGTTGATGCGAACAAGAGTTTAGAGGGTTTGGCGATGTGGGAGCAGATGCCTCAAGAGGAGCAAAGCGCGGAAGAGCAAAAGCCTCAAGAGGAAGCGAGAGCTGTTGCTAAGACTCAAGATAAAAATAACTCAAATAATAATGATGGTGGCTTAAATGTCTAAAGAAGCTAATTCTGCTGCAGAGGATATAGGCCAAAGCTTTTTCTCGCACTTAATCGAGTTGCGTACACGTATTATCCGCATGTTGTTAGCGGTATTAGGTGTTTTTATCGTATTGACAATTTTCCCTGGCACGGGCGCAGTCTATGATTTCTTGGCGCGACCAATGATTAATACCTTGCCGGAAAATCACACCATGATTGCGACAGGGGTTATTACACCGTTTTTGGTGCCTTTAAAAGTGACTTTGTTGCTGGCCTTTGTGATTGCCTTGCCCGTAGTGCTGTATCAGGCATGGGCGTTTATCGCTCCTGGTCTATATAAGCATGAAAAGCGTCTTGTTCTACCGTTGATTTTTGCTAGTACCTTATTGTTTTTTATAGGTATGTTGTTTTGCTATTACGTCGTCTTTAATACGGTATTCCAGTTTATTTCGATGGTTGCGCCACAATCTATTACCGTAGCGCCAGATATCGCTGCTTATTTAAGCTTTGTGATGACCATGTTTTTAGCTTTCGGTATGACTTTTCAAGTACCAGTAGCAGTCATCGTGTTGGCTTCTTTTGGGGTAATTACGGTTGAAAAATTAAAGTCAATCCGTGGCTATGTGATAGTAGGTGCTTTTGTTGTTGCCGCGGTTATAACTCCGCCCGATGTAATTAGCCAACTATTAATGGCAATTCCTATTTGTCTTTTGTACGAGTTAGGTATTTTCTTATGCCGTTTTGTTAAGGTAAGAAAATCTACAGCCAAGGAAGAAGAGCAAGCGTAAATCAGCTTTGTTCAATGCGAAGAATCGCTCATATTATTCAAATGTCTGCGGTCGTTGCGCTAGGGTTACATTAAATTCCAGCGCACGGCCACCTCTCAAAACTTCCAGCTTAACGACTGTCCCTGGTTTTAAAGCCGCTACTTCATTGAGCATTTGGCGCGTGTTAATGGCTTGTAGGTCATTGATTTTGATAATAATATCACCTACTGCAAGACCAACGGCTGCGGCTGGACTATTTTGCCCGATAGAAGCGATGATGACGCCACGTACTTGTGGCAAGTTAAAGGCCTTTGCTAAATCCGCTGTCACGTCTTGAGGTTCTACACCCAACCACCCACGAGAGACTTTGCCGGTTTCTATAATCTCTTCCATAATTTTAAGCGCGGTACTTGCAGGAGTGGCAAAACCAATGCCTAAAGAGCCGCCGGAATTGGCTTCTGAATAAATCGCTGTGTTAATGCCGATTAAACTGCCGTTGACGTTAATCAGGGCGCCACCGGAGTTACCAGGATTAATTGCCGCATCTGTTTGAATAAAGTTTTCGTAGGTGTTAATGCCTAAGCCCGAGCGATTAAGCGCTGAAATAATACCCATTGTGGTTGTTTGTCCAACTCCAAATGGGTTGCCAATGGCTAAGACTACATCGCCAACGTTGAGGGCTTGGTTAAGGTCAGTTTTGATCGGTTGAAGATTAGGAAAGCTAATCTGTAAAACAGCCAGATCGGTATCGGGATCAGCGCCAATAAATTTGGCAGGGGCGCGCTGTCCATCATAAAGTAAAACTTCAATTGCGTCTGCTGCTTCAACCACATGATAATTGGTTAAGATATAACCTTGCTCAGAAGCGATCACACCTGAGCCTAGGCTGGTCGGATCGCTTAGGCGTTGACGCTCATTTTGTTCTTGGATAAATGGACGTAATGACGGGATGTCGTTGAGATCTCGTAGTGGTGAGTTAATGCGTTTAGTGGTGTAAATATTAACTACCGATGGGGCAGCAAGCTTAACTGCATCAGCATACGATGTAAAGACTGTTGCGGTGGTTGTAATTGGCGCTTGAGGCTTGCTAGAGCCGCTCTGGTTTGGAATAGCGTCGTTTTGGATTTTGACAGTGGCTGTAGGTTGAGACTGGATCTCAATTTGCTGGCCAAGCCAACCGGGCCTGACTGTGCTAATTGTAAAAATCAGCGCCAAAACAATAGTTACAGCTTGTGAGAAAATCAACCAGTAGCGGTACATATATTATTAGGAATCAATCGTGAATAAAATTACAGTCAAAGAACTTATTACTTGGCTCGATCAACAGCTTCAACCAGAATTGTTTCAGGATTATGCGCCTAACGGACTGCAGGTGCAGGGCAAGCCTGAGCTTAAAAAAGTGGTTTTTGGAGTCACAGCAAGTTTGGCCTTTATTGAGCAGGCAATTGAAAAGCAGGCTGACGCTATTATTGTGCATCATGGGTGGTTTTGGAAAAACGAAAACCCCAAAATTGTCAATGCAAAATATGAGCGACTAGCTAAGCTAATCAAGCATGATATTAATCTTATAGCATATCATTTGCCGCTTGATGCTCATCCCCAGTGGGGCAATAATGCCATGTTAGCGCAAGTCTTGGGCTTGTGTGTAAATTGTGTGGATAATAAACCACAGACTTTTGGTAGAGATGATTTGATCTGGCTGGGTAGCGCGCCTGCTGGTGTGATAAATGCGAGACAACTCCTTGAGTTAATTGAGAAAAGCTTAGATCGCAAGCCATTGTTTATTGGTGATCCAGGGCAAAAAGTTGAAAAGGTGGCGTGGTGTACCGGGGGTGCTCAGGGCATGTTTGAAGAGGCGATCTTGGCAGGGGCCGATGCCTATATTACCGGTGAGGCTTCTGAGCCTGTATTTCATTTGGCTCAAGAGTATGGTGTGGCTTATTATGGCGCGGGACATCATGCAACTGAGCGCTATGGGGTGCAAGGACTTATGCAAGAGATTCAAAAACAGTATCCGGCTCTAGAGCTAGAGTACTTGGATATAGATAATCCTGTTTAATTTGCTTTAGCGCAAAAGAAACAAAGCCCGTCCTTGATTTAAAGGCGGGCTTTGTTGTGTAATATCATCAGTAATTAATATTACTCGGGCGTAGTAAATTTGTTCGGCTTGTTTTCTTGCTTTTGTAGTAAATCGCGAATTTCGCGAAGTAAAGCGACGTCAGCTGGATCCTCTGTTGGAGCTGCTTCTTCAAGTTGTTTTTCTGCTTCAAAGCTGGCGCGAGCTTTAGCGATAACTTTGACCAGGAGAAAGACGACAAAGGCTAGCAGGATAAAGTTAATTAGAATGGTGATAAAACTGCCATAGGCAAAGACATTGGCACCTGCCTCAGTAAGCGCCTGGTAAGTTTCGGGACCACTGTATCCCTCAGGTCGTGAGAGTACAAAGTACATATTGGAAAAGTCTGCAGAGCCACCGATGATGAAGCTGATTAATGGCATGATGACATCCTTTACCAAGGAGTCGATGATTTTGCCGAAAGCCGCACCGATAATTACCCCTACGGCGAGGTCAATCATGTTTCCTTTGACTGCGAATTCTTTGAATTCTTGTATAAAATTGGAAGCCTTGCTCATAAAAAGTTCCTTTTATTGGTTGTAACAGAGTTATAAAGTATATAATGAGGGGTTAATTAGTATTGCGTATAGTAATATTTTTACGATTTAAGATTGTTTTTTGTACGATAATAACGACATTTTAGGTCGTTATGCGTTATTTTTTTAGACCTTGGCAGTAATAGGGAATGATATGAGTCAAGAATCTACTTTTTCAAAAGAGGTGGTAGAGTTCGAGCAGGCATCACCGGATGTGTTGCCTGATGATCCGAATCGCCGTTTTTGGTTGGGTACCGCCTGTGCGGTGGGTGGCGTTGCAGGGGTTGCTACGGTAATACCGTTTGTCGCTTCAATGTCACCGTCAGAGCGTGCAAAGGCCGCTGGAGCGCCTGTGCAGGTTGATATTTCGTCGGTAGCTCCGGGGCAGATGATCACTGCTGAGTGGCAGGGCAAGCCGGTATGGATTTTACGCCGTACGCCAGAGATGCTAGCCACTCTTCCTAAGTTAAATGATAGTGTAGCTGATCCTATGTCTCAACGGCCAGGCTTTACGCCAGAATGGGCTCAAAATGAGCATCGTTCAATTAAGCCAGAGTGGATGGTTATGGTCGGCATTTGTACGCACCTAGGCTGTTCTCCATCATCGCGTTTTGCAGCAGGAACCTCTCAGGGTATGGGCTCTGATTGGTTAGGCGGGTACTTATGCCCGTGTCACGGTTCTGTGTTTGACTTTGCTGGACGTGCATTTAAAAACATGCCAGCCCCTGATAACTTACCTGTTCCACCATACTACTTCATCGATGATACAAGCATCTTGATTGGTCTGGATAGTCCGGCTTAATCGCTCGGAAACTTGCAGGGATTTTTAATTTTTAGCTAGTTATAAAAGGAGCCTTACATGGCCGGCGAGAAAGTTGTTGAAACAACAGGTCTTCTTGGTTGGGTTGATAGACGTTTTCCTTTGACTAAAATGGTCAAAGAGCACATGACTGAGTATTATGCCCCTAAGAATTTTAACTTCTGGTATTTTTTTGGTTCATTAGCCATGTTGGTACTGGTCATTCAGATTTTGACCGGTATCTTTATGGTGATGCACTATAAGCCAGATGGCGAATTGGCATTTGCCTCCGTTGAGTACATTATGCGTGAGGTGCCCTTTGGTTGGCTGATTCGTTATATGCACTCTACTGGTGCATCGATGTTCTTTGTCGTAGTGTATTTGCATATGCTACGAGGTATGTTGTACGGCTCATACCGTAAGCCGCGTGAGTTGGTGTGGCTTTTCGGTGTGGCGATTTTCCTCTGTTTAATGGCTGAGGCCTTCTTTGGTTACTTATTGCCATGGGGTCAAATGTCATACTGGGGTTCACAAGTTATTGTTAACTTGTTTGCGGCTATTCCATTTGTAGGTGAGGGTTTGTCTACTTGGATTCGTGGTGACTTTGTGGTGTCTGATGCGACACTTAATCGCTTCTTTGCGTTCCACGTGATTGCAATTCCATTAGTGCTGATCGGTCTGATTGTGGCGCACGTTATTGCTCTGCACGAAGTGGGTTCTAATAACCCGGACGGTATAGACATCAAAGATAAGGTTGACGCCAAAGGTCGTCCGCTTGATGGTATTCCATTCCACCCATATTACACAGTGCATGATATTGTTGGTGTGGCTGGTTTCTTATTGGTGTTTGCGGCAATTATGTTCTTTGCGCCTACCATGGGCGGTTACTTCATTGAGGCCAACAACTTTATTCCTGCTGATCCGTATGTGACACCTGCACACATTGCGCCTGTATGGTACTTTACGCCGTTCTATTCAATGTTGCGTGCGACTACTGACCAGTTTACTTGGGCTTTGGTTGCTTTGTGCGTGATCTTTGCTATCGGTTTGTTCTTTAGCAAAAATACTCGTGGTATTTGGAAGATTATCTGGCCAGTCGTATTGATTGCTTTGGCAATTTCATTGCGTATATTTGATGCGAAGTTCTGGGGTGTAGTTATCATGGGCGGTACGGTTGTTATCCTTGGTTTCTTGCCGTGGTTAGATAAGTCGCCTGTGAGATCGATTCGTTATCGCCCTAGCTGGCACAAGTTGATTTACGCCGTGTTTATGATTAACTTTGTGATTTTGGGTTACATCGGAACTCAACCACCTAGTGACTTACTTAATATTGTTTCTCAGGTAAGTACAATCATTTACTTGCTTTTCTTCTTCTTTATGCCTATTTGGAGTCGTTTGGGTACCTTTAAAGAAGTGCCGGAACGCGTTAATTATAAGCCACACTAAGAGCAAGGGTGAATCATGTTTAAAAAGATATTAAGTGTTTTGGCTCTGACTATTGCTGCGGTTACTTCATCAACAGCCGCTACCTCGGGATATCCTTGGGATGAGGTACCTGTTAAGGTAACTGATAAAGCTGCGTTGCAAAATGGGGCCAAATTATTTGTTAACTACTGTTTGAACTGTCATAGCGCAGATTATATGCGCTATAACAAGCTGATGGATCTCGGTCTGACAGAGGAGCAAATTGAAGAGAATTTGCTGTTCACCGGTGAACGTGTCGGCGATATGATGAATATCGCTTTGACAGCTAAAGATGCTAAGGCATGGATGGGTGTTACTCCTCCGGATCTGTCAGTTATCGCACGTTCTCGCTCTGCTAACCTGGGTCAGCCGGGAGAGGATTACGTTTATACTTATTTACGTACTTTCTATCGTGACCAAAGTAGTGTGTCTGGTTGGAATAACCTCGTTTTTGAAAATGCGGCTATGCCTAATCCATTCTGGAAAGCGCAAGGTCCAGTCGAGGCAATTATTACTCAGATTAAACCGGTAGAAGAAGGCGATAGCATCAAATGGGTAGAAACTGTTACTCGTTTTGATAAAGACGGTTTTGCTACCTTGGAAAGCGAAAAAGAACTAGCTGACTACAAGGGTGGCGAAGATTACTCTGCTGAAATTAAATATTTAGATGAGTCCAAGAGAGAAGCTTTTGATAAAGATATGGCTGACTTGAGCGCCTTTTTAGGCTGGATGGCAGAGCCAGATCAACATTTCCGTAAAGTACTTGGTACTTGGGTGATGATTTTCTTGGCCTTGTTCTTTGTTGTTGCTTGGTTCTTAAGCAAGCAATACTGGAAACATGTAAAATAATTCAGCATGGACAACACCTCCTGCAATTGCAAAGCACTTGCAAGGTACACGAGGTCAGTGTCTTAGGGCACTGACCTTAATTTGTTTAACGGAGACCAATTTATATGATGATTCTTCATTCAGGCACAACTTGCCCATTTTCACAGCGTTGTCGCTTTGTCCTTTATGAAAAGGGTATGGATTTTGAGATCCGTGATATTGACTTGTTCAATATGCCGGAAGATATCTCGGTAATGAACCCTTATGGTAAGGTGCCTATTTTAGAAGAGCGTGATCTGATTCTTTATGAGTCTAATATCATCAATGAATATATCGATGAGCGATTTCCTCATCCGCAATTAATGCCGGCCGAGCCAATTATGCGTGCTCGTACTCGCTTGTTTTTACATAACTTTGAGCGTGAGCTTTTTTCTCACGTCCTCGTGCTCGAAGATCGTCAACTAAGTCCTGACGCAGCGGAGATGGAAGTGGCTCGTAATCGTATTCGTGATCAGCTAACTGTATTAGCTCCTGTTATGAGTAAAAATGATTATTTATTAGGCGAAGAGTTTTCAATGCCGGATGTAGCTATTGCTCCTTTGTTGTGGCGTTTAGAACATTATGGTATTGAGTTGCCGCGCAGTGCTGCGCCAATTCAAAAGTATGCGGAGAGATTGTTCTCTAGGCCTTCATTCATTGAAGCGCTTACGCCAAGTGAAAAAGTAATGCGTCGTTAATTGCTCTTATAGTTAAGTTAATGCCCAAACAATTGTTTATACTAATGTTTGGGCATTTTTATTTAAGCAGCATATGTGTTGTTAATTGACATATTAAATAGTTGAGGAGTTTATGTTTCCAGTATCAAGTAAACCATATTTAATCCGGGCTCTATATGAGTGGTGTTATGACGAAAGTTTAACTCCTCATATTGTGGTGCGAGTTGATAGTAATTGCCAAGTTCCAAAAGCTTTTGTAAAAGACGGCTATATTACTTTTAATGTGGGTCCTATGGCGACTAAAGATTTTTTAGTTAATAATGATTGGGTCTCTTTTAATGCGCGATTTGGCGGACAGGCGCAAGAAGTACTTTTCCCTGTAGCTACAGTAGTAAGTTTCTTTGCTCGTGAGACTCAAGAGGGTATGGGTTTTCCTTTTGAAGAGGATTATGAGTTAAGTGCTATTGCTGAGGGTCCTAGTG
>JAAZFX010000112.1 GCA_012511555.1 Alcaligenaceae bacterium | reverse complement strand
GTTGATATTGCTAATGTACGAGCTTTCTCTGTTGGTTATCGTGATAGCTCGCGCAACAAGGTGTTGGCAGAGGCTTTAATGCTAACCGAAGATGAAAATATCGTCGATTTGCAATTTGATGTTCAATACCGTATTAAAGCTGGTGTGGCAGATGTTGATAACGGCGGTATTGATATTGGCAAGGCGCTAAGTCCTGCTGCTAGTTATTTATTTGCGACAGCCGATCCTGATGAATCAGTACGCCAAGCTGCCGAGACAGCGATGCGTGAGGTGGTTGGTAAGGAATCGATGAATAATATTCTTTACGAAAGTCGTACACAAGCAGCGCAGGATGTTATGCGTTTAATGCAGTCTATTCTTGACCGCTACAATACAGGGATTGAGGTAATTACTGTTGCTATTCAAAACGTACAGCCACCTGAGCAAGTTCAAGCGGCTTTTGAAGACGCGATTAAAGCCGGTCAAGACAATGAGCGCCAGAAAAACGAGGGTCAAGCTTACGCTAGTCGCGTTATTCCTGAGGCGCATGGTCGTGCTTCTCGCTTCTTGCAAAGTGCAGAGGGTTATAGAGCGCGTGTAGTAGGCGCAGCCATTGGTGAAACAGAGCGCTTTAAGCAGATTGCCGCAGAATACACTGCAGCACCTGAAATTACTCGTGAGCGTATGTATATCGAAGCCATGGGTGATATCTACTCTAATACGTCTAAAATCTTGCTTGATACAGCTGAGCAACAAAATCCTCTGATGCTGATGCCCTTAGATAGTATGCTGAATCGTTCATCCACTCGTACAGCACCAACTGTTCCTGCTACGCCAACACAAGGAGCTTCTGATGCTTCTTTATTTGACCATGGCAATGGCACTACTACTAGTGCTACTACATCAAGCAGCACAGGCGCTATCGATCCGCGTAGTCGTGAACTAAGTCGTGACCGCGAAGACTCTGCACGTCGTTAATTACTGAGGATATCATTATGAAAAGACCCGTTTTTTGGGCAGTATTACTAGGACTTGCATTTATCATAATCTCCTCTAGTGTTTTTACGGTAAATGAGCGTAGTTACGCTTTAGTTTTTAAATTAGGTGAATGGCAGCGTACAGAAACTGAGCCTGGTCTTAAGTTCAAACTACCTACACCACTTGAAAACGTTATATTTTTAGATAAACGTATTCAATCTATTGAATCCAGAGATGCTGAGCGTATTCAGACTTCTGAGAAAAAGAACTTAATTATCGATTCATATGTTAAATGGCGTGTCTCTGACCCTCGCCTGTATTACATTTCTTTTGGTAATTCTACGCAAGCGGCACAAGACCGTTTGGGCGCACAAATTCGTGATGCACTTAATGCGGCAGTTAACGTACGTACTGTGAGAGCGGTAATTTCTTTTGATCGTGATGTAGTAATGCAAGAAATTCTTGCCAATATTTCTACTCGCGCTGCACCTTTAGGGATTGAGGTTGTCGACGTGCGCTTGAAGCGAATCGAGTTCTCATCTGAAGTTTCTGACTCTGTTTATTCTCGTATGCAAGCTGAACGTAAGCAAGAAGCTAATAGCTTGCGAGCTAGTGGTGCAGCAGAAAGTGAGCGAATTCGTGCTGAAGCGGATCGTCAGGTGTCAGAGATTTTAGCCCAGGCACAAGCCGAGGCTGAGGCCGTACGTGGTGCGGGTGATGCTACTGCAACTAAAATCTATGCTGATGTTTATTCAGCTCAGCCTGAGTTTTTCAGCTTCTTTAATAGTTTAAATGCTTACCGTTCTTCCTTTGCGGACAAAGAAGATACAATTGTGGTTTCGCCAGATTCTAGTTTCTTCAAATACTTTGGTAATCCAGCAGGGGAGCTAGCGGAGTAATTATGAGTGCTAGTAATTGGTTATTACCAGAGTTTATCTCAGATATCTTGCCTGCTGAGGCACGTGGTTTAGAAGAGTTACGGCGTAAGTTGCTGGATCTATATCAACAAAGTGGTTTTGAATTGGTGGCTCCACCTTTAGTGGAGTTTACTGAGTCATTGTTTGCCGGTCAACGTGCAGATTTACCAAAAAAAACCGCTAAAGTAATCGATCAGTTGAGTGGTCGTACGATGGGTATTCGTCCTGATATTACGCCACAAGTATCACGCATTGACGCACATCTATTAAATCGCTCCGGAGTGACGCGCTTATGTTACTGTGGTGTGGTTTTTCATGCTTTGCCTAATGACTTGATTGGTGATCGCGAATTAGTGCAGATAGGGGCCGAGATCTATGGCTATGCCGGTATAGAGGCTGATTTGCAAACGATCAGTTTAGCCTATCAAACCTTGGAAACTGCCGGGGTGCATGGCGCTAAATTAGATCTCAATCACCCGGGCATTATGCGTGCTTTAGTGGCGACGCATCCAACCTTGGAGGCTGAGGTGGATAAGCTTAATGGGCTCGTTCGAGAAAAAGCGATTACAAGTTTAAAAGCCTTTTTGATTGAGCTAGGTGATATCCCAACAGATATACAAGAAGCTTTACTGATTTTGCCAAACTTATATGGTGACATTGATACACTTGATGAAGCTCGTGCTGTATTGCCAAAACTGCCTGAAATTCAGGCGGCATTAGATGAGCTGGAAGTTGTTGCCAAGCGATTTCCTTCGGTTAGTGTGGATCTTGCCGACATCAGTGGTTATGACTACCATACAGGTATTAGTTTTGCTCTATATGCCGAAGGCTGGCACAATGCATTAGTTCGTGGTGGTCGTTATGATAAAGTCGCCAAGGCTTACGGTAGAGAGCGCCCAGCCACTGGTTTCAGTTTGAATTTACGCCGTTTAGTTCAAGGTCTGGCTTCACCAGAACCTAATGAAGCGATTAAAACTATTTGGTCTGACGATAAGGATCACCTGGGTAAAATTCAACAGTTACGCCAAGAAGGCAATATCGTGGTTCAGGTTTTTCCTGATACTGAGCAGACTAACGAAGAGTATGTTTTTACCCGTGAGCTTGTACTTGAGAATAATCAATGGCTACTAAAAAGTATTACGGTATAGGCTAATTAATCTTCTACTAGCGAGTTGATTAAGCTAGACTTGAATTGTTTCAGTTTTTTTTTTATCTAAAATATGAGCAAAAACGTTGTAGTGATAGGCACCCAGTGGGGTGACGAGGGAAAGGGCAAGATTGTTGACTGGCTAGCTGAGTCGGTTCATGGTGTTGTACGTTTCCAGGGCGGTCATAATGCAGGCCATACTTTATGGATCAATGGCGTCAAAACTGTTCTACGCTTAATCCCGTCAGGTATCATGCATCCACACACTATTTGTTATATTGGCAATGGTGTGGTGCTTTCTCCTGAGGCACTGATGTCCGAAATTGCCGAGCTTGAAAAAGCCGGAGTTGATGTCCGTTCTCGCTTAAAGATTTCCGAAGCTTGTCCTTTGATTCTGCCATACCATATTGCCGTTGATCAGGCTCGTGAGGCCAAGCAGGGTAACAAGAAAATCGGTACTACCGGTCGTGGTATTGGTCCTGCCTATGAGGATAAGGTCGCACGTCGTGCAGTTCGTGTTCAGGATTTATTTATGCCCGAAGTCTTCGAAGAGAAGTTGCGTGCTGCAGTAGACTATCACAACGCTATTTTAGTAGATTATTTAGGTGCCGAGCCTGTGTCTTTTGAGGAGATGAAGGAGCTTGGTTTCAAGCTGGCTGAACTACTCAAGCCGATGGTTGCCGATGTGTCTTATCTTCTTTACGAAGCTAAAAAAGAGGGTAAGAGCTTATTGTTTGAGGGTGCTCAAGGTGCGTTGCTGGATATTGACCACGGTACTTATCCTTTCGTAACCAGCAGTAATTGTATTGCAGGTCAAGCCTCTGCGGGTGCAGGTGTAGGGCCTCAAGAATTACACTACGTACTTGGTATCACCAAAGCCTACTGTACTCGTGTTGGTTCTGGTCCGTTCCCGTCTGAACTTGAAAATGATATTGGTTTATATCTTGCCAAGCAGGGCAATGAGTTCGGTGCCGTAACAGGTCGTCCTCGTCGTTGTGGCTGGTTTGATGCTGCCGCTCTGAAGCGTTCAGCCATGATCAATGGTATTAACGGTCTCTGCGTAACTAAACTTGATGTGTTGGATGGCTTAGAAGAAGTCGGTTTATGCGTTGGCTATGAGCTTAATGGTAAGCGTGTCGATGTTTTGCCTTACGGCGCCTATCAGGTTGCTGAAGCAAAGCCTATCATCGAAATGCTGCCAGGTTGGACTGAAACAACTGCCGGTATCAAGAACTACGATGATTTACCACAGAATGCCCGCAACTTGGTTGCTCGCATCGGTGAGTTATGCGAAGTACCGGTCGCTATGATTTCTACTGGTCCTGAACGTTCAGAAACGATTATGCTAGATAACCCTTTTGAGTTATAATTCATAGTTATTTTATTAAGAGGTACTACATGAGCGTCCCACCAAACACCGATACGGATTTATGGGTAAGTTGGAGTGAATACAACCAACTTATTGAGCAGTTATCATTAAAAGTCTATGAGTCAAAATATCAATTTGACACCATAGTTTGTTTGGCCCGTGGTGGTGTGAGAGTAGGTGACGTCATGTCCAGGATCTTCGACGTGCCTCTTGGTATTCTAGCTACTAGTAGCTATAGAGAGGCAGCCGGTACGGTTCAAGGTCAATTGGATATTGCAAAGTTCATTACTATTACTCGTGGTAGTCTAGAAGGGCGCATTCTGCTAGTTGATGATATGGTTGATACCGGTTTGACTTTTCAGCGTGTTCACCAGCATTTATTGAGTGAGTTTCCTGCGATCAAGGAAATGCGTTCAGCTGTTTTGTGGGTCAAAGGTCACGCTGCTGTGCAGCCTGATTATTATTGTCATTTCTTGCCTAATAATCCTTGGATTCATCAGCCTTTCGAGGATTATGATAGTCTCAGGCCCCATCAATTAGAATCTTGGATTCGCAAGGGTAAAGCTGCTGAATAAGTGTCGCTTAAAAGCTTTTAAAACCATTTTAAGTACGCTTAACATCTTATTCTATTTGCCTTTTCTATAGTTTTGTTCTATAGTAGAGAGCTATTATTTTATTTTTTATTAAACCTTTTTAGTTGATTGTCTATGCCACAAGTACGTATTAAAGATAATGAGCCGTTCGAAGTTGCTTTACGCCGCTTTAAGCGCGGTATTGAAAAAACCGGTCTTTTAACCGAGTTGCGCGCCCGCGAGTTTTACGAGAAGCCTACTGCTGAGCGTAAGCGTAAAAAAGCAGCTGCTGTTAAGCGCCACTATAAGCGCATCCGCAGCCAGCAATTGCCTCCGCGCATGTACTAATTCATAGTATAAATTTATTCTGAGTTGATTCCTGAAGAATTTATCCAGGAACTGCTTGCGCGAGTTGATATTGTTGATGTCATCGGCAAGTATGTTCAACTAAAAAAAAGCGGCCAAAATCTCCAGGGACTTTGCCCTTTTCATCAAGAAAAATCGCCATCTTTTACCGTGAGTTCCACCAAGCAGTTTTATCATTGCTTTGGATGTGGTGCTCACGGCACTGCGATAAGCTTCCTTATGGAACATGTGGGTCTGGGTTTTCCGGAGTCTGTCAAGACGCTTGCTGATTCAGTCGGTATGCGTGTTCCTGAAGCAAGTTATAGTCCTGAGAAACGTGCTCGCCTCAAAGAGCAAAAGACTCGTTACGACTTATTGCACGAAGCCTTAGAGCAAGCTCAAACTTATTATTCGTCCCAACTTAAACAATATCCTCTAGCTCAAGAGTATCTGCTTCAACGAGGTTTGAATGCTGATATTGCTCAGCGTTTTGCTTTGGGTTGGACCGGTAGTGAAAGACAAAATCTGCGCCGTGTCTATGAGGATTATGATAATGATCTTCTAATTGATGCAGGCTTGGTTGTTCAAAATGAGCGTGGTCTGCGCTACGATCGTTTTCGTGAGCGAATTACTTTTCCTATTTACAACCAACGCGGTCGTTTGATCGGTTTTGGTGGTCGTATTATTGGCAAGGGTGAGCCTAAGTATTTAAACTCGCCTGAAACCGAGCTTTTCCATAAGGGAAGTGAGCTCTATGGTTTATGGGAAAATCGTACAGGTATTCGAAAAGCAGCTACTGTTCTAGTGGTAGAAGGCTATATGGATGTAGTTTCTTTAGCACGCTATGGTGTCGATTACGCCGTAGCGACTTTAGGAACAGCAACTACAGCTGAGCATATTGGCAAATTAATTAAAGCCAGCAATCGAATTGTTTTTAGTTTTGATGGTGATAAAGCAGGACAAAGGGCGGCTTGGCGGGCTTTAAATACCTCCCTGCCTTTATTGCGTGACGATGTGTCTTTACGCTTTTTGTTTTTGCCTAAAGAGCACGATCCGGATTCTTTTGTACAAAGCTATGGAGTTAAAAAGTTCGAAGAGAAGGTAGCTGAAGCACAGGCTTTATCAGCTTTTATGCTGGAGTCTTTAGCCTCCGAGTTTAACCTGGATGAAGCCGAAGGCCGTGCCGCTTGTCTTAAAGAAGCACTTGCTCTAGTAGTGCAGATTCCGGAGTCGGCAATTCGTACTCAAATCGAAAATGAATTAGCTCGTCTGGTGCGTTTTACTGCAGATGAGTTCAGATCGGCTTTAACTCGTTATCTTGATAAAAAGGATCTTTCTGCGCAGCGTTTTGTTGCTCATGATCATGTTGCATCTGATAAACCTATGCAAATGCCTGGTGTGCAGTCTGAGCAATATAATCCGCCTCGCGCTAGAGCCGAAACTCGTTCCGACGAAGGTGGGTGGACTAACTATCAACCAGCTGGAGCTTATCGCAAAAAGAAAAAGCCTAATGAACCAATTCGTCAGCCTATGCCTTTGGCGCGACAGCTATTGAGTTTGTTGGCAAATCACCCACAGGTCCTAGAGAGGATAGGGGAAAGACAGCTTGAAATATTGC
>JAAZFX010000111.1 GCA_012511555.1 Alcaligenaceae bacterium | reverse complement strand
TATGTCAGAAATTTTTACGATTGAATCCATGGATCTTGAAGGTCGTGGTGTTGCCTATAGTAATGGCAAAACTATTTTTATTGAGCGAGCTTTGCCAGGTGAGCAGGCTACTGCGAATATTTATAGAAAGAAAGCTTCATATCATGTGGGTTTTGTTCGCAAGGTTATAAAAGCGTCTCCATTGCGTGTGGATCCTCCCTGTCCGAACTTTGGGGTATGCGGTGGCTGTTTGATGCAGCATATTGAGCCAAGTGCACAAGTTGCTATTAAGCAAAGATCGTTAGAAAATTGTTTTGAAGAAATTGCCAATCTTAAGATTCCACAAGTGTTGCCGGCAATTTATGGTCCTACTTGGCAATATCGCTACCGTGCTCGTTGGTCCGTGCGCTATGTGATTAAAAAAGGTGCAGTGCTGGTTGGCTTTAGAGAGCGCAAGGGCAGATATATTGCCGATATGACTGAGTGTCTAGTACTGCCTAAGCGAGCTTCCAATCTTTTACCTGCCTTACGTACACTGATAGAATCCTTAAGCGTTAGAGAGCGTGTGCCACAAATCGAAGTGGCGGTAGGTGATGAGGTGTTAGTGTTGGTGCTGCGTCATCTCGATCCACTGGAGGAGAGCGATATTGAGTACTTACGAGCTTTTGCTGTAGAGCATAAAATAAGTTGGTGGTTACAACCTGAGGGGCCAGATAGCGTTTATCCCTTAGAGCCAGAAGATGAAAATAAATTAACCTATACTCTGCCGCAATTTGGTCTACGAATGGCTTATAAACCGTCAGATTTTACTCAAGTAAATCCTTTTATCAATCGTGCAATGATTAGCAAAGCGTTGAATTTGCTAGAGGTTAAATCTACCGATCGGGTAGCGGATTTATTCTGTGGCTTAGGAAACTTTAGTCTTCCGCTTGCTACACAAGCTAAAGAAGTGGTGGGCATTGAGGGGAGTGAAACGCTCACAGAGCGTGCTGCAGCTGCCGCTAAAAAGCATGGTTTAGAGAGTAAGGTTACTTTTTCTGCGCTTAATCTTTTTGAAGTGGACGTTGAATGGCTCCGTAAGTTAGGCTACTTTGACCGTATGCTAATTGACCCGCCACGTGATGGTGCAATGGCAGTCTGCACTGCCTTAACGGCTTTGAGAGCAGAAGAACGGCCTAAGCGTATAGTCTATGTTTCCTGTAATCCAACGACCTTGGCACGTGACACTGCTACTTTAGTTCATGAGGGTGGTTATCGTTTAAAGAGTGCCGGCGTTATCAATATGTTCCCGCATACCGGACATGTTGAGTCTATCGCTGTATTTGAGTATCAACCGGGCGACCCGATTCCTAAGATAGAAACAGAGGCTAGGCTTGATAAAGAAAGTGCTATTGACGCTATTCAGTAGCCAGCACTAAATGAGTTTCGCCGTTTTGTAATCAATACAATGGAGTAATAACGTGTCTTTTCTTTTGGTTTTTATAGGCGGTGGGCTAGGTTCAACGGTACGTTATGGTGTTAGTGTATTGACAGTCAGGCTGTTCGGCATTCAATTCCTTGTAGGCACTTTATTGGTCAATGTGCTTGGCTCTTTTCTAATGGGGATGGTTTTTGAGTATTGGGCGGCTAAGAGCGGATTATCTCAGCATGGTAAGTTATTTCTTGCCACCGGCTTTCTTGGTGGTTTCACGACATTTTCAGCCTTTTCTTTAGAGTTGGTTTTGTTACACTCTAAAGGTGAGTTAGGGCAAGCTGTCTTATATGGCTTTGCTTCAGTCCTTTTTGGCGTGGTTAGTTTATATGGGGGGATGTTCTTAGTGCGTTTAGCGGGGTAATGGTCGTTAGTGTTTATAAGATTTTTTATTCTTAGTGATTAAGAAATTGTGGGTTAACACCAATTGCGATTTTAGAACTCTCTGTCAATCTAAGTTAAGGTCGAGTCTATTATGTATTTTGGAGCTTGTTAAGGTGCTAAGAGTGTGATTTCAATCACAAAATAATTTTGTTTTGCGGTATACTCTGTTGGGTAAAAAAAGTACAAATTGTTAGTTTGAGGTTTTTAAACTAAAAGTGGTCAAACGCAAAAAAATTCATACAAGGCAAATGACC
>JAAZFX010000110.1 GCA_012511555.1 Alcaligenaceae bacterium | reverse complement strand
TATTTGGTGCAGGCTAGATAAATCGTTATTTTTAGTAGTTATGAGAGGGTTACAATGCCAATTTTCACGGTGTCAACGTTGTAACCCCCTTTTTTATGTTTAGAAAAAACTCACACCTTTTTCGCTGACAATGGCATCTAGAGGCTTGTCATGTGGCAATCATTCGTATTCGCATCCCAAGTGAGCTTCAGACCAAACAGCACCAATTAATAAGGGTTCGTGACCTTGTTCTTCCCATTGAGCAATGGTGCGATCATAGTAACCACCGCCATAACCTAAACGCTCGCCATTGTCCCCATAACCCAACATCGGTAGCAGAACAATATCCGGCATCTCGCCAATTTCCTTAGCCTCAGGTTCTAAAATGCCATAATGGCCTTCAACCATAGGTGCACCGGGGTCCCAGTAAAAAAATTCTAAAGGTGCATTTTTTTGTATTACTTTAGGCAAAATAATTTCATGACCCATGGCATGGAGTTCTTCCAGTAATGGGCGAATATCAGGCTCATCCCGATAAGGCCAAAAGGCGGCAATAACTAGACCTTGACGGCGGATTTTGTGTCTCGCAGGCAGGGTTTTAGGAGCAACAAACTCTTCATCTTGTTGAGTTTCGTATTCTAGACTACTAAGCCAGGCTAAAAAGTGCTCGTTTAAGGCAGTTGAACGTAATTGATGTTCAGCCGAGCTTAATTGAGTGCGTTTTTTTAATAATTCTGTTCTTAGAAATTGGTATCGCTTTGTGTTATTCTGCTGCATAGACAAGTAAATAGATTGACCAATGAGTCAAGAAATTAGCGGAGTGACAATGTTCAAAAAACCATCATCGCCTTACTGGAAGTATACACTGCTGGGAGGGGTTCTTGCCTCAGCATTATTTATGGCTAGCGGTTGTAGTTCTCAGGCCAGCTCTCATAGCTCGGCCGATGAAAGCATGGAAGTTGACTCGCTTGAGCAGGAGTCCCAGCAACAACGTGCACTGGTGCCTCAACGCGATCTAAAAGCGGTTGACAGCTCTGCTCGGGCAGCGGTGCAAAATGCCTATCAAGCCATGCAAAACCGTCAGTGGGATAGTTTAGCGACTTATATTAATGTCGCCAAAGCGGATCATGAAATTGGTGCCTATCCGAGCTATTGGTTTTTGCGTAATCTGATTTCAAAAGCAAATAGCCTTTCACCGCTAGATACAGTGGTGATTAAGAAGTTTATTGATGATCATCCGGATAGCTATATGGCTGAGCGACTTAAAGCCGAATGGATTATTAAGGCAGCGAGCTCGGGTGATTATCGTACAGCAGCTGCGCTGGCTCCGGTTAATGTCAATCTGACCCAGGCACAATGTGCATTAATCCAAAGCCAAGCCGTGACCGGCCAGCGAGTGGGCATTAGAGATGCCTTAGAGACTTTTAGGCCGGGTGACTCATGTTGGGCTATGTTGGAAACTTTAAATGGCCAAGGTCGACTTAGCTTTGAGCAATTGCAGCCAGGGCTCAGGGATGCCGTTGAGTATGATAATAAAAATACCGCACGACGTTATGCGGGATTGGTTTTCTCGCGCGCTCAACTGGCACAATACGACGCTATCTTCCAAGACCCGAGAGCTTGGATCGCCAGACAATCCGGCAGTGCATCTTCTACCCTGGAGGCGGAGTTAAGAGCAATCGCCTTTAGTCGTCTTGCCCGCCAGGACCGCGATGGTGGTATACAGATTTTAAACAGTACGAAGTTGCTTAATGACAAGGATAAACAATGGGCTTATGCGCAGTTTGGCTTAGTGTCTGTGCTTAATTTGGAGGACCGCTCAGATACTTGGTATCAGCAGTCCAGGGATGTAGCTCTCAGTGATTACAATGCGGCTTGGCGCGTGCGTGCGGCTTTGCGTCAACCTAAAGTGAACTGGCGACGCGTCAAAGATACCATTGAGATGATGAATAAGGAGCAGCAGCAGGAAACGGCCTGGATTTATTGGCATTCTCGTGCTCTTGAAGAGTTAGGTCAAACGGCATCAGCTCAAAGTGGTTATCGTAGTCTTTTATCTCATTATGATTTTTATGGGCAATTAGCCCGTGAAGCCTTGGGTCAACAAATTGTCTGGCCCGAGCAGGCCGCTCCTGTGAATGCTGCGGAGCTTGCACAAATTAAGCGTAATAGTGGCTTACAAAATGCGGTAGCTTTACTCAGTATCGGCGCTCGTGAGTATGCCGTGGTTGAATGGAATCATGCGATTCGTGGTTTAAATGATCGGCAGTTGATGGCGGCAGCTGAGTGGGCCAAGCAAGTCGGTTTTTACGACCGCACGATTAATACCTCACTGCTGACCAAGCATAGCGTGAATTTTGAGCAGCGTTATGTTGCGCCATTTGATGGGCGAGTGACTGCCCAAGCCCGCCGCACAGGTGTTGATCCGGCGTGGGTCTATGGTCTAATCCGTCAAGAGTCGCGTTTTGTGCCGATTGCTCGTTCCAATGTCGGTGCTTCTGGTCTTATGCAGTTGATGCCGGGCACGGCGCAGTTAGTCGCGCGTAAGCTAGGGGTGCAAAATTACAGTCGCTCCATGATTAATGATTTAGATACCAATATGCTTTTCGGGACGACCTATCTCAAGGATATTCTGGATCAACAAGGAGGCTCTGAGGTCTTGGCAACCGCTGGTTATAATGCCGGCCCAAATCGTGCAGTACGTTGGCGTAATAGCTTATCGCAACCGGTTGAGGGGGCGATTTTTGCAGAAACTGTCCCATTTACAGAAACTCGTTTATATGTAAAGCATGTGCTTTCTAATGCGGTTTGGTACGATATCAAGTTTAACAAGGGTAAACCTGGCTCATTGACAAAGCGCCTAGGTGTTATTCGTCCGTAAATCGTTATTGGAACAGGGCATGAGTCAGAATTCGCTATCTACCACAAACATAGATGGGGCTGTTGTTTACGCCGTTGGCGGAGCAGTGCGTGATCAATTGCTAGGTTTGCCTGTTGGTGATTATGACTGGGTTGTCGTCGGCGCTACCCCTGAGCAAATGGTAGCTAATAGCTATCTGCCGGTGGGTGGTGATTTTCCGGTGTTTTT
>JAAZFX010000109.1 GCA_012511555.1 Alcaligenaceae bacterium | reverse complement strand
TCTGTGTTGAATCAGGTATGGTACTGGAGGAAGTATGTCAATTAGTGGAGTCTAAAGACTGGTATTTTCCATTGGATTTAGGTGCTCGTGGTAGCTGCCGTATTGGCGGTAACGTCAGCACCAATGCCGGCGGCAATCGTGTGTTACGTTATGGCACAACGCGCGACTTAGTGATGGGTATTGAAGTTGTGTTACCAGATGGTACCGTACTTAATATGCTCCGCCGTCTCATTAAAAACAACACTGGTTTAGATCTAAAGCACCTCTTTATCGGTACTGAGGGTCGCTACGGCATTATCACCAAGGTGATGCTGCGCCTCTTTCCCAAACCTGAACGTCGCTACTCTGCCCTATTAGCAATGAATAATTTTGCACAAATCACTAGTTTATTAAAATTTGCGCGCGCGACCATGCCACAGCTTTCCAGTTTTGAGGTGATGTGGAAAAACTATATTACCGTAGCCGCTGAGGTTACTGGCAGTGCCGTTCCCTTTGATGGAGCCTATCAATACTATGTCTTGGTTGAAATTGAAGGCGTAGACAGTCCACGTCTTGAAGAGGACTTCCAAGCCTTTTTAGAAAATGCACTTGAGCAAGAACATGCAGATGATGCCATCATCCCGCAAAACATTGCTCAATCACAAGCGCTCTGGATTTTACGCGATGCCTCCGCTGAATCCATGCGTGCTCGTGCTCCTTATCTAGCCTTTGATATAGGCATTCCACTTAAAGACATGTCGAACTTTATTGACGAGGTTGAAGAGGCAATTGCCAAAGACTATCCGGACATTGAGTGTCAGTTATTTGGTCACTTAGGCGATGGCAACCTTCACCTTACTACTGCCCGAATGCGTGAAGAGGATTTTATTCCGGTCGAGGAATTAGTCTATCAAATCACTCAGCGTTACAAAGGCAGTATTACCGCAGAACATGGTATTGGCGTCATTAAAAAGCCGTTTTTACACTACAGCCGTAGCGAAGAAGAACTTAAGTTGATGGAACAAATTCGCCAGCTCCTGAATCCTGATAATGCCCTCAACAATGGCCGTGTTATTGATTAATCTAATTTAATTTTTAAGGAATAGTTATGTTTGCAAAAGCATTAAGAAATGGTTTGGGTTGTGTAGTTGCGACGATTGATCAACTCACTCGCCCAGCAAAAAAGAAGCGCAGCGCTGAGGCACAAGCAGAAATTGAAACACAAACAGCGAAAATGTCATTGTACCAATTCCACGGCTGCCCTTTTTGTATCAAAGTACGTCGCACCATGCACAAACTAAACTTACCCATCAAAACCTTGGACATTAATAAAGACCCAATCGCCGAGCGAGAGCTGGTTAGCGGCGGCGGCAAGCGCACCGTACCTTGCCTACGTATCGAAAAAGAAGACGGCACAATACAGTGGATGTATGAGTCCAACGACATCATCAACTACTTAGAGTCTAAATTTGCCCATATCTAAATGTCACAAATGAGGAGATGCGGAAGATGATTAAACGTTTAGCCATCATCGGCTATGGAGCGATTGCCAAGGATATACTACACACTCTAAGCCCTTTATTGGAGGAGCAAGTCGTTGAGGTATTGATCCTTAAGCGCTCGGCACTTAGCGACATTGACGCCGACGCATTACCCTCTTTTGCCAAAGC
>JAAZFX010000108.1 GCA_012511555.1 Alcaligenaceae bacterium | reverse complement strand
TTAAAAGTTAATGCCATTATAGTGTCGGATTAACACTATTTTGATTTTTTGGAACGAGAAGGGTTTTTTAGTGGTAGGCTTTCTTTGAGCCAAGACACAATACCCCCACTTAAATAGTGAACTTCTTTAATGCCTTCTTTTTTGAGTTGGCTGGCAGCAGTTGCGGCGCGACGACCGTCTTGGTCAACAACGATTAGCGCTTTGTCTTTAGGTAGCGTAGCAGCCCGAGATTTGAGCTGTTCATAGGGAATGTTCATTGCGTTGGCAATGGTACCTGCTTGATATTGCTCACTGGAACGTACATCGATAATGGTCGCAGTTTTGCTGTTGGTCATTTGAACTGCTTTGGCGGGACTGATGCCCTTAGAGGCGCGGCTGTATTGAAAAGCCAGTATGCCACCGGATAAAAGTGCCGTAATAACAAATAAATAAGAGTTGTTATAAGTTAAAAAATCCACGATTGTTACCTGTCTATGCCTTTATTGGCTATTTATAAGATTAATTCATGGATTATAAAATAGGCGCAGCGACAATAAGCTAAGTTCGCTAAAATAGATAAAATTAGTCATCAATCCCTTTATCTTTATTTAAATTTCGTTAGGACAATCATAATTATGTATAAAATCGTTTTAATGCGTCACGGTCAAAGTCAGTGGAACTTGGAAAATCGCTTTACCGGCTGGGCCGATGTTGATTTAACTGAAGAGGGTCGCGAGCAAGCGAAACAGGCAGGTGAGCTTCTCAAAAAAGAGGGCTATGTTTTTGATAAGGCATACACTTCTTATTTAAAAAGAGCAATTCGCACACTTTGGATTGCCCTTGATAATATGGACACCATGTACGTGCCGTACACTCCTTGTTGGCGTTTAAATGAGCGCCACTACGGCGCCTTGACCGGTCTCAATAAGGCAGAAACAGCTGAAAAGTACGGTGATGAGCAGGTACTTATCTGGCGTCGTGCTTTTGCTATTGGTCCTGAGCCATTAGCCCTGGATGATGAGCGCCATCCGCGCTTTGATGGTCGTTATGCTGATATTCCTGCAGAGGAACTGCCAGCCGCTGAGTGTCTCAAAGATACTATCGAGCGTGTTAAGCCGCTATGGGAAGAGGAAATTGCACCGACCATCAAAGACGGCAAGCAGATTTTAATTACGGCTCATGGCAACAGCATCCGCGCTTTAATTAATTTATTTGATGAGATTTCTGAAGAAGATATTGTTCATTTAAACATTCCTACTGGTCAGCCTTTAGTGTATGAGTTGGATGAAAACCTCAAAGCAATTCGCCACTACTATTTAGGTGACCCTGAAGAAATCGCTAAAGCCATGGCTGAAGTTGCTGCTCAGGGTAAGGCCAAGTAGTAAGACACTTTGACCGTGTCGATAGAGTTTTATGCTTTTCTATGAGTGTCGATAGTGCCTATTAAAATTAATAGTTTTAGATTTACCTTGCCGATATATAGCATGCCGACAAAGCGTTTAGCGACTTTGTCGGCAGGTCTTTTATTCGTTTTATATGGCGCAGCAGGGGTGGCTACAGCTCAGTCCGTGACTGAATTAAATCAACAACAAAAAGCGGCTGAGCAGCGGCGCGCTGATTTAGAAAAGCAAATTAACTCTGTCAAAAAGGCGATACAAAGTCAAGAGACTGAAAAACGTGATGTGGTTGATAGGCTTAGCCAGTCTGAGCGCAATATTTCCCGTATCAATGCCGAGCTTGATGGTTTGCAAGAGCAACAAGACGAAGCACAGCATGAGATTGTTTTGTTGCGCCGTCAGGCTGACGGTCAGCGTGAGCTTTTAGCTGAGCGTCAAGAGGATTTGGGCGAACAAATTTACGCTCAATACACGAGTGGGCTTTCTCCATGGTCCGCTTTGTTTACAGGCGGTGATGCCCAAAAAATCGGTCGTGATATGGGTTATTTGAGCTATGTGGCGAGGGCGCGAGCGCGAGCGGTTCAAGAGTTAAATCAAGCCATTTTAAGTTTACAAAAAACCGAGTCGGAAATTAAAGGTCGTCAGCAAGAAATTGAGCGTTTAGCGAGCCGGACCTTAGCCAGTAAAAATGAATTAGAAAAAGAGCAGAAGAAGTACCAAACTGAGCTTGGCAATATTGAGCAGGATCTTAAAGTTCGACGAGCTGAAGCCGGTCGTCTGGCGGGCGATCAACAGCGTTTGGATAGTTTGATTGGTGAGATTGGTAAAACTATTACTCAACAAAGAGAGCTTGCTCGACAAGCGGAGTTAGAACGTCAGCGTCTAGCGCTGGCACGTCAACAACAGTTAGCCCAAGAGCGTGATGCACAGGCTAAACTGGCTGCGGAGCAAGCCGTTTTGGCTCAGCAGCAAGCGGCTCGTGCCGCCTCAATGCGTGCTCAGGCGCAAGACGCGCAAGAAAGTGCCGCATCAAAGCAACGACTTACTGAAATTCAAATACGCGAAGTGGAAAATGCGCTTGCTCAAGCCATTCGCCCTGAGGACCTGGATCAGGCTAAGCGTCGTCTAACTCAGGCTTTAAATGAACGTCAGCAAAATCAACAGCAATTATCACAGGCTCGCATGCTGCAAGAAAATGCTGAAATTGAAGCTGCAAAAGCACGTTTAGCTAAGGAAAAGGCCATAGAAGCGCAGCGTCTTGAGGCCCAAGCTCGTGAGGATGAACGTAAGGCTAGATCCTTGGCTTCTTCCGCTACTGCCGGCATACCACAAGGAGCGCCGTGGCCGCTGCGGGGAACCTTACAGGGTAGATTTGGTCGAACTCGTCCGGACACTGGTGGAGTTTGGCGCGGTATCTTAATTAAGGCCGATACAGGAGCGCCAGTTAAGGCTATTGCTGGTGGTACGGTGGTTTTTGCTGATTGGATGCGTGGTTTTGGTAATTTAATTATTGTTGATCATGGCAGTAATTATATGAGTGTCTATGGCTACAATCAGAGCTTATCGCGTAAGGTTGGTGATAAGGTTAATTCAGGGCAAACCATTGCTCGTGCCGGTTCCACCGGTGGGCAAGTTGAAGCTGCCTTGTATTTTGAAATTAGACGAGGTTCGCAGCCAATCGATCCTCTAACTATGTTGGCGAAGTAGCGTTAAGATAAAAGCAAAAGGTGCACAATGCTTTATGTTTCAAGTTTTTTAGTAAATCATAAACTTTCTAAACCATTTATGGCCTTAGCTTGTTCTATGCTGTTATTCGGTGGTGCGGTTTCGGCAGAGCCGCAATTTGTACAAGTTGAAGTAGGGGCGGAAGCTCGAGAGTCAGTTCGCGGACAAGCTGAGTTCGGCTATGAGGTGATAGAGCAAGCCCCACCTATAGAAGCGGTTCCGGATGTTGATGACCGTTTGCCTTATGAAGAGCTGCGTCGTTTTGCAGCAGTTTTTGCAGCGGTTAAAAATCGCTACGTGGAGCCCATTGATACGGCTCAATTAGTAGATGCAGCAATTAATGGCATGCTTGATGATTTAGACCCTCACTCTTCTTATTTAAATGAAGAAGCTTTTTCTAGCTTACAGGAAGCGACGGAGGGAGCTTTTGGCGGTTTAGGTATCGAGATCAATGAAACGGCAAATAAAGAAATTGAGATTATTTCGCCGATTGAAGATAGCCCGGCGGCCCGTGCCGGAGTTCTGCCGGGAGATGTTATCGTCAAGGTCAACGGTGAGCTATTGAGTGGTTTGCCTTTAAGTGATGTGGTTAAGCAGCTTCGAGGGGCACCTGGCTCAACCATTGAGTTGACCGTGCGCCGAGGTGAGGAGGAAATTGATTTCTCTATGGAGCGTGACTTGATTAAGGTGCAGAGTGTGCGCAGTAAGATGCTGGACAATGATATTGCCTATGTTAGAATATCGCAGTTCCAGGAGCGTACAGTAGAAGAGTTGGTCAAAAGTCTAAATGAGTTCGCAGCCACGCCAAAGGCTTTAGTTTTAGACTTGCGCAATGACCCGGGAGGATTGCTTAACGCCGCTGTTGGGGTAACGGGAGCATTTATTCAACCTGAGCAGTTAGTGGTTTATACCAAGAGTCGCGGTGAGGTTAATTTACGTTATCGCGTAGTGCCTAGTGATTACAGCTTAAATCATCAGGATCCGCTTAAGGGTTTACCGAGTTGGAGTCGTGAAGTTCCGATGGTGGTGCTGATTAACGTCGGCTCCGCTTCGGCTTCTGAGATTGTAGCCGGTGCCTTACAGGACTATGAGCGTGCCACAATTATGGGGAATCGTAGTTTTGGTAAAGGCTCTGTTCAGGTGGTCTTGGATTTGGGCGATGACACAGGTGTTAAGCTGACCATAGCAAGATATTACACACCCAAAGACCGCTCCATTCAAGCAACGGGTATTGAACCCGATATTGTGGTGACAGACACAGAGCAAGGCGACTTTTTTAATATACGCCGTGAAGCTGATCTAAGTGATCATTTGACTGGAGAAAATGAAAGCTCTGATGATGAAGCTATCGTGGAAGTAGTAGAAGAGGGCGTTGAGTCTGATGAATCGGTTGACGAGGCTCAATCAGAAGCAGCAACGGAGGTTGAAGATGAGGTAGCTGCTGAGTCTGATGACAGCGAAGAAAAGCCCAAGATTGAGATGTATACCTTTGGCTCCGAAGAGGATTATCAATTGCAACAGGCTGTTGAGTATTTGGTTGGGGAGCATCTTGACTCAGATGAATGATCAGCAGCTTTTGCGCTATGCGCGTCATATTATGTTGGATGATTTCGGCTTTGAGGGTCAGGAGCGCCTACTTAATAGCAAGATTTTGATGGTGGGGGCGGGTGGTTTAGGTGCGCCGGCTCTGATGTATCTTGTGGCAGCAGGTATTGGGACTATTCATTTAGTTGATGATGATGACGTCGAATTGAGTAATTTGCAGCGTCAAATCGTCCACTCCAGTGAGCGCGTAGGTATGTCTAAGGTAGAGTCTGCCAGGCTGATGGCCGAGGCGCTCAATCCGGAGGTGAACTTGATTGCTCATCATCAGCGTTTTGATGATGCTGAACTTGATGAGCTAATTAAAGAGATGGATTTGGTTGTGGAGTGTACGGATAATTTCAATACTCGTCAGCAACTTAATCGTATTTGCTTTAAGCACAAAGTACCGATGGTATCCGCTGCTGCTATTCGCTTTGATGGTCAGGTCACAGTCTATGATTTTAGAAATGCGTCTAGCCCATGCTATGCCTGCCAGTACGATCCTAGCGAGGATTTACAGCCGGATAATTGTGCGACTTTAGGCGTGCTATCTACCGTGGTTGGTAGTATCGGCATGATGCAAGCGCATGAGACCTTGAAACTATTGTTGGGGATGGGTCGCTCTTTGGCAGGGCGTCTATTGATGTTTGATGGCCGCGATACCCGATGGCAGGAGTTTAAGCTGAGCAAAAATCCGCATTGCGCAGTTTGTTCAGATGTTAGCGCTGATTAAGGATCTAACAAGGCTTCTCTAAAAAATAGAGAAGCCTTTGCCTGCTTTGTAGAATTAATTGCCTTGAGTTTCTTCGGCTTCTTGAGTGCTCAAATCTTGACGGCGAGCCTTGGTCGCTTTAATGCTAAATTCAGTATAGAGTGGTGTATCAAACTCCACAGTAAAAAAGCGTAGTTCATCGCGTCTAAAAACATGAACAATAGCAAATTGCTTTTGTTGGTAGCGACTTAAAACCTCGTTGAGATTAGTCGCATCAACGCGCAAATAATCAATGGCAATAATCACATCACCAGCTGATAGTCCGCCTTTGTGAGCGGTGCCGTGTTGCATCACACTTTGAATGGCACATTGACCATCGCGATTGGTGGTGCGAATGTCCAGACTCACGGATGGTTCGTTAGTATCGCTTTTTTTGCCAAGTTTTAGCCCTTCGTTAGCGAGCAGTTCTTTGATGGGTAATTTTTTAGTACCGTAAACATTGCGCTCTAAAAAATTCTCCAGTATGTCCATATCTACATCTGTAGCATTGTGTAGAACATCAAGAACCTCTTCCTCTCTTAATCCGCGGGCTTCTCCTTGGTAGAAATTTTTACCGTAATGCTGCCATAAATAGCGCATGACATCATCAAGAGAGCGTTCGTGGTTGCTATGTTGACGGATTAGCAAGTCAAGACAAAGCGCAACTAAGGAGCCTTTGGAATAATAACTGACGATTTGATTGCGCGCATTTTCATCTTGTTGATAAAACTTGGTCCAGGCATCAAATGAGCTTTCGGCAATGCTTTGTTTGATCCGGCCGGAATCGTTATTGACGCGACTAATGGTCTCGGCAATGAGGTCAAAATATTGTTGCTCATCAATTAATCCACTTCTTAGTAGCATTAGATCGTCGTAATAAGAAGTAAAGCCCTCAAAAATCCATAGCAAAGAAGTAGGTGTTGCTTTATCTAATTGATAAGGAGCAAAAGCAGCGGGTTTAATACGCTTTACATTCCAGCTGTGGAAATACTCATGACTGACTAGACCTAAAAACTCACGATACTCTTTAGTTTGTTTCTTTTGTCCAACAGTTGGTAAAGATTTTCGAGAACAAATTAATGCGGTGCTGTTTCGGTGCTCAAGGCCGCCATAGTCATTACCTGTTACTGTTGTCATAAAGACATAGCGATTGGAGCTGTCAGCAAAGGGTGGAGTGCCGTTTTGTGGTTCAAAGAGACTAATTTGTGCTTCACAAATTTTGGCAGTGTCTGCGGCAATACGTTCAAAATCGATATTTGGCAGGACACCAGTAAATACCATGTCATGAGCAATGCCAGCGACAACAAAACTAATTACTTTAGGGCGGCCCATTTCAACGGGGTGATCAATGAGATCATCGTAGTTAATAGCGCGATAGAAGCCAAAGCGAGTATGCGCTGCGGCATCCGGGTGCCCCACGGCTGTTGGTAGGCTAGTGTAAACTCGCCATTTTTTGCTGTGGCGCGGCGCTTTGATTTCTACTAGACAAGGTAAATCTTCTTGTCCGTGTACTTTTAAAAAAACGCTAGTGCCATTAAAGAAGCCGTGAGTTTCATCAAGATGTGCTTTGCGCACAGATAAATCCCAAGCGTAGACGGTGTAGTCAATTTGAACAGGGCCGCTGCTGACGGGCTCAACCTGCCAAGTGTGGTTGTCTAGATGAGTAATGCTCAGAGGGTACTTGTTTTGCGTGGCTTTGAGCGTTTCGATATGTTTTGAGAAGTCACGAATCATATAACTACCGGGAATCCAGCGAGGCAGACTGATGATTTGCCCCTTTAAGTCTGGCTCAGCAATGGTTAAAGTGACTTTAAAACGGTGACCGCTCAAATCATCAGAGGTGATGCTGTAGAAAATTTTATCTTCTAACATTTTGTTTTTCATGGATATAAAGCCTTTAGTTCTGATAAAATCCCATAGTTCTTTAGCTAATGAGTTTTGGCTATAAGCAAGGATAGTTATTTTATTGGTTGTTTAAACCATTATAGACAACCTGAGTGACTACAACTGTAGTCAGAAAATAGTCGCCAAAAATAGCTAAACACATCGTTATTATTGTTAATTTAGTATCTACTTTAAGCTTATTTGTTTAAAGTCACAAGTGCGCTAAATCAACAAGAAATATGTAAATAAGTCACGTTTCAAATGTGACAAGCAGTAAAATAAAGGCTATACTTATACAGCTATGAATCATGAGCATATTGAAGCGATTAAGCTGAGCCCAGAAGATAAGCGGCGCATGAGTGTTTCTGCGATGCGGGGCTTACTCAGATTAGTGGTTGCTCAGGGTCTGGCTTTGTTGATAGTGTCCTTTCTTGCGTTGGTTTGTGCAGGTAAATGGGCGGGTTTATCAGCGTTTGCTGGTGGTATGACATATTTAATACCCACCAGCATGTTTGTCTTGCATCTGGTACTAAGGTTGCTGTCAAAACGCGATGCTACAGCCATCACCTTTTTTGTGGGTGAGGCGATTAAAATTGTTGTCGCGATGCTATTGATGTATTTAGTTGTGCAGGTGTTTGGACCGAATTTAGTATGGCCCGCTTTTTTTGTCGGGCTATTAGTAGTTTTAAAGGCATACGCATTGTTGTTGGTTTTTAAAAAGCTGTAGATGATATAGCTTGGCCACAATAATAGATTGATTAGTTGTTGACCTCTTATCTAGAGGGAAGTTGATACGGAGATTGGAGCAAATGGATGCTTCTTTAGTTACGCCACAGCAGTATTATATTCAGCATCATTTGAAGCATTTCAGCAATAAGCCCATGGCTAGCGTCGCTGATTTTAGTGTGATTAACTTTGACTCCATTTTTTGGGCCGTCTTGATGGGTGTTGTTGGTCTGTATTTTTTATATAAAGCAGCTAAAAACGCAACATCAGGTGTGCCAGGTCGATTCCAGATGGCCGTAGAGATGTTGGTCGGTATGGTTGATGAACAGGCTAAGAGTATTGTTCACAATGCAACTTCTCGTAAGTTTGTGGCGCCATTGGCGTTAACCATCTTTGTCTGGGTTACGCTCATGAACTCCCTTGACTTGTTGCCGGTTGATTTGATGCCATCAATCTTGTCTTGGACTGGTTTGGCCGGTACGGCGGACAACCATGGCGTGCTTTATTATCACCGAGTATTGCCTACTGCTGACCTAAGCATCACCTTAGGTATGTCAATTACCGTACTTATTATTTCGATTTACTACGGTATCAAGATTAAAAACCCCAATGGCTTTGTTAAGAGCTTGTTTACTGCTCCCTTTGGTGCCGAGGGTATGGTTGCCAAGATTGTTTTAGCACCAGCTAACTTCTTATTAAATATTGTTGAGTATTTTGCAAAAACTGTTTCATTAGGTATGCGACTTTTTGCAACGATGTATGCGGGTGAGTTGATCTTTATGTTGATCGCTCTGATGGGCGCAGCATGGTCTGGTTTCAACGTGTTAAGTATCGGATTGGGTATCGGTCATGTGCTGGCCGGTTCAGCTTGGGCAATTTTCCACATCTTGATTATTTTGCTACAAGCGTTCATCTTTATGATGTTGACCTTAGTATATGTTGGTCAGGCTCATGAGGATCACTAAGATTTAGTTGACTGGAGGTCTTTGCCTTCAGTCGCCTAAGTAGCAGATTTTGTTAGACAATATTTTCAGAGTCTGTTTAATTTTTTAACCTTATTAAGTTATCCATCTTTTAACAATTGGTTCATTACCACAAGGAGTTGTCATGGAAGTAGCAGGTTTAGTAGCTCTCGCTTGCGCATTTATTATTGGTTTAGGTGCTTTTGGTGCGTGTATTGGTATCGCACTTATGGGTGGTAAATACCTAGAAGCGTCTGCTCGTCAGCCTGAGTTGATGAACGCTTTGCAAACCAAAATGTTCTTATTAGCTGGTCTTATCGATGCTGCATACTTAATCGGCGTTGGTATTGCTATGTTATTCGCTTTTGCTAACCCATTCGTCTAAGCGATAGATTTAATACCATCGCTTGATGGTTTGTGAACTGGATGGATTGATGCAGAGCTGTGAGCCAGTCTCTGCATCTAAAATTTCAGTAATTTTGTCTAGGTATTGCATGGTGCAACACCTTAATTAGCAAAAGGGAAACGACCGTGAATTTAAATGCGACGCTCTTTTTCCAGGTAATCGTTTTCTTTGTATTAGTATGGTTCACAATGAAGTTCATTTGGCCGCCTCTAATCAAAGCAATTGACGATCGCCGACAGAAGATAGCAGATGGTCTAGCGGCTGCGGACAAGGGTAAAGCTGATTTAGCTCAAGCCCAAAGTCGTATCGCCGAAATTGAGACTGCAGCAAAGACCGAAAATCAGTCAAGATATGCGGATGCTGAAAAGCAAGCTACTTCACTTGTTGAAGCTGCTCGCGAAGAAGCTGAGCAAGAACGTGCACGCATCATTGCACAAGCAAAGCAAGACGCTGGCGTCGAAGTTGCGCGTTTGCGTGATGAGTTGCGTGATGAAGTAGCCGCTTTAGCCGTACAAGGTGCAGAGCAGATTCTTCGCCGTGAAGGCGATGCGAAAACACATGCCGAGTTGCTCGATCAACTTAAGGCACAGCTTTAATTTGGGATTGCTATGGCTGAACTTTCAACTATTGCCCGTCCTTATGCAGCAGCTGCTTTCGCAGCAGCTAAGGACAGTCAAGTCGGATTAGAGACTTGGGCTAAGGCTGTAAAACAATT
>JAAZFX010000107.1 GCA_012511555.1 Alcaligenaceae bacterium | reverse complement strand
TTTCCAATTATTGAAGTATTAAATACTAATATTATTGATAATAAAAACAATCAACGCATCCCTGGTATTGTCGGTAATAGCTTCTCTTCTTATGTGCGCGATTATGATTTTAGCGTCTTATTACCTGAGCATAATAAGGATAAAAGTGAATTCAACATACCTGAAACTTATGGTGATATCCACGGTAAGTTATTTAAATACGTAGTGAACTCGGCTAGTTTCAAAGAAAAATTCAATAAAGCGCCAGTAATTTGTCTGAGCGTTTCCAGTACCAAAACGTATTATCGTACCGGTAATGAGCATCCAATTTTGGGCATTGAGTATCAGCAAGACGAGTATTCCTTAACTGACCAATATTTTGACAAAATGGGCTTAAAGGTTCGTTACTTTATGCCAAAAGGTAGTAAAGCGCCATTTGCGTTTTATCATAGTGGTGATTTACTGAGCGATTATTCTAATCTTGAATTGATTAGTACCATTAGTACCATGGAAACCTTCCAAAAAATTTACCGCCCGGAAATTTACAATGCCAATTCACCGGCAGGCAAATGCTATGAGCCACGCTTGAATCATGAGGACCACTCATTAACGCAAATAGTCTATGATCGTGAAGAGCGTAGCCAATTGGCCGTTGAGCAGGGCAAATACACGGAAGAAGATTTTATTAAGCCTTACAAGACGATTCTTCAGCAATGGGCTGCTAATTACGCGATTTAATTATTTAAAAAAAGATTATATACAATGAAAAAATTATTACCTACATCAACAGCGGGCAGTTTGCCTAAACCTTCTTGGCTTGCTGAGCCGGAAAAACTCTGGTCGCCATGGTTATTAGAGGGTGAGCAATTACTTGAAGCCAAACGCGATGCCTTGCTTATATCGTTAAAAGAACAAGAAGCTGCAGGCATCGATATTATCAGTGACGGTGAGCAACCGCGCCAACACTTTGTGACAACCTTTATTGAACATCTAAGCGGAGTGGATTTTGAAAAGCGCGAAACAGTCAGAATCCGTGACCGTTATGATGCGAGTGTACCTACAGTTTTTGATGCGGTAGCACGTACAAAGCCGGTCTTTGTAGAAGATGCCAAGTTTTTGCGCCAATACACGGATAAGCCAATTAAATGGGCATTACCCGGTCCAATGACCATGATCGACACGCTCTATGATGCGCATTATAAGAGTCGTGAAAAGCTAGCTTGGGAATTTGCCAAAATTCTTAACGAAGAAGCCAAAGAATTAGAAGCAGCTGGTGTTGATATTATCCAGTTTGATGAGCCTGCCTTTAACGTTTTCTTTGATGACGTCAATGACTGGGGTGTAGCGACCTTAGAGCGCGCCATTGAGGGTCTGAAGTGCGAAACAGCCGTTCATATTTGCTACGGCTACGGTATTAAGGCTAACACGGACTGGAAAAAAACTTTGGGTTCAGAGTGGCGCCAGTATGAAGAGTCATTCCCGAAACTACAGCAATCGAAGATTGATATCATCTCGCTTGAGTGTCAAAATTCGCATGTGCCAATTGATCTTATCGAATTAATTCGCGGTAAAAAGGTGATGGTTGGTGCGATTGATGTCGCCACTAATCAGGTTGAAACACCGGAAGAGGTAGCTGCAACACTTAGAAAAGCTCTGCAGTTTGTGGATGCAGACAAGCTTTTACCTTGCACTAACTGCGGCATGGCGCCACTTCCTCGCGATGTGGCTAAAGGTAAGCTGTATGCTCTAAGTGCTGGTGCGGAGATTGTGAGAAAGGAATTGGGAGTTTAAGAGCTCTTGGTTTTTTGTTTTTAGTGGTTTTGAGAGGCCTCAGGCGTGGAAGCGTTTGGGGCTTTTTGTTGATAGTAGACATGAGTAAAAATACAGGTACAGGGCAGTGAAATAACGTTTATTCAGCTTGATCAGCAAGATTATATTTCGCTAACGGATATCGCCAAGCATAAGACTAATGATAGCAGCGCAGCCATAGGTAACTGGATGCATAACCGTAACACCATTGAGTTTTTGGGTATTTGGGAAACCTTATACAATCCGGATTTTAACCCCTTCGAATTCGAGGGGTTTAAAAAACAGGCTCTGTATGTCAACATAGACCTGAACCAGTCATTAGACGTCGTTTCAAAGCAGGTCTCGAATTGTTGCATAGTGATTATAAATATGCAGTTGATGAATGGTTACTGTTTGATAATTCAACAGAATACATAGTTTTATTGCAAGAAGGAACCAATACATGAGCATACCAACCGACTTACAGTCAGACTTTGCAAAGGAAATATCTGAAGCGCTAACTCGCTCAGCTCAGCTAGCTCGCGAAGATGCTATTAAACATGGCACCAGTCTTGTGTTTTGGAAGGACGGAAAAATAGTATATGTCACTGCTGAAGAGCTTAAAGCGCAAGCAGCAACCGAAAAAGCAAAAGAACAAGAAGAAATAAAACAAGAGTAATGAAAACATTATTGTTAGTACGACATGCCAAATCAAGTTGGAGCGACCCAAACTTGAGCGATAAAGCTAGGCCACTGAATAAACGAGGCAAACGGGATGTTATTACTATGGGACAGCGCCTGTTTAATAGAGAGGTAAAGCCCGATCTTATTGTCGCTAGTTCAGCGGTACGCAGTACTATAACCGCCCACGCTATTGCTAAAGAAATAGAATACGATCAAGAATGTATTATCCTTGACGACAAGCTTTATGCTTGCCAGCCGGAATATTTACTGGAAATAGTTCAAACCTTTGATAATGGCCTGGATTATGTCATGCTAGTAGGACATAATCCCGAGTTAAACGATTTTCTTTTTATGTTTACTCGTGAAATAGAGCATATGCCAACATGTGCTATGGCTGAATTGAAATTTGACGTGAGTGACTGGACCAAGATCAGACAGGATAACTTGCAGGCAGTGCTGTTTGACTATCCTAAAAAAGAAGTTTAGAGTTTAGTTAAAAGTGGTTGTTTCTATTTTGGAGAGACTATAAATAAAACTGTGTAAATCATCTATCATGATACCCATAAAGGGAAAAGGATAGATCACATGGATAAAAAGACCTTAGAAGCCTTTGCTCGTGAAGTAGCTAAAGGCTTAAAAACTGAAAAAGACTTAGCTGAATTTAGGCAAATATTAACGAAGGTGACGGTGGAGGCTGCGCTTAATGCTGAGCTCGACGAACACCTTGGCTACGATCGTCATCAAGCGTCAACTAACGATAATAGCCGTAATGGCTATGCCTCTAAGACAGTCAAGACAGAAGATGGGCAGTTTGAGCTAGAAACACCCCGCGATCGGGATGGCAGCTTTGAGCCTCAGCTCGTTAAAAAAGGCCAGACACGTTTTACCTCGATGGACGATAAGATCTTAAGCCTTTACGCCAAAGGCATGACAACGCGTGAAATCGTGGCGACCTTCAAGGAAATGTATGGCGCTGACGTCTCGCCTACCCTGATCTCTAAAGTCACGGATGCCGTAATAGAGAAAGTGGATGAGTGGCAGTCTCGCCCTTTAGATGCCGTCTATCCTATCGTTTATTTGGATTGCATTGTCGTTAAAGTTAGACAAGATAAGCGAGTCATCAACAAAGCAATCTATCTAGCGCTAGGTGTTAATTTAGAAGGCCACAAAGAGCTGTTAGGCATGTGGTTATCTGAAAATGAAGGTGCTAAGTTCTGGTTAGGCGTTCTTACTGAGCTACAAAACCGTGGGCTTAAAGATATCCTCATTGCTTGCGTAGATGGCCTTAAGGGCTTCCCGGATGCCATCAGTGCTGTTTATCCGCAGACCCAGCAACTCTGCATTGTTCACATGGTCCGTAACTCAATGAAGTTCGTACCTTACAAGGATTACAAGGCAGTTGCCGCAGGCCTCAAACGCATTTATCAGTCCGCCACGGAAGAAGAAGCGTTGCGCGAATTAGAGTTATTCGGTCAGCAATGGGATGGAAAATATCCGCAAATTAGTCGCAGCTGGCAGGCGAACTGGTCTAACTTAAATACCTTATTCCGCTACCCAGAGGACATTCGACGCGCCATTTACACCACCAATGCGATTGAATCCCTCAATAGTGTCATCCGAAAGGCAATTAACAAACGTAAGCTATTCCCTACGGATGATTCAGCCAGAAAGGTGGTATATCTTGCTATTATGGATGCATCTAAAAAATGGACAATGCCAATCCGCAACTGGAAGTTAGCATTGAATCGATTTATTATTGAGTTTGAAGATTGCATCAGCGATTATGTATAACCAAGATGTTTACACAGAATTATTTACATACTCATTTTGGAAATAGCCACTCCCATCCCCATTAGGGTGAATCCTTCGCAAACGCCTCCACTAAATAATCAATCATCACTCGCACTTTAGCCGGTGGGTGGCGATCAGGTGGGTAGAGTACGTGGATGCCACCAATTTCCATCACTGGTTTATCCAATTCCAAATCCACTAACTTCCCTTGCTGCAAAGCCTCACACACAATAAAGTGCGGTTGATAAATCACCCCTTGGCCGGCAACAGCCGCAGCGAGTAAGGCTTCACCGCTATTAGCCACAAGGTCACCATTAATCGGTACTTTAAATTCACCCTTTTTACCAAAGGCCCAATGCTCTGAGTCTTGCATGGTGGAGAGGGTGTAGCTTAAGCAGTTGTGCTGAGCCAAGTCATTGACACTGCGGGGTATGCCGCGTCTATCTAAATAATCGGGTGATGCACAGATTTGTATACAACTGTCACCTAAACGCCGAGTTCTTAATAAGCTATCTTCTAAGCGACCGATACGAATGGCCAAGTCCCAGCTACCGGCGATGATATCAAGTTGTGCGTCACTTAATCCTAATTCAATTTTTACTTCAGGATGTCGATGACTAAACTCCGGAATCAGTGGCGCAATAAAACGTGTACCAAAGGACATCGGTACGTTCATACGTAAGAGGCCACTCGCTTTAATTCGCTGTGAGCTGACTGCAGCCTCTGCCTCATCAATGTCAGCCAAAATACGTTGACATGCCTCAAGATACTCGTTACCGGCTTCAGTTAGTGTCAAGCTCTGCCGCTTAGTGGTTCGGTGAAATAGCTTGACTCCTAAACGCAACTCTAAGGCATCAATGTGCTTGGCCGCCATTGCCGCGGACATGCCGATATGTCGCGCAGCTGCAGATATGCTACCGGCACTGGCAGCTCGCACAAACACTCTCATACTAGTAATGCGATCCATTTTACAAACCTCCTGAGAACCTCACACTATTAGTGTGAAGTCCTATTGCTTTTTGACTAATTGTTAACAGTATAGATGGGTACTATACTGATAACATTGAAATTCACAGGAGGTATTGATATGAACATAAATAATAACAAACGTCAGCCCGTATGGTTTATTCCTCACGGTGGTGGTCCATGTTTCTTTATGGACTGGAATCCGGCTGATACGTGGATAGGTATGGGTGACTTTTTAAAGAATATAGCTACCACATTGCCGCAGCGTCCAAGAGCCATTGTATTGGTTTCAGCGCATTGGTTACAGCCGCAATTTACCGTAACAGGTAGTGCTAGACCTGAATTGATTTATGACTACTATGGTTTCCCGGCACATACTTACGAATTAACATATCCGGCACCAGGTGAACCCGAGTTAGCAAAAGAGATTACTAACTTAATTGGCAATCACGGTTTGAGTAGCGAAGTTAACCCAACAAGAGGGTATGACCATGGCGTGTTTATTCCACTAAAAATGGTTTTCCCTAAAGCAGACATTCCAATTGTACAGTTGTCATTACGCGAAGATTTAGACCCTACAGCTCACATTGAGATGGGTAAATCTTTAGCAAAACTACGTGATGATAATGTATTAATCATTGGTAGTGGCATGAGTTTCCATAATATGCGCGCTTATGGCGATACTCGTTTCTCAGAGTTATCTGATGAGTTTGATGAGTGGTTAACTGCTGCAGTAGAAAGTCCGGCTGCAGAGCGCGAGGAACTCTTAAAGAATTGGACGTCAGCTCCACATGCTAATAAGTGTCATCTGGTGGGTGGTGAAGAACACTTGATTCCTTTACTTGTTGCCGCAGGCGCGGGTCATGAATCGGTGGGTGAAAAGATTTATTCGGAACTCGTGATGGAAACGACTATTTCCGCATTCCGCTTTGCCTAGTTTTAATTTAAATTTAATTTAAATTTAATTTAAAGGATATACATAAATGATTATTGATCTTTCAAATAAAACAGCGATTGTTACCGGCTCTACAGGTGGCATTGGTCTTGCAATTGCGACTGGTTTAGCCAAAGCTGGTGCTCAAGTAACCGTTGTTGGTCGTAACCAAGCGCGTGTTGACGAAGCAGTTGCCAAGGTTAACGCTGACGCAGGTCGCACTGATGCAAGTGGTGTGGTTGCTGATCCAGGTACTGCTGAAGGTACTGCTAAGCTTATCGCTGCTCGTCCTGAGACTGATATTTTAATTAACGGTCTTGGTATCTACGGTGCTCGTGACTATTTTGATATTGATGACGAGTGATGGGATGAGTACTTTGAAGTTAACGTCATGAGCGGTGTTCGTTTATCTCGTCACTACGCTAAAGGCATGAAAGAGCGTGGTTGGGGTCGTATTCAGTTCATCTCAAGTGAATCTGCGTTAAATATTCCTACTGAGATGGTCCACTACGGTGTAACTAAGAGTGCTGTCCAGGGTCTATCACGTGGTTTAGCTAAAGTATTAGCTGGTAGCGGTGTGACTGTTAATACAGTATTACCTGGCCCAACCCGTACTGAAGGTGCGATCCAGATGATGGCTGATTTGGCAGTAGATCGTGGCGTAACAGCTGATGAGATGGAGTCTATTTTCCTTAAAGAAAATCGTCCTTCTACTCTATTGTTCCGTTTTGCTAGCCCAGAAGAAGTTGCTAATATGTGTGTTTACGTTGCTTCTCCACAAGCCAGCGCAACTACCGGTACTGCACTACGTGTTGAAGGCGGTATCGTAGAAAGCATCGCTTAATTGATAGCGTTTTAATAAACAAAAGGTCGCTCCGCAGGTTTAGGCTTGCGGGGCGATAAACTTAAATTGATCGAGTTTAAGGAGATGAATTTATGAAATTATATGTTTATGATCACTGCCCCTTTTGTACTAGGGCTCGCATGATTTTTGGTCTTAAGAGTATTCCTTTAGACTTGCAGTTTTTCTTGGAAAATGACGTTGACGGTCCAACGAAATTAGTTGGTAAAAAGACCACGCCTATTCTTGAAAAGACTGATGGTAGCCACATGGCTGAGAGTATGGACATTGTTCATTATCTCGACGAGCAGCACGGCGATAAAATCGTTAAATCATTGGCTGAAGACAATCCGTTCCAGGCATGGTGGGGTTCAGCTGCTATGACAGTATTCAAATTGGCAATTCCTCGTTTAGCCCAAGCTGATTTACCTGAATTTGCAACGCCTGAAGCGCGTGAAGCTTTTTACACTCGTCAGACTAAGAACTTCGGCGATTTCGAAGACTTATTTGCTAACACCCCTGAGTTAATTAAAGAGGTTGAAGCGCAGTTAGAAAAGCTCGATCCTGTTCTTGCTGATTATAATGAAGTCACCGAAGGCGATTTCTTCATTTTTCCATTACTTCGTGCCTTAAGCATTGTTGAGGGTGTTAAGTACCCAAGCAATGTGAGAAATTATATGGAGCGTATGGAGCAAGCGACTGGCGTCGGTCTATACTTCGACCAAACTCGCTAAATACTCTTTAAGCTAAAAAGTTATAAAGCCCGTTTATCTTTTAATAAGGTGAGCGGGTTTTTAGTTTTTACTGATATAAAATCCCCTTGATTAAGAACAAAACTTTAATAGAGGATATAAATTAAAATAACACTACTTTAAAAGTTGGAGTTTCTTATGAAAAAATGGTTAGTTATGGCGGCGCTTGCGATTGCCCCTTATGCGGCTCAAGCGACGGCACACACAATCACAGTATTTCAAGATCCTAATTGCGGTTGCTGTTCCGGTTGGGTTGATCATATGCGAGAAGCGGGTTTTGAGGTCAACGCTGTTAACTCAAACTCAATGGCTATGGTTAAGCACAAGCTAGGTGTGCCGATGGAGCTGGCTTCCTGTCATACCGCCATTTTAGAAGAGACAGGTCAAATTATTGAGGGTCATGTGCCAGCCAATGTAGTACACAAGTTACTGGCCGATAATTCGGTGGGTGGAGTGGCTGCGCCCGGTATGCCTTTAAATGCACCGGGTATGGGTGAATTAGACGGTAATTTGATCACTGTAGATTTTGATGGTCAATTCTTTTCAAGAGATTGACCCCAGTAGTTTTTAGTCTATTTTATAACTTGCCCTGCTGATTTGCGCTCGGAATAACGGTTTGTAAGAATTTCATTATGCGGGCGCAACAGCACTGTAAAGCGTACTAATTCCTCCATCACATCGACAACTCGCTCATAGTAGGGAGAAGCTTTCATACGTCCATTTTCATCAAATTCTTGATAGACTTTTGCCACACTTGATTGGTTAGGGATAGTAAACATTCGCATCCAACGACCGAGCAAGCGCAAGGTATTAACTGCATTAAAGCTTTGCGAGCCACCGTTAACTTGCATTACTGCCAGGGTACGTCCTTGAGTAGTGCGGACGCGTGTTTTTTGAAGTGGTAGATGATCAATTTGCGCCTTAATAACACTACTAATCTGACCATGACGTTCCGGACTACACCATACTTGACCTTCGGACCAATCTGAGAGGGTACGTAGTTCTTTTACCGCAGGATGGTCGTCATTTTGTACTTGATCCGGAAGAGGGAGATCAGAAGGATCAAATATGCGAGTTTCTGCACCAAAAAATTGCAATAATCTCGCGGCTTCCTCAACCATTAGTCGGGAGTAGGATTGTTCACGAAGAGAACCATAGAGTAACAGAATACGGACAGGGGGCGTATCATCGCCTAGTCCTAAGGCCGGTCGTTCGCTGGCATAGCTTTTGTCTAATGCCGGTAAGTAATCGGGGTCGTTAAGATGGCGAAGTCTCATTTTGTTCCTAATTAGTTGTGTCTATTTGATTTGAATATTATTACTCAGAGATGTGAGTCGATCTGCTATACCCACACAAAGAGGGACTCATTGCAGTATTTGATATTAGCTTATGACTAAGCTCTGAATATAGAAATCTCTCTTTATTCTATATAGTTATAAGCAAAGAGATTTTAATCATTTTTAAAAATATAAGAAATTGATTATCATATTCCTACGTTATTAACTATAAATTTTTTGGAATATACAAAATGAGTCGTTTAACTGTACATACTATTGAATCTGCGCCCGACGAAGCAAAAGCACGTGTAGAAAAAGCACAGCAACTTAATGGTTTTTTACCTAATCTGATTGGCGTTTTGGCCGGAGCCCCTGGTGCATTGGAAATGTATCAAGAAGTAGGTGCTATCAATGGACGTACTTCATTGTCAGCTGCTGAGCGTGAAGTAATTCAAATCACTGCTGCTACCTTAAATCAATGCGGTTTCTGTGTTGCTGGTCACACCGCTCTAAGTGTTAAAAAGAAACTACTTGAGCAAACTGATATCGAAGCCTTACGTAATACAACGCCGTTATCTGATGAGAAATTTAATGCATTAGCTGTATTTACTCAAGCTGTTATGCAAAACAAAGGTGCTGTTAGTGATGAGGAATTAAAAGCATTCTTTGACAGTGGCTATACTCAACAGCAAGCATTAGAAACTGTTTTAGGTGTGGCTTTAGCTACACTATGTAATTACGCGAACAATTTAGCTCAAACATCTATTAATCCGGAGTTGGAGCCGTACGCATGAGTTTCGAAAGCTTAGACGCTATTTACACACATGCTCAAAAAGAGTTGACACCTTTAGCGCGCCAAATTGATGAGGATGGTTTTTATCCTGAAGCGTATTTACGTGGTTTAGGAGAGCTTGGTGGTTTTGCAGCAGTCGGTTCCGTAGAAGAAGGCGGTAGCGCCTTGGGTCTATTTGGACAAATAAATGCATTGCGTGCGGTAGGTCAGGCTTGTGGTGCCACTGCCTTTACGGCGTGGTGCCAGGCAGCTGTTGCTTGGTATTTGCAGCAAAGTAACAATCCACAGGTTAAGGAGCGATATTTTTCTGATGTTCTTAATGCGCGTGTATTAGCAGGCACAGGTATGTCTAATACCATGAAGCATTTGTCTGAAATAGAGAAAAATAATCTCAAGGCTCGTCGCATTGAAAATGGCTATGAGATTCATGGCGGTTTACCTTGGGTTTCAAATTTGGGCAAAGACCATTTGCTTGCCGTAACTGCTCAGACAGAAGAGGGTGGTTATGTGATGTTCGTTGTTTCTTGCAATGAGCCTGGTATCAGAACGAAAGCTTGCCCTGAGTTTTGTGCTTTAGAAGGTACTCGTACCTTTAGCGTGTCATTTAATGACGTACAGATTAGCGATGCTAATGTACTTGCACAGCCTGATGAGTTTAAAGCTTATATAAAGCGCATTAAACCGGGTTTTATCTTGCTACAAATAGGCATGGGGCTAGGTGTTATTGACGGTTGTGTTCAAATTATTGAGCGTGCTAATAATATTGCTAATCCTTATTTAGATGATGTTGAGCCCTTATTAGAGCGTGTCAAAAAGCTGGAAAAAACAGTTAAGAACTTAGCTGCTGCAGCGGATGTCAATCAACAGCCTATTCTTCCTGTGTTGTATGCACGTGCAGAAGCTTCTGAATTAGCCTTGGCTTTAGCGCAGTTAGCTGCCTTGCACACTGGTGCTCGTGGTTATCTCAGAAGTCACGCGGCTTTCCGTCGTCAGCGTGAAGCTATGTTTGTTGCTATTGTTACGCCATCTCTGAGGCATTTACGCCGTGAAATTGCTTTATTAGAAGAGGCGGCGGCTAAAGTGGCAGAGGAAGAGGTAGCGTAATGACCCAGTCGCAACGCGTAGGAGTATTGCAAGCGTATGACTTGCGTTTGAGTTATGACGATACAACATTATTGGAAAATCTTGATTTAACAATTCATCAAGATGAGATTGTTATATTACTAGGCCCCAGTGGTGTCGGAAAATCATCCTTGCTGAGAGCTTTGGCCGGTTTACAAGCAAGCCAGGGTGGTGAGGTTAAGTTATTTGGTGAAACCTTAAATAAACCTCACCCCAAGGCTGCTTTTGTCTTTCAGCAGGCGGCTTTATTACCTTGGTTAAGCTTGGAGCGTAATGTTGCTTTTGGTCTAAATTTTAAGCATCAACCACATATTACTAAGCAAGAAATTAGTATGAGAGTCGATAAAGCCCTGGCTGAGGTTGGTTTAAGTCATGCTGCTCAGCAGTATCCTTCTGCTTTGTCAGGTGGGATGGCACAACGTGCAGCTTTAGCTCGAGCCTTAGCACGTGAACCAGAAGTTTTGTTATTAGACGAACCATTGGGTGCTCTAGATCCAAATACTCGTCAAGAAATGCAGCAGCTCTTACGTAATACGCTCAAATCACATAGTGCAGCAGCGGTGATGGTAACTCATGATATTGATGAGGCCATGGCCGTTGGTGATCGTATTGTTTTGTTGGGTGGAAGACCTGCAAATATTGTATCTGAGTGGCGATTAGACCGTTATACTGCGACAGCACCAGATCAACTAGCTGGGTTGCGTCAAGACATTCTTTTGGCGATGCAAAAAGCAGTGCCAACCCTGCGAAACAAATCATCTAAAGATAAGCAGGAATTGAGTGAAGAGTTAGTCTTTGCTGCTTAAAATAATTTAGCAATTATTTAATTAAAAATATTATTTTTTATCCTTTAAGTTTTAAAAGAAGGGGTACTTATGTCTTCTCGTCGCGAATTTTTGAAATTATGCTCTTTATTTACAGCAGCAGGTACTATGCCTTTATTACAAAAAGCAGCCCTTGCTAACGCTGATCCAAATGCACCACTCCGCATTGGTTACCTACCTATTAC
>JAAZFX010000106.1 GCA_012511555.1 Alcaligenaceae bacterium | reverse complement strand
CTGATGGCACACAAAAGTTGTTTTCTTTAGCTGGCGTGATCTTAGTGGCTTTGAAGTATGGAAAGATTCTTGTGGTGGATGAGTTAAATAAAAGCCTTCATCCGGATTTAGCCCGTTTTTTAGTGTCATTATTTAATTCGAGTTCTAACAAAAAAAATGCTCAATTGATTTTTACTTCCCATGAAACATCCATACTTCGCAAAGATCTTTTGCGTCGTGACCAGATTTGGTTCTGTGAAAAGCAGCTGGATCGGTCTACCCGAGTTTATCCGTTAACTGATTTTAAGCCTCATGTGAAGAGGGAGGATTTGGAAGAGTATTACTTACATGGTCGTTACGGAGCAAAGCCTAAACTAGACATATTTGAATTACCCGAAAACTTCATGAATAAGGTAGAGTTATGTATGGTTTCAAAGAGAAAAAATAGACGTTATCAGCGAGAAAAACCTAAGCATAATTTTTATGAAACGGTATCAATTGTTTGTGAGGGTAAGGTAACAGAGCCAAATTATTTTAATAATTTAATTTCTGACAATAACTTATCATCAGTTAACTTCATACAGGTGCTATCTGGTAAAAATTCTGCACCAATCAATGTGCTTCAAACGGCGATACGGCAGATTGACTTAAGTCGTAATCACCATGTCTACGATAAGGTGTTTTGTGTGACTAGGGGGTAGGGCAAAAACTGAGCAATCCAGCCACTAATAAACGGCCCCGAGCCAAAGCCTGCGACACTCATTAGGGCAGCAATCTGTCCCGCTTTAGCTTGATGACTTGTTGGTAGGACTTGGCTCATGCCAAGCATGGCAGACGTACTGATCATGCCAGAGGCAATACCGGTGTTTGTCAAGCAAGTTGTCCGATTTCTTAAGCTGCTAATTCTATGTTTTTCTCTAACTCCTCGGATGCTTTTGATGGGTTTAACCAAACCGTTTCAACCGGTTGCCAATTCCGTGTAGAACGGTTTTTCCAACGCTCCGGTCGCGCTGCTTTAGCAACCTCATACACGCTACTGCGCTGCGCTAAAATAACCTTATCCTCGCCAGTATGACGTTGCTCAGGGGTGACGAATTGAATCCCACTGTGGCAATGCTCAGTGTTATACCAAGTCACAAACTGCTGCACCCACTGACGGGCTTGCGTGATATCGGCAAATGGTTTACTAGGGTAAGCGGGTGTGTATTTGAGTGTTTTAAATAAGGACTCAGAATACGGGTTGTCGTCACTTACCGACGGTCGACTAAAGGAAGGCATAATGCCTAAGCGTTGCAAGGTCGCCAGCATTGTCGCACCTTTCATTGGGCTGCCATTATCCGAATGTAGGACAAGCTGGCCTTTGGGTACACGGTGTTTTAAACACGCTTTGTCAATCAGCGTGGCTGCATGCTGCGATGATTCCTCAAGGTGCACCTCCCAGCCGGTGATGAGACGACTAAAGATATCAATGAGAATATACAGTCGATAAAACTGACCTCGGACAGCACTCGGTAGATAGGTAATATCCCACGACCAAACCTGATTTGGCGCGGTTGCTGCTAAGGCTTTAGGTTTAGCGACCTGTCGTGCTTGTTGTGTCCGACCTCGATGATTCAGTTGTCCATGGGCTTTTAACACACGGTAAAAACTGGACTCAGAGGCAATATAAATACCATTGTCAGCAAGTTTAGGAACAATTTGGGTCGGCGGTAAACTCTGATGCTCAGGTAAGTTACACACGTTCAGAATCTCCCGACGTTCCTCTTCGCTTAGCGCATGCGCATAGACTCGCTTAGCTGTGTCTCGACGTTTATCCGCTAAGTCTTGGCCAGCGGCTTGCCAACGCAATAAGGTACGGCAGCTAATACCCATCAGAGCACACGCCATGTGGCGTCGCGCACCGGCATCAACCGCTTCCTGGATTAACGTAATGGCTATCTGTTTCATCGACAGAGGGATTAGTCTTCCTCGTTGGTGCCCCAGATAGCCCGGGCTTTTTTTGATAAGGTCAATAAGGCAGCTGTTTCCGCTAAGGCCTTCTCCTTACGTCTAAGTTCTTTTTCTAATTGACGGCTCTTTTTACGCTCTGCCGCTAAGACGGCTTTAGTCACCGGCCCTTCCGTGACATCGACGGCTTCAAAGGCAGCTTTCCACGCATCCAGCTGCTCCGGATAAATACCGTGTTCACGGCAGTAAGCCGAACGCTCAGACTCGTTCATACTAGCTGTCTGGATGATCGCAGCCAACTTGGCTTTTGCATCCCATCGGTCGGGGGAAGATGGCTTGGCAGGCACAACAAATCCTTTTGCTTGAAACTGTTTTTTCCAACTGTATAAGGTGGAGACATGAATACCGCTTTCGCGACTAATGTGAGCCACACTCTGATTATTGGGTGGCATCATTTTTTTAACGATCTGCGCTTTAAATTCTGTACTGTAAGTTGACATTGTAAGACACTCTCCGCCTCCTCAAATGAATCAATGATAAAAATCAGATGATCGGACAACTAGTGTGACAGAGGGGGGT
>JAAZFX010000258.1 GCA_012511555.1 Alcaligenaceae bacterium | reverse complement strand
CGAAGCTCTTACGAATACGTTTACGTTCTGTATACGAGTAAGGCATGAGCACTCCAACTCGAGATGGTTAGCTGATTACTAGTCGTTGTAATCAAGAGGGTTTTGCGACTTCAAGAAAAACGTCTCGGCGTCTTGTCATCCTATAGTAAATTAGTGTACAGTGTGAAGCACTCGGAAAAGTGTTTCGATTTATACAAAATTTACATAATTAAGGAATCAATTCAATACGTCTTGTGATATGTTGAGTACGTTTTTCGTGAAAACACAAAAACCCGGAGATAGTAAAAACTACTCCGGGTGTTTTAAAGTAAGAACTACTTAAGTTCTACTTTAGCACCAGCTTCTTCAAGCTTCTTCTGCGCTTCTTCTGCAGATGCTTTGTCTAAGCCTTCTTTAATTTCTTTAGGTGCGTTATCAACTAAGTCTTTAGCTTCTTTTAAGCCTAAACCAGTAATTTCGCGAACTACTTTAATTACGTTAACTTTAGATGCACCAACTTCTGCTAAGAATACGGTGAATTCAGTTTGTTCAGCAGCGCTAGCACCACCAGCGTCGCCGCCAGCAGCAGGAGCAGCAACAGCAACAGCAGCTGCTGCGGCTGATACGCCGAATTTTTCTTCCATTTCTGTAATTAACTCAGACAACTCTAACACGCTCATGTTAGCAATTGCTTCTAAGATATCTGCTTTTGATAAAGCCATTTTGAACTCCAAATTTAAATATAAATGTATTTTGCCTGGTTTTGTTATCGATCTATCGACGATATTCCTAAACTCTTAGTGTCAAATTTAATCTGCTATAAACGCTAATCTTGCGTATATAAAATTAAGCAGATTCTTTTTGATCACGTACCGCAGCCAAGCCACGAACGAATTTAGTTGGAACTTCGTTAAGCGTACGCACAAACTTCGCAACTGGTGCTTGCATAGTACCCAATAGTTTGGCCAATAGCTCTTCACGAGAAGGCATAGTAGCCAACGCCTTAACACCTGCAGCATCAAGTACACTACCCGGTAAAGCACCGGCTTTAAGTACTAGCTTGTCGTTAGTTTTGGCGAAATTGGACAATACCTTAGCTGCCGCTACTGGATCCGTACTAATTGCATATAGTAATGGACCAGTTAGTTGCTCGCTGATACCCTCAAAAGGAGTGTCAGCAACTGAGCGACGTACTAAAGTATTTTTTAAAACACGCAGGTAAACACCCTGTTCGCGTGCAGTTTTGCGCAATACGGTGATAGAGCCGACATCAATTCCACGATATTCAGCTACAACGATTGATTGAGCATCAGCCAATTGGCCAGATACTTCTTCAATTACTGCAGCTTTCTCAGTACGATTGAGACTCACGGTTGAACACTCCATCAATAGACGCGGTGGGAGGAAATCCCGTTGTGTCATCCATATGCGGCGTACCAGGGCAGAGTTCTAAATTGAATTCTTCCGTTGGGACGCCGTCTACGCTGGATAAAAATTTTAAGTTTTTAACTGAATAAGCTTAAAAACTCCAGCGGTCTTTGACAGCAGCGTCACGTTAATTAAGAAATTAAAATTTATTAATTATAGTTGACGCAGCCCAAAGTTCTTTACTCAGTTGCAGCTGCTGTTAAAGTAGCAACTTCAACTTTTGCACCACCACCCATCGTGGATGAAATGGCAGCTTTACGTAGATAAACACCTTTGGCAGAAGCCGGGCGAGCTTTGTTTAAAGCATCTACTAAAGCACTTAAGTTTTGTTTTAATTGATTAACGTCAAAAGAGGCGCGACCAATAGTGCTGTGAATAATACCTGCTTTATCAGTACGGTATTGAACTTGACCTGCTTTTGCGTTTTTAACAGCAGTAGCAACGTCAGGAGTTACTGTACCAACTTTAGGGTTAGGCATTAAGCCACGTGGACCTAAAATTTGACCTAAAGCACCAACTACTCGCATAGCATCAGGAGAAGCAATCACGATATCGAAATCTAGATTACCTGCTTTAACCTGCTCAGCTAAGTCTTCCATACCAACGATGTCAGCGCCAGCTGCTTTAGCAATTTCAGCATTTTCACCTTGAGTGAACACTGCCACTCGTACTGACTTACCGGTACCGGCAGGTAGAACGACTGAACCACGAACTAATTGGTCTGATTTTTTAGGATCGATACCTAATTGAATAGCTACATCAATAGACTCGTCAAATTTAGCATTAGCTGTTTCTTTAACTAAGCTAAGCGCTTCGTCTAATGCGTATAATTTATTTTTATCGAATTTTTCGCTAATTGCGCGTAAACGTTTAGATAACTTAGCCATTAGATCACACCCTCAACATCGATACCCATACTGCGAGCACTACCGGCAATTGTACGTACAGCTGCATCTAAGTCAGCTGCCGTTAGATCCGGCTCTTTAGTTTTAGCAATTTCTTCTAACTGAGCGCGAGTTAATTTACCAACTTTATTTACGTTAGGACGGTCAGAAGCTTTTTGAATACCAGCAGCTTTCTTGATAAGAATAGTTGCAGGTGGGGTTTTCATAATGAAAGTGAATGATTTATCTGCATAAGCAGTAATCACTACTGGAATTGGTAAACCTGGCTCCATACCCTGAGTTTGAGCATTGAAAGCTTTACAAAATTCCATGATGTTTAGACCGCGTTGACCTAATGCCGGGCCAATCGGAGGTGCTGGGTTTGCTTTACCAGCAGGCACTTGTAGCTTAATAAAGCCAGCAATTTTCTTTGCCATGTTATAAACTCCTAATGGGTGCAAGCGCTTATTTATAAGCTCCCCAATGGTTATTAAATAGTATTAAAAGTAAGAGACTAAAAGTCTATTAAGCTTTTTCTACCTGACTAAAATCCAGCTCAACAGGTGTAATACGACCAAAAATAGTCACGTTAACCTGTACTTTGCTGCGTTCGTAGTTAACAGACTCTACCGTACCATTGAAGTCCGCAAATGGGCCTTCTTTGACACGTAGCATCTCGCCAACTTCGAATAAAACTTTTGGACGTGGTTTCTCACCACCTTCCTCAATCTGGAATAGAATTTTATTTACTTCTTGTTCTGAAATAGGTGTCGGGCGATTACCTGTACCACCTAAGAACCCCGTCACACGATTTGTACTTTTCACCAAGTGCCAAGTCTCATCGGTTAATTCCATTTCAATAAATACATAGCCTGGAAAAATACGACGTTCAGAAATGGACTTCTGACCCGCACGACTCTCCATAACCTCTTCAGAAGGAACTAAAATTCGACCAAAGTTGGCCTCTAAACCAGCTTCAGTGATTCTTTCTTGCAAGCTCTTTTGAACTCTTTTCTCCATGCCTGAAAAGACATGAAGCACATACCAACGCTTACTCACCAGCTCTCCCTATTTCCAACCTAGAAATATACCGTACAGAATCCAGTCGATTAAGCTATCAGCAATCCATAAAAAGAGGGACATTACAAAAACGAAGGCAAAAACGATGCCTGTCATTTGAATAACTTCGTTGCGACTTGGCCAGACAACTCGTTTTAATTCGTTGTAAGAGCCGGAAGCAAATCCTAAGGTACGCTTACCTAAATCGCTAAGCCAAACTAAAATTCCAGCTAAAGCCAAACTACCGACAAAAATACCCACTCGCGCATAGATATTCAAATCCGCAAAGAACGAATACGCAAAAATACCGACCGCTATGACCAGTATTGCCAGAGTAATTTTGATTCTGTCGCCTGTATTGGCAACGGTTGTAACATTTGTGTTTGACATCTTATTAGTACCGCGCTTATTGCAGCTACTTCACTATTTGGCAGGGGCAGTAGGAATCGAACCTACAACCTTCGGTTTTGGAGACCGACGCTCTGCCAATTGAGCTATACCCCTAGATATGGTTTTTGTCT
>JAAZFX010000105.1 GCA_012511555.1 Alcaligenaceae bacterium | reverse complement strand
CAGCCAAGTCATTCATATAGAGATCGTGGGGACGACGGCCACCCCAGTACAATGTGACTGGACGGCTGATGCCCTTGGCGATAATATCTTCAATAACCGCTTTAATTGGTGAGAAACCGGTGCCACTGGCTACAAAGATGATAGGCTTATCCGACTCTTCTCTTAGGAAAAAGGTGCCTAATGGGCCCTCAATGCGCAGAATTTCCCGGACTTTAACCGGTCTTTCGCCAACACCGAATAAGCGATCACTAAACATACCGCCCGGCATATGGCGCACGTGCAACTCTATAGCTTTACCCTCCTCTGGGGCTACTGCAATCGAGTAAGAACGACGAACATTGTCTTTAAAAATAAAATCTAAATACTGACCGGGTTTGTATCGAAATGTCTCTGTTGACGGCATTTGCAACTGCACCAACATCACATCATCATTAAGCTGCTCAAGCTTAATCACACGAGCGGGCATTTTGCGTGTGATGATGTCAGTCTCTAAACGCACCTCTGTGCTCTCTATTACTAAATCCGATTGAGCCGTGGTCTGACAAAACAGTGTATAGCCCTCAGCCATCTCGTCCGGCGACATGATTTGCTCGGTGCCAATACCGGGATCATAATCACCCTCCAAGACCTTGCCCTTACAGCTAACACAAGAACCACTACGACAGCTATAGGGTAGAATAACGCCGGCATCCAGGGCTGCATCCAAGACAATTTGCCCCTCTTTAACCACAAACTGATGCCCACTTGGCATCACCTCAACTTTAAACGACATGCTTTTCCCTTTTGTATCTCTTAAGCGCTTAAGTACGAGTAAGTTACGCTTACTCTTTCTCTTCTTCAAGCGCACCGGGTCGACTCAATATAAAGTCCTTGACCCTTACATCTAAAACGCGTCCCTTACGAGCACGCTTGCCGATGTATTGTTCTAATTCATTTAGATCTAAAATATCTACCGTTTCTTTACGACGGTAAATACCGCTAACTGCTAGTCCGGTTTCGCCAAAAGGCACCACTTGACTTAGTTTATCATCATCGTCCAAGCCCATTAAGATAGTCCCTAGGCCACCACCGGCTAACTTCCGGACCTCAGCTAAAGGAATGACAAGGAATTTACCCTTATTACTTAATAAAGCTAAATAACGATCCTCTTTATCAATAAAGACAGGCTTTAATAGCGGCTTTTCAACCGTGACAAATTGCTTACCGGCTTTTTGACGGCTGGACATATGAGCAATAGTACTCATAAATCCAATGCCATGCTCTTGAACCAAGAGCACTTGCTGTGCCTCATCAGCGGCCAAAAACTGATTAATTTTGGTGTTAGACTCACTATCGACCATTGCTGTGATCGGCTGACCATCGCCACGTGCGGATGGTAAATCAGCGACATCGGTGGTATAAACTCGACCGGTATTAGAAAAAGCGAGCAAACTGTCTACCGTACGCACCTCAAAGGTATCGTAAAGCTTATCACCGGATTTAAAGGTAAAACTTTGTGCCTCATGACCATGACCTTGACGAGAGCGTATCCAGCCCTTTTGTGAAATAATCACAGTCACCGGTTCATCGACTACCTTGTGCTCTAAAACTGCTTTATCGGCTTCCTGAATTAATGTCCGGCGATCATCACCAAACTTCTTCGCATCGGCTTCGATTTCTTTAATCATCATTTTACGCATCGCCGTCGGATTGTCTAAAAGATGCTGTAAATCTGCCTGTTCTTTGCGCTTTTCATCAAGCTCCTGCTCAATTTTAATGCCCTCAAGGCGGGCTAATTGACGCAGACGCATTTCTAAAATATCTTCCGCTTGACGCTCACTGAGATTAAAGCGCTCCATCAATGCGGCTCGCGGTTCATCAGACTCACGAATCGTCGCAATTACCTCATCAACGTTGAGGTAGACCACCATACGGCCTTCAAGCACGTGGATTCTATCGGTGACTTTATCCAGACGATATTGAGTACGACGCGTAACTGTAGTGGTACGAAAAGCTATCCACTCTGTGAGGATTTCTTGCAGGTTGCGCTGGCGTGGGCTCCCATCGATACCAATACATACCAAGTTGATGGCGGCATTACCCTCCATACTGGTTTTAGCGAGTAGTTGATTAACAAACTCCTCTCGATCAACGCGGGAAGTTTTAGGTTCAAAGACTAAACGCACGGCTGCGTCTTTGCCCGACTCATCACGTACTCTATCCAATAAAGACAACATCGCGGCACGTGCTTGTTGTTGCTCGGCTGTCAGTGCTTTACGACCGGTGCGAATACGTGGGTTAGAAATCTCTTCAATCTCTTCCAGCACTTTTTGTGTACTGGTATTAGGCGGCAATTCAGTCACTACCAACTGCCACTGACCGCGCGCCAACTCCTCAAACTCCCAACGGGCACGAACTTTAACAGAGCCTCTGCCGCTCTTATAAATCTCGGCAATTTCTTCAGCAGGAGAAATGATTTGCGCACCATTGGTAAAGTCCGGCCCCGGAATATGCTCCATGATCTCATCGGCACTTAAGCTCGGCTTCTTCAGTAAAGCCACACACGCCGCAGCTACTTCTCTTAAATTGTGTGAAGGAATTTCAGTCGCCATCCCAACCGCAATACCTGAAGCACCGTTAAGCAGCATCACGGGCAAGCGCGCGGGCAACAAAGCGGGCTCCTTTTCACTCCCATCATAGTTAGGAATAAAGTCGACCGTACCCTCACCGAGCTCTTCTAAAAGCAACTCGGCCAAGGGAGTTAAACGCGCCTCCGTATATCGCATTGCTGCTGCACCATCACCGTCACGTGAACCGAAGTTACCCTGACCATCCACCAAGGGATAGCGCAGGGTAAAACTTTGTGCCATCCGCACCATGGCCTCATAGGCAGCCTGGTCACCATGGGGATGATACTTACCTAAGACATCACCGACTACACGAGCAGATTTAACCGGTTTTGCACTGGCTTTGAGCCCCATCGCATTCATCGCATAGAGGATACGTCGTTGTACAGGCTTTTGACCATCACTGACATCGGGTAAGGCACGTCCTTTAACCACCGAAACGGCGTAATCTAAATAGGCTTTTTCAGCATAAAGACCGAGTGTCACACCCTCTTCTTCAGGCGTATCGAATAAATTATTTTGTTCTGTCATTTAACACTTAAATTTAGGTTTAAACTGTTTTAAAAAACCTACGTAACTTAAACATCCAAGTCAGCAAGATTACCCTTTTCTTCGAGCCAGGTACGGCGCTGTTGAGCTTCGCCTCGCGACATCAACATATCAAACATCTGTTGTGTTTCTTCAGGACTAAAATCGCCAAAGGTCACCGGCAAAAGACGACGGGTGTCAGGATTCATCGTGGTTTCCCAAAGCTGCTCCGGACTCATCTCACCGAGACCTTTAAAGCGACTAATGCTAAGGCTTGTTTCTTTGTAATTCTCTGTGTTGATTAACTTGTCAACCGTAGAATCCAGTTCTCGCTCATCCAGGCAGTAGATTTTACGCGCCGGTCGCTTACCCTGCGACGGTGCATCTACCCTAAATAACGGGGGCTGAGCCACATACACAAAACCATTTTCCACCAATTTAGGAAAATGTTTATAAAACAAGGTCAACAATAAAACCTGAATATGTGAACCGTCCACGTCCGCATCCGAGAGAATACAAATACGGCGATAACGCAAACCGGACAAATCAACCGATTCCTTGGGACCGTGAGGATCCACACCAATCGCTACCGAAATATCATGAATTTCTTTATTGGCGAAAAGGCGATCCTTGTCCACTTCCCACGAGTTGAGCACCTTACCACGCAAAGGCAAAATGGCCTGAAACTCTTTATCGCGACCCATTTTAGCAGAGCCGCCCGCTGAGTCACCCTCAACCAGAAAGACCTCAGTGCGTGTCGGATCGTCTGACTCACAATCGGTTAATTTACCAGGTAATACAGCCACACCGGAACTCTTACGCTTTTCAATTTTCTTGGCTGAGCGCGCACGTGCCTGAGCCTGACGAATCACCATCTCAGCAAGGCTACGCCCCCAGTCTACATTGCTATTGAGCCATAATTCAAAGGAGCTCTTAACGTAGTTGCTTACCAAACGTACTGCATCACGATTATTTAAACGCTCTTTGGTCTGACCCTGGAATTGCGGATCGAGCATACGCACTGACAAGACAAAGCTGGCACGGGCAAATAAATCTTCGGCCAACAAGCGCACGCCCTTTGGTAAAAGGTTATGGATATCAATAAAGCCCTTTAAGGCATTAAACAAGCCTTCTCTAAGACCCGCTTCGTGCGTACCGCCACTCAGTGTAGGAATCAAGTTCACATAGGATTCGCGAGCAATCGCTCCCTCTAAAGTCCAAGCGACTAGCCATTCACATCCCTCACCTTCAGCGAAATCCTCATCGTTTTTACCGGCAAATTGCTTACCCTCGAACATAGGAATTAATAAATCCTCACCGGCCAATTCCTCTTCAAGGTAACCGCGTAAACCATCGGCGTATTGCCAATGCTGAGTTTGACCGTTTTTCTCATTGATAAGAGTGATTGAGACGCCCGGCAACAACACGGCCTTACTACGTAATAAGCGCTGTAACTCAACAATAGGTAAATTAGGGCTATCAAAATACTTGGCGTCAGGCCAAACTCGTACCACCGTCCCGGTTTTACGGGCTGGCGCAGTACCAATCACTTTTAAAGGCTCTGCTACCTCACCGCCATTGGCAAAGACTAACTGATGCTGCTGACCACCACGGGTCACAACCACCTCGAGACGCTTGGATAAAGCGTTGGTGACTGACACACCAACACCATGCAGGCCACCGGAGAAGGCATAAGCGCTGGAAGTGGCTTTATTAAACTTGCCCCCGGCGTGCAAGCGTGTGAACACAATCTCAACGACTGGCGCATTTTCTTCCTCATGCCAACCCACCGGAATACCACGCCCATCATCTTCAATACTAATGCTCTGATCCTGATGAATGGTGACCTTGATATTTTTACAAACACCGGCTAGTGCCTCATCTGCTGAGTTATCGATGACCTCTTGAATAATATGTAAAGGCGTTTCTGTACGGGTGT
>JAAZFX010000104.1 GCA_012511555.1 Alcaligenaceae bacterium | reverse complement strand
TGGGACTAGGCGAGAAGCGTGAGCAGGTTTGGAGTTATCGCTATCGAGAAGCCAATATTTGGGACCGATTCCTATTTATTTATATGGGTAGAGATGGTCAACGAGTGACTCGTTGGAGCACTGGACCCGATCTCAGATTTGATGGTTGCTGGTTTTTTGGCTGCTAAACCATCAGTCATGCTCTCAATTATCAAGCTGGATGCCTTCAGAGGTGATCCAGCTTGACTCATTAACTACCACCCTGTCGCTATCTTAAGCCATTTTCACAATCGCTTCTTTAAAGCGTCGCAGTGATAAAAAGTTCAGCGTCATGCCTATCATAGCAAGCGCTACAAACTGCACCCACACCACCTCAAAACCCGCACCACGGAATAATATCGCCTGACTCAAATCAATAAAATGACTGGTGGGCGCTAATAACATAATGTACTGCAATATTTCCGGCATTGACTCGCGCGGTGACATGCCACCCGAAAGCATTTGCATTGGCATCAAGCAGAGGATCAATAACATAGAGAATTGAGCCATGTTATTGGCTATCGTCGCCATAAAAATCCCCAAAGAGGTGATTGAGAATAAAAAGACGGCAGCACCCGCAGCAAATAATAAAATCGACCCTTCAATAGGCACCCCCAACAGCTTTTGCACCACAAAAACCAATGCAAAAAGTGCACCCGCTAATACCACCGCGCTCATTGACCAAATCTTAGACATCATAATCTCAACCGGCGTGACTGGCATCACCAACAAATGCTCAATTGTGCCACGCTCACGCTCGCGAATTAAGGCCGCACCCGTCAAAATCAACGACAGCATAGAAATATTGTTTACGACTTGAACAATCCCGCCAAACCATGTTGAGTCTAGGACTGGATTGAAACGTGCCCTTAAGCTAAGCTCTACTGGCATCGTTGCTTCACTACGATAGCGCTGAGCAAACTCTGCGACTTCTTGATTAATCATCTGGGTGATATAACCATTACCACTAAAAGCTTGTGACATACGAGTCGCATCGACATTTAACTGTACTTCAGCGGCGTCGCCTGACAAAACCCGACGCTGGAAACCGTGTGGAATATTTAAAACAAAGGTACTACTACCAGTATCCAACTCTTCATCCATTTGCGCATAAGTAATCATCTTGGGATGGGTGAAATGAGGTGGGTAAAAAGCGGATGCGATTCTAGCTGAGAGCGTCGTTTGATCTTCATCCACAATTGCAATCGCGGCTCGATTCAACGTATCAGGAATGGCATTGGCTGAGGTATAAATCGATAAACTAAACATGTACACGATCAGGATAAGCAGCATCGGTTCGCGCAAAAGACTCCAGAACTCCTTAATACCTAACAACCAAATGTTAAGTAAAGTGCTATGGTTTGGCGTTCTTTTATCTTTAGGTGACTGACTCTTTTTTTCTGACACCTTAGCGCTCCTGTTTTTTCATCAACAAAATAGCTGCGATGACCACCACAACGGCTGCAATCTGCAAAGGCAGAATATATTCACGCAACTCTTGGAATCCAAGTGCTTTATTAAAGACGCCACGACTAATCATAAACATATAGGTCGCTGGACTAATTTCACCGATGAAACGTGCAGTGCCTTCCATCGAGCTGACTGGATTATTCAAGCCCGAAAATTGTGCTGTCGGAATCATCGTCAAGATCATTGAAAGAAAAATCGCCGCAGTTTGGTTCTTAGTTAAGGTAGAGATCAGAAGACCAACTCCTGTGGCAATAATCAAGTAAAACACCATGGACCAACTTAAGGCCCAAAAACTACCTGTCAATGGCACATCAAACAAGTAAATTGACATTATCAACAGGAAAATATAATTCAGAAAACCCAATATGAAATAAGGTAATTGTTTTCCTAAAATAAACTCCGCACGACCAACCGGCGTAACATAGACATTTAAAATCGTACCACGCTCTTTTTCACGCACCACCCCTAAAGCCGTCAGCATCGCTGGCATCATCAGCAGCAACATTGGCATAACAGCGGGCACCATGGCAGGTAAACTCTGCACGTCAGGGTTATAGCGATAACGACTTTCAATATTCAAATTAGTCTGAGACGCCATACCCATTTCTGCTGCCGCGACACTTAACCAATGTGCATGCATGCCGCTCACATAGCCTCTTACTGTCTCAGCTCTTGCTGGCATCGCACCATCAATCCATGCCCCAATCTCTACCGATTCACCACGCAAGACCTTCCGGCTAAAATCGGCGGGTATTTCTATTGCCAGACTTAGCTCACCAGAGCGCATACGCCGATCTAAATCATCATAATCAAGAATCGGTTCATGCTCTGTGAAATAACGCGAACCCGATAAATTTAAGCTATAAGCACGGCTAGTAGCACTTTGATCACGATCTAATACCGCATAACTAAGATCAGTGACATCAGAGGTCATACCAAAACCCATTACCGTCATCAAAATCACTGAACCTAAAAGCGCTAACAATAAGGTAATCGGGTCGTGTCTTAACTCTAAAGCTTCGCGCCAAACAAAACTATACCAGCGCTGAAAACTAAACCCTCTGACATGTTTTGATGACTGTTCGCTGAATGAGGACTCCGCAACCTCTTGTCCAAGAGGAGCAATATCATGCTCCATTGGCTCACCCGCTTCGGCCTCCAAGAGATAAGCAATAAACGCTTCTTCGAGCGTGCCCACGCCACGCTTTTTAACCAAAGCTGCTGGTGTATCACTATCTAACACCTTACCAGCGTGCATCATCGACATGCGGTCACAACGCATCGCTTCATTCATAAAGTGCGTTGAAATAAAGATAGTGACATGATCTCGACGTGACAACTCAACTAAATGCAGCCAAAACTTATCACGTGCGACGGGGTCAACTCCTGATGTCGGTTCATCCAAAATTAACAGCTCTGGCTTATGCACCATAGCCACTGCCAAAGATAACCGCTGTCGAATACCTAAGGGCAAATTATCAGGTAAGGTATGCCTGACTTCTTGCAAATCAAAGCGCTGCAACATCTCTTCAACCCGAGCATTCAATTCTGCTGCAGGTACATTGAAAATTTTGGCATGCATCTCTAAGTTTTGCAGCACTGTCAGTTCACTATAAAGCGAAAAAGCTTGAGACATATAACCGACACGACGACGCGTCGCTATATTGTCTGGATTTACCTCTTCACCAAAAAGCCACACCTGCCCCTCTGATATAGGCAATAAGCCAGTCAGCATTTTCATGGTAGTCGACTTACCACAGCCATTGGAACCTAAAAATCCAAAAATCTCACCGCGACGAATTTTAAAAGTCACATTGTCTACTGCAACAAAATCACCAAAACGCTTTGTTAAATTTTTTGCTTCAATCGCTATTTCATTTTCGACGGTCAACGGTGAAATAATCACCTCTTGGTGATCGGCTGTTTTTTCCTCGGGCAATAGACACAAAAAAGCATCTTCTAAATTGTTGCTACGCGTCTGCTGCATTAACTCCTGCGGACTGCCGGTAGCCAATACTTGCCCCTCATCCATCGCCACTAACCAATCAAAACCCTGAGCCTCATCCATATAGGCCGTGGCCACAATCACACTCATATGCGGTCGCTGAGAGCGGATCCGATCAATTAATTCCCAAAACTGAGAACGTGCTAATGGGTCTACCCCGGTGGTAGGCTCATCTAAAATCAGCAAATCTGGGTCGTGAATTAAAGAGCAGCATAAACCTAGCTTTTGCTTCATACCACCAGAAAGTTTGCCAGCAGGTCGTTCTAAAAAGTTATAAAGACCTGTACTACGAGTCAAGTCATCAATTCGGCGACGACGCTCTTTGGCACTATGACCAAATAAACGTGCAAAAAACTGTAGATTTTGTTCCACAGTTAAGGTGTGGTATAAATTTTTACCTAAACCTTGCGGCATATACGCGATGCGCGGACAAATCACATCACGATGAGATTTTTTACGCATATCGCCACCGAGCACCCAGACTTCACCTTCTTGAATCACGCGTGAACCCGAAATCAAAGACAATAGACTCGACTTGCCGACCCCATCAGGACCAATCACGCCGACCATTTTGCCACTCGGTATATCCAAACTTAGTTCATTTAGCGCTAAAGTCTTACCGTAACTAAAACTAATAGTAGATAGCCTAACGACGGGCCCTTGCTCACTATTCACGCTCTAACTCCGTTGTAAAGCGTGTTCGCAAATGCGGTGGCCACTCTTCATCTTGATTTAAACGCACATAAGCCACACCTGGTAAACCCGTTTTAACGTAATCCACATAAGACAACAACAACTCACGTGGAATTTGTGCCTTCACACGGAACATCAACTTTTGACGCTCACTTGCTGTTTCAACAGTTTTAGGTGTAAATTGCGCAATATCCGCTACAAAAGTAATAATTGCTGGAATCGGGGCCTGTGGTGCCGTATCTAACACAATTCTTGCTTCACTACCGATGGCAACACGTCCTACCACTTTTTCGGGCAAGAAGAAAGTCATCGAAACATCGGATAAATCAACCAAATTTAAAATACGCGTACCGGCGGCCACCACTTCGCCTGGCTCCGCTAAACGCAACTGCACACGACTATCTCGCGGCGCAAACAAAGTAGTATCATCGATATCCGACTCAATACGCTGAATCGTCGCTGAAGCTGCCTCAATACGTGAACCAATCGCCACTAACTCCGACTTCGCCGCATCAATCGCAGACTGTGCAGAAACAACCTGAGCTTTAGCGGCACTAACGGATGCTTCTGCATGTATCAACTGAGCGCGATCATCGTCTAGCTCTTGTTTTGATGCAGCGCCTTCGCGACTTAACATATTGGTGCGATTAAAACGACTACGTGCCGCACCTAAAGCCGCTTCACTTTGTTTGACGCCTGCTTGAACGGCCGCTAATTCACTCTGTCTTAAAGCGACTTGAGCTTCTGCCGTAGCGACTGACTGTAACACCTCTTGATGCCTTGCTTTGGCTTCATCTAACTGAGCCGCCATACTGCTTGACTCCAATCGTGCTAAGGCTTGACCGGCTTTGACGTAATCGCCCTCTTGAACCAACACCTCAGATAGGCGACCTGCGAACTTTGAAGCTAAATTGATCTCGGTTGCTTCAATTCGGCCATTACCCGAAGGAAAATTTTCACCTAATTCATCCTCACTCAATGACATCCAGTAATAACTAGCAGCCGCAATGATGGAGATAATTAACCCCCATTTTATCCAACGACCTAACTGACGATTAACTGCCATTGTTTACGCTTCCTTTTTCAAAATTCAGTACGTGACGTCTTGCGACACCGATTGATCACTCTGTGCATGATGAGGCGTTGCAGCTCCAGATAAAAGATAATCAGACGCCACCTGGGTGCCACCGCCTAAAGCGCTATATAAAGCGACTTCACTCAAACGTAAGCCGCCTTGATCTCTTGCTAATTGCTGACGTGCCGATAACAGCTCACGCTGCGCATCCAGCACATCCAAATAACTCACTGCACCGCTGTCATAACGCAGCTGTGCTAAACGCGCACGCTCTTGTTGAATCTGCACCACACGCTGACCCAAATGAACTTGTTCTTGCAGACGCAAACGCTGATTTAGGGCATCAGCGACTTCGCGGAATGCTTGCTGTATTGCTTTTTCATACTCTGTGATCGCCATCTGCGCTCGCACTTTACTCGCTTGTAGGTTTGCAGCGCGCGCACCACCGTCAAACAGTGGTAAAGAAATAACCGGAGAAAATAACCAAGTGCCGCTACCGCCATCAAATAAACCACTTAACTGTGCACTCGCGGTACCTGCGCCAGCTGTTAATGCGATACGCGGGAAATACGCAGCCCGAGCCGCCTCAATATTTGCTTTTGCCGCTCGCAAACGATGTTCCGCCGCGACAATATCTGGACGCTGTAATAAAACTTCAGAAGGCAAAGCAAGCGAAATGGGACCAAAGGTAGTATCGACGGCACCACCACTTGGATATGAAGCTTTTGTAATCAACCCTTGTGATATCGAATTAACTGGTTTACCCACTAACACAACGAAACTATTAAGCAAGTCCTGACGTTGTTGTTGTAACTGAGATAACAAGACCCTAGCTTGCATCAACAAGGTTTCAACTTGAGTCAACTCCAATAAGGATGAGGCGCCAACTTCATAGCGTCGCTTAAAAATGCGATAGGATTCTTGACGCGAAATAATGCTCTTTTGAACAACATCAATTTGCTCATCTAATGTCTGTAGTGACAAATAAGCTCGCGCCACCTCTGCAATTAAACCGGCCTGAACCACATGCTGCGCATAAGAACCGGCGAGAAACTCTTCTAATGCAGCATCTTTGAGATGACGAATGCGCCCCCATAAGTCAAGCTCCCAACTATTGACGCCAATCATCAGACCATATTCAGCACCTATCTGCGAAGCACCTGTGGGACTCAATTCTGCTGGAATAGCGCGTCGAGAAGCTTGACCATCAGCCCCCACAGTCGGCCACAAATCCGAACGTCTAAGCTGTAGCATGGCTTCAGCTTCTGCCACACGCAACACCGCCATTCGTAAGTCACGGTTATAGGCTAAGGCATCACTAATGACTTGTCGCAACATAGGATCTCTAAAATAATCCCACCAGGCCAAGTGCTGTGGATTGACACCCGTAGTTCCACTCTGAAGCAACTCTTTAGGCCAATCCATGGGAATTATTTGCTGCGTATCAGGAGTATCAAGCGGAATTGTTTGGCAAGCACTTAAACTGACTGCCATTAACAGTGATATATAGCGTCGCTTAACAACTGACCTAAGGGGTTTAACGCAGAAACTAAGACACTGATTAAATATCATGAATAAGGATTCCTGATAAACGATACATGACTAATTGAAAAACAATGACAGAAACTGCGCTTTTTACACCATAAAGCCACTAAAGCGAAAACACTTCAATTAATTTAGTCGTTACGCCCTCTTTGACGACGTAAATGCTTAGCTTTACGCCA
>JAAZFX010000103.1 GCA_012511555.1 Alcaligenaceae bacterium | reverse complement strand
CTTATTCCTTAGATATCAAGCTGTTGTGGTTGCTGAGCAGTATGAGGATGCTCTTCACCTGCATACACCTTGAGTTTTTTGAACATGGCGTAGCCTAAAGGACCCTTAGGTAGCATGCCTTTAACTGCTTTCTCTAACGCACGACCAGGGAAACGCTCCTGCATCTTGCGGAAGTTAGTCTCACGGATACCGCCTGGGTAACCGGTGTGATGGTAGTATTTCTTGTCTTCGAACTTAGCGCCCGTAACTACAATATCAGCAGCATTAATAATTACGATGTAATCGCCGGTGTCAACGTGAGGGGTGTACTCTGGTTTATGCTTACCGCGCAAACGGCGTGCAACTTCGCTGGCTACACGTCCTAGAACTTTGCCTTTTGCATCGACAACATACCAGTCACGTTTGACTTCATGGGGTTTTGCCACAAAAGTCTTCATGATTCTTTATCCTTAAAAATTAAAAACCTCTTGCTCGCCATGCCATTATTAACAAGATTGACAGTACTAGCTAGAGTAAGCCGATAATATTAACACAAAGAAAGAAAAATATAACAAAAAAACGCTAAAGCAATGTAAAAACAAAGCTTTAGCGTTGTATTTCAGTAAAACCCTCTGCTTGAGAGCTTTTAAACAACTATAAACGGTTAATAGCGTATGCCAAGAAGCGAGTATATGAGGTTTCTAATACGTTAAACCATGGTGCTACTGAATCGCGATAACCCATATAGTCATCGTGCAGTTTTTTGAACATCTCATTACCATCAGAGTACTGTTTATAAAGCTCACCTGTTGCTTTATAAGCCGCTTCCAAGATGTCACGAGGGAATTCTCTCAAAATCGCCCCCTCAGCAATTAAATTGCGTAAAGCACCGGCATTGTTATAGTCATAAATGGCTAACATATCGTGAGTAGCACGGAATGAAGCCGTTTCTAAAATATGTTTATAGGCTTCCGGCAACTTCTCGTACTCATCCTTATTAGTGTACAAGGACACCGCTGGACCACCCTCCCAGAAACCCGGGTAGTAGTAGTAAGGAGCCACTTTTACAAAACCTAACTTTTCATCATCGTAAGGACCAACAAACTCAACAGCATCCAGGGTGCCTTTTTCAAGTGAAGGATAAACGTCACCGCTAGGCAATTGCTGAGGCACAACACCAATCTTGGACAGAACCTCACCAGCAAAACCGGCTGTACGCATCTTGACGCCATTTAGATCTTCTAAGGATTTAATCTCTTTACGGAACCAACCACCCATCTGGGCGCCTGTATTGCCTAGTGGAAAGTTTACAACGTTAGCTTGAGCAAATAGCTCACGCAATAAGGTCATACCATTACCTTCGATCAGCCAGGCATTCATCTGACGCGCTGTTAAACCGAAAGGCACTGCTGTGTCAAAACAGTAGGCCGGATTTTTACCGAAATAGTAGTAACCACACGTGTGACCACACTGAACCGTACCATTAGAAACCGCATCTAACACCTCGAAGGCTGGCACAATCTCTCCGGCAGGGAAAACGTCGATTTGAAACTTGCCACCAGTCATTGCGCTGACATACTCAGAGAAACGCTGAGCAGGTGTATGCAGAGCAGGCAAGTTACGAGCAAAACTCGTCGCCATACGCCAACGAACTGTTGGGCCATCTTGTGCAATTACCGGAGCTGAAACAGCTGCCGCACCGGCCGCAACACCTACACCGGCTTTTCTCAAAAACGAACGTCTTTCCATAATAAAAACTCCATAAAAATTATGCCAAAAATACTAGCATAAATATAACATTTAAGCCCTAACTATTTACCCTAGGTATGCAGCTTATAAACCAGCCACAGCCATTTGTTCAATTAAAACCGAACCACTCGTTTTAGAACCACGGGTAATTTGATCGTTGGCAACGGCCTGGATTTGTTTAAACATATCCTTTAAGTTGCCGGCAATCGTAATCTCCTCAACGGGATATTGGATTTCACCATTTTCTATCCAATAACCAAAGGCACCACGAGAATAATCGCCCGTGACGTAATTGACACCATGACCGATTAGTTCTGTCACCAATAAACCACGATCCATTTTCTTCAATAAAGCACTTAAGTCATCGTCAGCTTGGGTCAGACTCGAACGCAAAAGCAAATTATGTGAACCACCCGCATTGCCGGTAGTACGCATAGCCAATTTACGAGCACTGTAAGTGGAGAGCAAATAACCTTGCAACACACCGTCTTTGAGCAGATCTCGCGCTGCAGTGCGCACACCCTCATTATCAAAGGTGCTACTGCCCATCGCGCCAAGAATGAAAGGATCCTCATAAATACTCAAATGCGGCGCCATCACCTCTGTGCCTAAAGAATCCACCAAGAAACTGGTTTTGCGATAAAGTGCACCGCCACTAATGGCTTGAGTCAAATGACCAATCAACCCTAAAGCTAAAGGCGCCTCAAAAATCACTGGATAGCGACCGGTAGGTATCTGACGTGCATTTAAGCGCATCACTGAACGCTTAGCCGCCAACTCACCGACTCGCTGAGCTGACTCCAAGCGCTCCGGATAACGCTCGGAGGTATACCAATAGTCACGCTGCATACCATCACCCTGCCCGGCAATCACTGAGGCAGAAATACCATGGCGAGTATATTGATAACCACCTAAAAAACCTGCGCTATTAGCCATCACAAAACGACCAGCACCAGTATCAACCTGCGCTCCTTCTGTATTGGCAATTTTATCGCTATAGGCTAAGGCAGCAGCCTCTGCTTGTATCGCAAGCTCTGTTGCTGATGTCGGGTCTATATCCCAAGGTTTATATAGCTCTAAATCCCTAAAATCGGCCTCAGTCGCCAAGTCCTCGACATCAGGTAGCCCGGCGAGCTCATCCTCTGCTGTGTAACGAGCGATATTCCACGCTGCTTCTACAGTGTCGGCCAAGGCCTTATCACTTAAATCAGAGGTAGAGGCAGAACCACGTGCTTTGCCACGATAAACAGTCACTCCGAGGGAGTTGTCACGCATGCGCTCGATTGTTTCTACTTGTCCTTGCCGCACTCCCACGACTAAACCAGAAGACTCAGAAACTGAAGCAGCAGCGTCGCTCGCCCCTATTTGCTTGGCTTTAGCCAAAGCTTTTTGCACAATTAAATCAAAATCTGAACTTGTTACACTCATTACTACCTAAGAACCTTGTAAATATGATTTGACAGTTTTTGCCAATAGATTTAGCTATCAGGCTATCATATACGACAAGCTAATATTAATAAACCTTTTATTCTCTCTATGTCTATAGATTCCGACCAAAGCAACTCTCCCGAGTTCGATGAAAATGGCTATGACGGCCCGAGCAAATCACAGGTTAAGCGTGAGTTACACGCCATTGTAGATTTAACCAAAGAATTGATTGAGTTCTCAATTGAGCAAATTCGCCAATTACCTCTTGATGAGTCAGCTATCAGAGCGCTGGAAGAAGCCAAAAACTTTAAAAGCCATGGTGCCAAAAGGCGTCAAATACATTATGCCGCCAAGGTCTTACGTCAAGCCGACGTTGAGACCATCCGTCAGCAAATTGACACATGGAAGCACGGCTCCAAAGAGCAAAATGATCACTTACATCGTTTGGAGTTAATTCGTGATCGATTAATTCAGAGCGATGATGAAGTCACCAAACTAATTGAACAGCATCCTGATATTGATATTCAGGCTTTGCGCAGCGTGGTTCGCGCCACTCGTAAAGAGCAAAGCAACAATGCCAAGCTGACTGCGGATCAAACACCACAACGCAAGCAATATCGTGCTTTATTTCAATTTCTGAAAGACTTTATCGAATAAAGATAAACACGCTACATACAACTAAGGACGTATTTTTTTATGAGCAAAGAGCTATTAGATTGTATCGAATACAACTATCCTCAAAAAACTGAAGAAGCAACACACAGTGTTATCTGGATGCATGGCTTAGGGGCCAATGCCAATGATTTTGTGCCAGTTCCGCCCTACTTTCGTTTACCTGAAAACTTAAATATTCGCTTTGTGTTTCCAAATGCGCCTGCCATCCCTGTCACTATCAACAATGGCTATGTAATGCCGGCCTGGTACGACATTTTAACCATGGACATTGGCGGTAAGCGCGAGGATGAAGCAGGTATCCGTAAATCCATCGAAGACATTAATACGCTGATTGAACGCGAAATTGAACGCGGCATCCCCGCTGAAAATATCTTCCTCATCGGTTTCTCTCAAGGTTCGGCAATGGCCCTATCAACCGGTTTGCGCTACCCTAAAAAGCTAGGAGGTATCGTGGGTCTTTCAGGCTATCTACCTATTCTTGAGAAAACTGCTGATGAGCGCGCTCCAGTCAACCAAGACACACCTATTCTGATGGTTCATGGCTCTCTTGACCAGGTAGTTCAGGTCAGTCGTGGTGAACAAAGCCGCGATCACTTAAAAGAATTAGGCTATGAGGTTGAATGGCATGACTATCCGATGCAACATGAGATTTGCGCCGAAGAAATTCGTGATATTAATGACTTCCTGAGCGCTCACGCCAAATAAGTTATTACTTAAAAGACATCCACAGTCTACGCGCTGTGGGGTCATCAGGGTCCGGATCATTGGTCATACCTAAACTAGTCATTAGTGCCAGCATGGGACGATTATTGGCCAGGACCAGACCCTCAATATACTCAAGCCCCTGTCTTTTAGCGAGCTCTATTAACTTTGTCATTAAGGAACGACCTAAATTACGGCGCTGCCAGTCATCTGCTATCACTAGCGCATACTCTGCCCCAACACCGTCCGTATTTCGCAAATAATGAGCTAGACCGATAATTATTTCCTGTGGCAAGCCTCGATGCGCTGGATTCGGCACCTCAGTGGTGGCAACTAGAGCAAGTTCTTTGTCATAATCCACATAGGTGTAACGCGCCAACATCTTTGGTGTTAATTCGCTCATCATCGACACAAAACGCATGTAACGAGAACTATCAGAAAGGCCGCGGATAAAGTTTTGTAGAGCCTCTGCATCTTCGGGTCTAATAGGCCTTAGAGTCCAAGACAAACCGTCCATAAACTCCTTATGCTCGGTTAAATAATGGGGGTAAGGATGGATGGCTAAATGCTGATAACGGCTTTCGATTACCGGAGCTTGTGCTTCGGAAGTAATACGAATTTTAGCTTCATCAACAATTAAATTATTTAATCCCAAGGCAATAGGATTGATTTCCAGACTGTCAATATCAGGATGCTCGCTAACTAACTCACTCACCACCTCAAGCAGCTTTTGTAACTTCACAAAGTGATGCTCTTCTGCATAGAAATGTAGCTCTAATCGCCAGAAACGACTGCGCTCAATGAGTTGTGCCGCCAAAAATGAGTTAAGGGGCGGCAAGTCCTGTCCTTGATCATGCACAGAAACTCTCACCTCGTGCTTACCCTCACCAAAATAAATCCATGGTCCAAATATCGGATCCTTTTTGACAGTAATACGTGCGAAAGGCGCTTCGGCATCAATCTCTTCCCGGTACTGATCCATTTGCTCACTCCAGACCACATCAGCGTTATAGCAGCGTAAAACAGCCTGTATCTCGCTGAGCTCTAAAGAGTCCCTACCTTCAGCCCTAGCCTTGGCAATGATCGTGCGCACCCCTTCCTCATCTGCTACGGTATCAATCAACAAGGGGATACGCACTTGCTGCAAAAGCTGTTGGTTATAGTGATAAGCATTAATGGTATTAAAACCGAAAAAAGCAGTTTCGGGATTTCTAAATGCTGGAGTACCCGCCTCATCCATCACCTGACGCAATGGATGCATAATCTCCTCACCAAAAAGCGTCGTAAAAATAGGTTTAGCTGCTCTTGGTGCATACTCTGCCAACCCCCGGACCACCTCCTCCATATCGCTCGCCTCATCTGGAGCAAGGATCAACATCACGGCGTCGACTGAAGGGTCATCAACCAAGATCTTCAAAGCATCAACCAAGGTGGTACTGGTAAAAGGCTTGTAGCTAATAATCGGGTTTTTAGTAATTGACCCTGCCCCAAGGCGAAGCGCCAATGTATGCTGCGTATCAGGTGACAAATGACTTAACTTGGCAACATCGTCACCTGCCCCCAAAACATCCCACATCAACTGTGTTTGGGCACGGCCATTACCAAAAATTGCTAAACGACCACCTCGCGGACGACGGATATGGTTTACCGTTTTTAGTGCTGAAAAGAGCTCTAAAATAAAATTTGCTCTTATCGCACCTGAACGCCGAACTGCTGCATTAAATACACTATCATCACCAAGCAGCTCACTATCCATGCGGCCTGCTCTAAAGACCACCACTGGCTTAACCGCAGCTGCCGCTCTTAAGGCACTCACTAAAGGTCGCCCATCGCTCAACTTATCCAAGTAGAGCACAATACTTGTCGTATAAGAATCGCCTGCCAAATACTCAATGATTTCCGCTAAGGTGACACCTTTGACCTCACCAGTAGAAACAGCCGTTGAAACGCCCACTCCCGACTGCGCTGCCCAGTCAAGCACTGACATCAAGATCATTCGCGACTGCGAAACAACCGCAACCTTGCCCCCATGAACCAAGGGGATACGACTTAGATTTAACCCCTGCATCGGGCGCTGAACACCAAATGCTCTTGGCCCTAACAAAAGACAACCATGCTCTGCAGCCCATGCCTCAACGAGAGGCAGTAAATTCAGTGAGTCAGGATCAGAATCACTATAGGGCAAAATGATCAACGCTTTAGGTCGTCGTTTTGAAAGAAGCTGTAAAACCAAAGATATTTTTTTGGAAGAGATACAGATTAAAGCCAAATCCGGTGAATCGACCGTGGCAGAACTCTTGGCAGTAATTGCCACTTGTTTGTCAGAACCAGTCAACAAGCCTTCATGTGAAGCCACATCCCAGCGGAGCCACTCTACATGCTGCTGTAAACGTGTTGGAATGTGCTCTGATAACGGCAGGTCGATATCACTGATAACTAAAATCGAACTTGGATCAAATAAAGAGGCTAAGCGGTGTTTATACATAAGGGCAACTTTGTGAAAATGCTAGCACTAACTCTAACTCAAAAACAGCTAAGGTCGTTGTTGATGGTATGATAAGCATATTCTACAATGTAAAGCTTACAATTCAAACCAAGAACACGGCTACTTCACAAGTAGCGACTTTTTGCCTAATAATCTTTAAAAAATCATGACAACATCCAACGTTAAAACTCGTTTTGCACCCTCTCCAACAGGTTATTTACATTTAGGCGGTGCTCGTACTGCTTTGTTTTCCTGGGCTTTTGCTCGCCACCATCAAGGTCAGTTTGTACTAAGAATTGAGGACACTGACTTAGAGCGCTCTACGCCTGAAGCAGTAGAGGCGATTTTACAAGGTATGCAATGGTTGGGTTTAGATCACGATGAAGGTCCTTATTATCAGACTAAACGCTTTGACCTCTACAAAACATATATCCAACAACTGTTAGACGAGGGTAAAGCTTACTATTGTTATAGCTCACCTGATGAAGTTGAAGTGATGCGTGAGACTGCGCGAGCTAAAGGCCTTAAGCCTAAATATGACGGCACTTGGCGTCCGGAACCGGGTAAAACCTTGGCCGAGCCCCCTGCTGACCGTCAACCGGTAGTACGTTTCAAAAACCCTCTGGATGGTGTTGTGATGTGGAATGACATGGTCAAAGGCCCTATCAGCATCGCTAATAGTGAGTTAGACGATTTAATTATCGCCCGTCCTGATGGCACCCCTACCTACAACTTCTGCGTTGTCGTTGACGACTGGGAGATGGGTATTACGCACGTAATTCGCGGTGACGATCACGTTAATAACACCCCTCGTCAGATTAATATTCTAGAAGCGCTAGGCGCAGAGATTCCGACCTACTGCCACCTACCAATGATTTTAGGCCCTGATGGCCAAAAGCTCTCTAAGCGTCATGGCGCTGTCAGTGTGATGGAATATCACCACGATGGCTATCTACCTGAGGCGATGATCAATTACTTGGCGCGTTTAGGCTGGAGTCACGGTGACGACGAAATTTTCAGTAGAGAGCAATTTATTCAATGGTTCAACACTGATCACTTAAGCAAAGCAGCGGCACAATGGGATCCTAAAAAACTCAATTGGATTAACGCCCACTACATTAAAAACTTGGCTGATGAGCAATTAGTCCAAGCCGTACTACCGCGCATTGAAGCTCGTAATGGCAACACCGATGGCTTTGACGTCACCGCTGTTTTAAACTTATTCAAAGATCGCGCTGAGACCTTGGAACAATTAGCAGATTCGGCTATGCTGTTCTTTGCACCCTTTACAGAAGCTGACGATGCGCTCAAAGCACAGGTTCTAACGACGGATGCCCTAGATATATTGGCTGACTTTAAAGCTCGCGCAGAAAAACTTGAAGATTGGTCTGTTGAGAGTCTAGCAACAACGATTAAAGAAACACTCAATGAGAAAGCTGTTAAGATGCCCGCCCTAGGCATTCCCATCCGTGTCGCAACCACAGGTCAAAAGCAAACACCTTCTGTTGATGCCGTGTTAGCACTATTAGGTCGTGATGTGGTTTTAGAGCGTCTTAATCGGGTTTTGTGATTATAAACCTTAAAAATCAGTGATCTAAACTAGAAAATACAGTAATCTTAAGCTAAGTAAAAACACTTAAAATTTCAAGGAGCGTCCATATGGCTACTAGCAAGAAAACCGCTACTAAAAAGGCAGTAGCAGACACCACTGCCGAAACGCCTGCAGTTAAAAAGACAACCGCAACAAGCAAAAAAACTGCCACCAAAAAAGCAGTAAAAAAAGTAACTAAGACAACGGCTAAAAAGGTAGCTAAAAAGGCCGCTACAAAAGCTGCCCCTGCTACAAAAACCGTCGCCGAAAAGACGGCAACTAAAACAGCAACTGCGAAAAAAACTGTTGCCAAAGAAGCTGCGGGCGCTACTAAAAAAACCACGGTCAAAAAAACACCGGTTAAAAAAGCAATTGATAACCCGGTGGTTGCTACGAAAAAAGTAGTTACAAGAAAGGTCAGCGTACCAAATGATTCTGTAGAACCAAAATGGCCTTTCCCTGTAGGAAAAAATAACGCTACCGAATAATAAGCAAATTAATCTGCTTATTTAAAATCAAGGGCTTGGATCCTTCTGCTAAAATACCAGTTAGATTCATTTGCCCGGCTAGTGAGTAATGAGCCGACTAGGACAGTCGGCTCTTTTATTTGAAGCACAGCCAAATCAGTTTCTATTGATTTAAAGTACCCCAAAAGAGATTATCACCTATGACTTCAATGCTTTTGCTTTTAATTCAAATTATATGCACCCTCTTCTGCGCCGCTTTACTACTTGGTGCGTGGTTTTACTGGTTGCGTATTCCCGCTTTTAATCCCTTGGTGTCCAACGTGACACAGCTAACCAACTGGTTGGTTGTCCCCCTAAGAAAAGCCCTTCCAAGCACAAGATACGTTGATTTAGGCTCTCTGGTTGCGGCTTATCTAACGTGTGCAGTCCAGCTACTTCTAACCTTGCTGCTGATTATGGGTGGTCAATTAGGTGCTGTGTTGATTTACGTCCCTTTAGAGGCGTTGCTCGTATTAGCTAAAAATATTCTGAATCTGGTCTTTTGGCTAACCCTCTTTTATGCCATCATGTCCTGGATCAATCCGCTTTCACCCGCCATGACTTTATTTAGAGCATTACTTGAGCCAGTGTTAGCACCAATCCGCAGCCTGCCGGTTTTAAACAAAATGCAAGGGATTGACTTATCACCCCTAGTTTTAGTGATTATTTGCCAAATCTTATTGGTCGGTATAAGAAGCTTCAGCTCACCAATATTTCAGTATTTAATTTGATTAAATTCATAGCATTCATGTACAAATAGGGCCTCAGATGTAAAATGTGAGGCCCTATTTATCTGATTTAATTAAATATTAAGCCCAAGGATTACTGTCGTAATTCTCTACGAAAATACGCTGAATCTCTGCCAAGCCAGGGCGATGATTTTGTGGTCCACCTGAAGCGATTTTAATAGAACCCATGACATTACCCAAGCGGGCGCTATCTTCCCACGCCCATCCAGAAGCGAGACCATACAAGACACCTGCACGATGCGAGTCGCCACAACCGGTAGGGTCTTCAATGGCTAATGCAGGAACGGTTTTGATCGTCGTTTTTTGACCATTATGATAAAGAATCGAGCCCTCGCCCCCGCGAGTTTCAATCACCGCCTCCAGGCCCTCAGCAAGCTCTTCAATGCTCTTACCAGTACGCTCCTCAATAACTCTCATCTCGTAGTCATTAGCAGTTAGAACCCGTGCCATTTTAATCATCTTCTCTAAATCTTCACCATCAAATAAAGGCATTGCCTGACCCAAGTCGAAGATAAATGGAATTCCAGCAGCATGTAAACGCTCTGCATGCTTGAACATAGCATCTTTAGAGTCTGGTGCAACAATAGCCCACACGGCTTTTTCCTGGCTAATATCATTATCAGCGGCAAAACTCATGGCACCTGGGTGAAAGGCACTAATTTGATTGCCCGACAAGTCCGTCGTGATATGGCATTGCGCAGTAAAAACCTCATCTAATACTTGAATACCGCGCTGCTCGATGCCCAAATCTGTAAAGTGCTGCTGATAATCACCAAAATCTCTGCCGACTGCAGCAACCGGTACAGGCGAACCACCTAAGAGCTTAAGGTTATAAGCAATATTACCGGCACAACCACCAAACTCCTTACGCATTGAAGGCACTAAAAAAGACACACTTAGACTGTGAATGCTTTCAGCTTTAATATGATCTTTAAAGTGCCCCTCAAAACGGGTGATGGTATCAAAGGCTAAAGAGCCACAAACAAGGACTTCATTTAATTGTTCTGACATAACTACTCTTCGTAATAAGGTTTTAATTCATAGGCCGTGGCCATTGTACCAACTAGATTCAAATGCAAGCGTACAGAGTACTCTGACAGTGCCGCCATCGGTCGCATTCTTAATTCGGAGACTACATACTCTGCAGGCTCAATAATGCGCTGCCTATCAACTTGCCCATGCTCATCCCTAAGACTTAAAACAAGTGATGGCCACTCTGCCGGTATATTTTCTTTGTTCACCAGCTTTGCTTGTAAAATAAGCGCGGTCTGAGAGCTCTTGGCAGGTACATCGCTACGCACATTAAGAGAGATATTTTGCAGCATAAACTGCTCAATTGAACGCGTACCGCCCAACTCACAATTCACAAGGGAGCAAAGCTGTATTAACGCTGCTCGACTGGATGGGAAATAATGTACGATTTGGTTGCGAAAAACGACAGAGCCCTGTAACACCAAGGCAACTAGCAGGATAAATATTGCCAATACCCAAAAAACGCCCCCTCGTCGGCGTCGAGACCCGCTCCTGACATAGTAGTCATCATTAAAATCATCGTGTGCAACGCGAGCATCGTAATGCAGTGAGTCCTCAATATATGGCTCATCCTGATATACACGAGTATCGTCGTAGACTTCTTCCTCATAGCGCTTGTTACGACTGCTGGATGAGTCCTCGCCAGTAGCATAATCCAGTGCGTTGAAAACAGTATGACAAACTCCACAGCGCACCCGCCCTCCTCGAGACTTTAACTGCTCTGGCCTTACTCTTAAGACGGTTTCACATTCAGGGCATTGAGTTTTCATAGGCGTGTTATTCTAAAATCCAGTATTAAACTTAAAGCGTTATTAAACGCCTTAAGCCTCAGCTTTGCCATGCAAACAAACCCAACCCTCGTCAGCGTTCCACACATCCAGGTGAATCCAAGGTTTATAGAAGTCAATGAGTTGCTCATATTGACCCTCCAGGATTCCTGACAACACTAAAGAACCACCCGGCTTCACGCGATTAGATAACAAAGGGGCAAGCGCTTTTAGTGGGTTTGCCAAGATATTGGCTACAACCACATCATAGCGACCCTCAGGCAGCTCATTTGGCAAACCATAGTAAATCTGACACTGATTGATCAGTGCATTGCCACGGGCCGTTTCCACAGACTGTGGGTCAATATCAATACCCAGCACATCAGAAGCCTGCAATTTAGCGGCGATAATAGACAAGATACCGGAGCCACAACCATAGTCCAGTACTGACTTACCCTCCAGCGGATGCTGCTCTAACCACTCGGCACATAGACGTGTGGTCGCATGAGAGCCGGTGCCAAAGGCCATACCCGGATCCAGTTGAATCACCATATTTGATTTATCTTGACGAATTTGCAGTATATCGTGACTATCCATATGCCAACTAGGCACAATCCATATACGCTCACCTAGTTGCATCGGATCAAACTGAGTTTGAGTAACACGCACCCAATCCTTATCTTCGATCTCAATCAGACTTGCGACCGTATACTCATCCTCACCGAACTCTACAGCTAAAGATAGCAACAGAGCCTGTACATCGGTATCATCATCCAATAAAGCGATCACATTATTGCGCTGCCATGCAAAGGCACTCAACTCCATACCGGGTTCACCATAGAGTGGTTGCTCATCATCGGTATCACGATCTGCATCCTCAACAGATACTGATAGAGCACCGTGGTCCAATAAGAAATCTGAAATATCCTCAGCGATTTCTTCATTACAATGAATGATTAATTCACGCATACGTGCCTCTTAAATTTAATCTAAAAACCAAGAAGCCGAGTCTAAGCCCGGCTTCATCACCCAAAGGTTGAGTATTTAATAGTCCACTAAAAAGGAATTAGTCAGTAGACTTTTTACTACGTGCTGCCAACTTTTTCTCTAAATAATGAATATCCATGCCGCCTTTGATAAAGACAGGATCATGCAATAACTCACGATGTAGCGGAATATTGGTACTAATCCCCTCTACAATCATCTCCGATAAGGCAATATCCATACGTGCAATTGCTTGCTTACGATCCTGACCATAGGTAATAATTTTACCAATCATTGAGTCATAATGTGGCGGCACGCGATAGCCGGAAAACACATGAGAATCTGTACGTACACCCATACCGCCTGGAGGATGCCACTTGGTGACCAACCCCGGGGAAGGCATGAAAGTATAAGGATCCTCAGCATTAATTCGACACTCAATGGCATGACCAAAAATATGAATATCTTCTTGCTTCAGTGTAAATGGCTCGCCTGCTGCAATTTTAATTTGCTGTTGAACCAAATCGATGCCGGTAATGCATTCAGTAATTGTATGCTCTACTTGGATACGAGTGTTCATCTCGATAAAGTAGAACTCCTCATTTTCGTACAAGAACTCAAAAGTTCCGGCGCCTCTATAGCGCATCTGACGACATGCTTCAGCACAGCGCTCAGCAATCTTCTTGATTAGATCACGATCAATGCCAGGAGCCGGAGCCTCTTCGATAATTTTCTGGTGACGTCGTTGCAATGAGCAATCACGCTCACCTAGCCATACCGCCTGACCCTCACCATCCGCTAGAATCTGAATCTCAATATGGCGAGGTTTCTCGAGGTACTTCTCCATATATACCTCAGGATTACCGAAAGCAACCTTAGCTTCGGCGCGGGTCATCTGGACTGCATTGATCAACTCAGACTCATGATGAACAACACGCATACCACGACCGCCACCACCACCTGCAGCCTTAATAATGACTGGTAGGCCAACACGACGGGCAGTTTCCAGAATCTCTTGTGGATCGTCATTTAATGCGCCCTCGGAGCCTGGAACGACAGGCACGCCAGATTTGATCATGGCTTGCTTGGCGCTGACCTTATCACCCATCATCACGATAGATTCGGGACGAGGACCAATAAATACAAAACCGCTTTTTTCAACGCGCTGCGCAAAATCTGCGTTTTCTGCCAAGAAACCGTAACCCGGGTGAATTGCTTCGGCGTCAGTCACCTCTGCAGCAGCAATAATGGCCGGCATATGCAAATAACTCTGTTGAGCCGGTGCCGGTCCAATACATACAGACTCATCAGCTAAGCGAACATACTTAGCCTCACGATCAGCTTCGGAGTGCACAACCACTGTTTTAATACCTAACTCACGGCAAGCACGCTGAATTCTCAAGGCGATCTCACCACGGTTGGCAATTAGTACTTTTTCAAACATAAATTATTTAACCGTTTATTGAACGATAAGGCGATTAAGCAATGATGAATAATGGTTGACCAAACTCAACTGGCTCACCATTTTCAACAAGAATTTTCTTAACGACACCGCTAACATCGGACTCGATTTCATTTAATAGCTTCATCGCTTCAATAATGCATAGGGTATCACCCTCGCTCACACTCTTGCCTACATCAACGAAAGCCGGAGAGTTAGGGCTTGGTGCGCGGTAGAAAGTACCAACCATCGGCGCTTTAACCACATAACCCTCTTCTTGTGCCGGAGCCGCTTCTGCTTCAGCAGCCGGAGCTGGGGCTGCAGCCGCTTGCGGTGCAGCCACGGCGCCAGGGTACATCTGTGGCATAGCCATTGGTGAATACATTGTCGCTGTCTCGGCTTGTGGCTTTGATTTGACAATTTTGACCTTGCCATCACCCTCGGTAATTTCAAGTTCAGAGATTTCTGACTCAGCAACTAGGTCAATCAGTGTTTTTAATTTTCTAAGATCCATAAGGGTATTCCGTAGTCCTTAAGTTTTAATTTTAAGTTCTTGTTGTTTGAGCAAAATAACGTAATGCAGCTTCATAAACAAATGAGCCTAAGCCACAAATCACACCAATTGCTCTATCTGACAGATAAGATTGGTGTCTAAATGACTCACGCGCGTGCACATTTGATAAATGAACCTCAACAAAAGGCACCTCAGCCGCCGCAAGCGCATCACGTATTGCAATACTTGTATGTGTGTAAGCACCGGCGTTAATAATAATGCCTTCAACCTGTCCGCGTGCCTGCTGAATGCGTGTCACCAACTCACCCTCGGAGTTGCTCTGCATACACTCGACACTAAGCCCAAGCTCAGCACCTAAATGCTGCGTTGCAGACTCTATATCAGCTAAAGTCTGAGTGCCGTACACCTCAGGCTCACGTAGGCCCAACATATTTAAATTAGGGCCATTAATGATTAAAATACGCATAACGCCGTTTTAAATTTTTGACAATCCGTTAATTTAACGTCAAATGGCTGCTTCTGTCCATTAAATTCTACCATTCTAATAGAAAAGAAGAAGTGACACAAAGTATCTCTAGCCCCTCATCTCTACTAATTTAGCTCTTAACTCCTCAGTATTAACCTGACCGATGATTTTATAACTCAGTTCAGCGCCCGGTGCAAATACCAGGCTAAAAGGTAGTCCACCGCCAGGATTTCCTAATTTTCTCATTAAAGAAATCGCCGTTGGCTCGCCAATAAGTATAGGAAATTCCACTGGTACTTTAGTTAAAAATGAGCGGACATTTTGCGCTGTATCAACACTGTAGCCAATTACCTGCACTCCCTCAAATTCCTGATTAATTGCTTCCAAGTCCGGCATCTCTTCAACGCAGGGAGCGCACCAACTAGCCCAGAAGTTGACTACGATAATTTTGTCTTGGTAGTCACTGATACGACTCTCTTTACCCTCCAAATCCTCAAGGGGTGTCGTCAGTAAATGTGCCAGGCTCTCGGCATCAACATCTGTCACAGTCGCCGCCTGCAATCTCAACTTGGTTAGACTTTGTGCCGCCACAAGTTGAGCCGGGCTCATTGCACTGATTAAAACTACGCTGCCAGCAATGACAGACAAAGCAATAATCCTGCCGACTAAACTTTTTAATCGGCCCAATAAAACCTCTTTAGTAAAAAAAGCTCGTTTCTTTAAAATAGCCATTAATCTCAATAAGGAGTATTTAACAAGCTGATTTTAGCCATAATAGAGCGAACATAGCGGCAGACTTCATAAAATGCTTAAAATAGTAGCCCGCAGGAGAAAATTTTTATGCATATTCATATTCTAGGTATTTGTGGCACCTTCATGGGTGGACTGGCTCTTATTGCACGTGCAGCAGGCCATAAAGTGACAGGTTGTGACACGGCGGTATATCCGCCAATGAGTACTCAATTAGAAGAACAAGGTATTGACTTGGTTGAGGGCTATGGTGCTGAGCAAATTGAGCTACAGCCCGATCTATTTATTATTGGCAATGTAGTGAGTCGTGGCAACCCCCTCATGGAGGAGATTTTAAATCGTGGCCTGCCCTATACCTCAGGCCCTCAATGGCTTGGTGAGCAGGTTTTACACCAACAGCATGTGCTGGCGGTGGCGGGTACGCACGGCAAAACGACCACGTCATCAATGCTTGCCTGGATTTTGCAATACGCCGGCCTTGAGCCAAACTTCTTAATCGGCGGCATTGCCGAGAACTTTGGTGTCTCCGCACGCTTTGACAAAAACAATAAGTATTTTGTCATTGAGGCGGATGAATACGACACAGCCTTTTTTGATAAACGCTCAAAGTTTGTTCACTACCGCCCTCGCACAGCAGTTCTTAATAACTTAGAATTTGATCATGCGGATATTTTTGAAAACTTGGCTGCAATTCAAAAACAATTTCACCATTTGGTACGTATTGTGCCTCAAGTCGGTCGCGTTATTTATCCCGCCGCCGAGCGCGCTTTGCACGAAGTCATTGAGATGGGTTGCTGGAGTGAGCAAGCCCGTTTAGGTCATGGCTCTGATGCTGACACTGAGAGTAACTCCTCATGGGACTACCGCTTAGTTAAACCCTCAGGCTCTCATTTCCAGGTGCTTCGTGAGCAGCAACTGATCGCTGAAGTTGAATGGTCCTTAATTGGCACTCATAACGTACAAAATGCACTCGCTGCCATTAGCGCAGCAGAACATGTCGGCGTAAAGCCTGCCTTGGCTTGCGAAGCTCTGCAAGGCTTTGCCGGCATTAAACGTCGTATGGAATTGCGCGACACCATTAACAATATTGCGATCTACGATGACTTTGCTCATCACCCTACCGCGATTACGACTACCCTGGAGGGCTTGCGCAAGCAGGTGGGCAATGCCCGAATTATTGCAGTCCTGGAGCCACGTTCTAATACAATGAAGTTAGGTACGATGTCGTCCCGACTACCGGAATCTTTACAACTGGCAGATGTGTTTTTTTGCTATAACGAAACTCAGGGCAAACATAGCATCGCCTGGGATGCTGACAGCGTATTTGCTACTATGCAGCAACCCACCCACGTCCATCAAGACTTATCGCAACTTGTTGATGCCGTGACTGCCGCAGCAAAACCCGACGACCATATCTTAGTCATGAGTAATGGTGGTTTTGGTGGTTTTCACGACAAATTAATTGCTAAGCTAAAGCAAAAATATTCTTAAGACGCAAGACAATGATTTTATACTTACACGGATTTCGCTCCTCTCCTCAGTCCATGAAGGCTCAGTTAATGGCTAAAGCAATGACCGATCGCGGTTTAGAAAAGCACATTTTCATGCCTCAACTCCCCCCCTCACCGGCCGAGTCTATGGAGTTATGTACTGAAATCATTGCCAAAAATCGTGACAAAAATCACCCTATGACTATCATCGGCTCTTCTTTAGGTGGCTATTATGCAACGTATTTAGCAGAGCAAAATGATTGCCAAGCCGTTCTAATCAATCCGGCTATTTATGCTACACGCGACTTGTCCACACAACTGGGACCCATGACCTACTTTTACGATGACAGGCCCTTTGAGTTTAGCTTGACGAATTTATACGAGTTAGAGAGCTTATTCCAAAGCAAAATCACAGCTGAACGTTATCTCTTGCTAGCAGGCGACCGTGATGAGGTGCTAGATTGGCAAGAGATGGCTAAACGCTACGAGGGTGCCAAACAAATTATCGTACCTGACGCTACGCATAGCTTTGACTGCTTTGGCGACTATATTGAAGCTATTTTAGCTTTTGCTCATTACACTTAACAGCAAGCCATTTTTTAGCCCATCAAAACCCCACCCCAAACACGCGATAAAAACAAATAGAGTCTTAACTAATGAATGTTATTTTTGAAGAAGGCGGTCAATTTAAAGTTGCCCGAGTACTATCTGCAACTG
>JAAZFX010000014.1 GCA_012511555.1 Alcaligenaceae bacterium | reverse complement strand
TGGGAATTGCTTTTGTAAACCTTCAACCACGTCTTTGTCTTCGTAAAATAACACAGTACCTTTAGCAGCTTTGAAGCTGTCGATTTTCTTGTCAGTACCACTAAAATCAGCATCGCCAACGACTGCGCGTAAAGCTTCGCGAGTAATTTCCCATAAAGCATCATGCTCATCATCTAGTACGATAACGACGCGAGAAGTTTGAGAGTGGAAAGAAGAAGGGGTTTGGTTAACGATGTCTTTAACTAAACGAACAATTTTGTCATTAGATAAATTAACATTTTTTCCCAAGTGGTAAATAGAGCGGCGTTTTGCGGCTAATTCGTAAAAACTCATGAAATCTCCAAATAAAAAGTGGTTGGTCTATAACAAGAAGCTTAGGAACAAACGCCTTGTAAGAAGAGCTTTCATTAAGTCCTGTTAATGCGAGGAATTGTGCTCTTCGACCTTATCGATGTATAGATTTTAAGATTTAATTGAATCATCTTAAAGTGTTAAAAGCTTAAGACACTATTGTTAAACTAAAAATAATAACTACAAAAAAAGTTGATACATAAAAAAATCCCGAACAATTTACACACTCTGTGTAACTAGTTCGGGAGTATATATACTGTGACTTGCTTGAGTTTTAATCTCACTTGCAAAAACTCATGAAATCTCCAGAGGGAAAGCGGTCGATAAAGACTAAAGATATTCAGCGACAAGTTCAGAACTTGTCACTTATGGGAGAGGAGGATCTTTAGCTTTATCGAAATATCATTTTAAAGCTAAATAGCGTGTTAATAAAGCGATTTAGCTTAATTAATATATAACTAGCGGTTATATGGTAATTCTATGATTTTACAATTGATTAAGAATTACTAAAATACTATAATTGCCTAGTCAGTTATTGTTGTCTTAACTGCTTGTTTCATTTTTAGTTGAATTTTTTGTTAGTCAAGTGTAGCGCTGATTTTTAAGCTCCCGGGACATTGCCGAGGACATAGGAAAAGAGCCGTGCGTGTTACCATTAAGACTCTTGGGTTTAAGAAAATATATCAATTCAATAGGTACTTAAGTGAGTAATCAATTATCAAATAATAATCAAAAACGTCCTATCTTGGCAAAAGAGGGCTGGCCGTTTATAGCGCTTGCTGTTGTTGTGGCAATAGTGGCGGGTGCAATCAGCTTGTGGCTGGGCTTAGTGTTTTGGCTAGTAGCCATTTTCGTCATTCAATTTTTTCGAGACCCGACCCGCCAGGCGCCAAAGGGTGAAGCGCTCGTGTTGTCACCTGCGGATGGTCGAATTGTTGCGGTTGAAGAGGTCGATGACCCTTATGCAGACAGACGAGCTCTGAAAATTAGCGTATTTATGAATGTTTTTAATGTACATTCAAATCAAATGCCGGTCAGCGGTCGCATTACCAAGATCGAGTATTTCAAGGGCAAGTTTGTTAATGCTGATTTAGATAAAGCTTCAATTGAAAATGAGCGTAATGCCATTGTGATTGAGCGAGCAGATGGGCAGTTAGTGACTTCTGTACAGGTTGCCGGGTTAGTAGCGCGACGTATTTTATGCTATGCCAAAGTAGGACAAGAGCTTAGTGCAGCTGATCGATATGGTTTTATTCGTTTTGGGTCACGCGTGGATGTTTATTTGCCGCTCAACGCTAAACCCAGAGTAAGCATTGGCGATAAGGTTTCTCATACTATTACTGTATTAGCCGAATTGGAGTAAATTAATTATGTCAGATGAGCAAAAAGAAGTTGCTCACGAGGTAGAGAGCCATTCTGCTGAAGAGAGCAAACAAAAGCACGTTGTTGATAATATGCTTGAAGAGTCTGTCGTGGTACATCCTCCTAATGTGCCTAAGAGGGGAATTTACTTGCTGCCCAATGCGATAACCACAGCTAATTTATTTGCAGGTTTTTTTGCCATTATGCAGGCAATGAACCATCGCTTTGAATGGGCGGCTTTGGCGATTTTTGCGGCGATGGTAATGGATGGTATGGATGGACGGATTGCCCGCTTAACTAAAACGCAGTCCTCTTTTGGTGAGCAGTATGACTCCATGGCTGATATGGTGTCTTTTGGTGTAGCACCGGCTTTGGTGATGTATACCTACACCCTTCATGATTTGGGTCGATGGGGGTGGTTGGCTGCCTTTGTTTATGTGGCCGGCGCGGCGCTACGTTTAGCGCGCTTTAACAGCAATATTAATATTGTTGACAGCCGTTTTTTTCAGGGTTTGCCAAGTCCTGCAGCGGCAGCGTTGACTGCAGGTTTTGTCTGGTTATCAGTGGATAATCGCTTGCCTATCTCGGATCCGCATGCTTGGGTCGCTTTTGCGATTACTGTGTATGCAGGTCTAACGATGATTTCAAATGTACCGTTTTTTAGTGGTAAATCGGGCTTTATCCAAGAAAAGAGATCGCCGGCTTTAATTATGACCGGGTTAGTTTTACTCTTTGCATTGTTGATGCTAAATGCACCTTTAGTAATTACTTTGGTGTTTTTATCTTATACCCTTTCGGGTTGGGCGGTGATGTTTTTGCGCTGGCGCAAGGCCAAGCGCTTAAAGAGTGAAAGGTTGCAGCAATAGGATTGTGGCGTTTTTTTTAATTTAAGAGTGCTTGTATTTATAGTATTGATTTGGCATCTCTTCTAAGGAATTGTTAATTATGGCATTTAGTCAGCGTTTTAAACCCTACTTTTTAGTCCCTGCTTTTTTAAGTAAAAGGTCTTTAGCGGTACTGTTTGTAGTGAGTTTAAGTGCTTGTCAGACAGTTGTAATTGATCGAACGGATATGCAAGAAGTTATTCCACTACAGTGGCCGCAGGAACTTCTGCATAATGCGCCTGAGGGAGCGTTGCCGTATCAATTACCTTGGTGGGAATTTGTCAATGACCCAAATTTACGACAAGT
>JAAZFX010000102.1 GCA_012511555.1 Alcaligenaceae bacterium | reverse complement strand
CCTGAAACAAATCCTGATGGTTGGGCTTGGTCTGTCTTTGTTGAGGATCAAATCTTCTTGCGCGACAACCTAACTTTAACTCTAGGTATCCGTGGCGATAAGTCAGATGGTTATGACTTCCACGTAAGCCCTCGCGCTTATATGGTTTACCACCCTACTGACTCTTGGACTGTACGAGGCGGTGTATCTACCGGTTATCGTGCACCTAACCTAAAAGAGCGCTCACTATCTTCCGGTACATCATCTATGGGTATGGGATGTAACTCATTAATTCCTTTAGGCTATCCTGGTGGTGGTTGTATCATGGTAGGTAACCCTGATCTTGAACCAGAGAAGAGCTTAAACTTTGAGTTTGGTGTTGGTTATGAACATCCACAAGGTTACGCTGCTGGTCTTACTTGGTTTAAGAGCACCATTGACGATATGATGCAAAACGGGCTTCTAGGTGTATATGGCGGCCAATGGTACACCCAACAATATAACATTGAAAAAGGTGAGACCGAGGGTCTAGAAGCTACCTTCACTTTACCTATCATTGATAGCTTAACTTTAAGTGGTAATGCTACTTATATGATTGAGAGCCGCAATAAAACCACTAACGAGCGCTTAACCATGACTCCTGAGTGGACTGCTAATGCTACCCTAAGTTGGCAAGCAACTGAAAAGTTCTCTACTTTCGTATCACTTCAGCATATCGGCAAGCAGCTATATGAGGCACCTAACGCCAACTCGACCAACAACTATATTCATGGCAACACTACTTTCGACTGGGGCATGAACTTTGATGTTAATAAAAACGTAAGTTTACGTGCAGGCATTAAAAACTTCAGTAACAATATCGCCAGAACTGACGATGATTACGGTGAGGGTAATGGCCGCGTGTACTACGGTAGTTTAACTGCTCGCTTCTAAGCTACATTAAACTAAGCTAAGACTTGTAAAAAACTGTCGGTATTATCTGCCGACGGTTTTTTACTTTTAAAAGCTTATAAAATACAGTCATCACTTTCTGGAGTATTCATGAATCGTCAAGACGGATATATTATCGACACTAGCTATCCCTTGCATTTTTACAAAGAAATGCAACCCACTTGGCTAAGCTATATCGCCAATACCCTCGGCTGTGTCAGCCCTGACTTTACTAAAGCTTATAGTTACTGCGAACTCGGTTGTGCCACTGGTATTGGTCTTTTAGTAGCTGCTGCATCTAATCCGATGGGTAAATTTGTCGGCGTAGATTTTAATGCCGAGCATATTGCCACTGCCGATGCAATCGCACGCAAAGCAGGCATTAAAAACGTCGAATTTATCCTTGCTTCTTTTGATGATTTTGCTGAAAAATATACGCAAAAATTCGATGTGATTGTAACGCATGGTGTTTGGTCCTGGTTAGCGCCTAAGGCACAAATGGGCATTATGCAAATTACCCATAAGCTCCTAAAGCCTCAAGGTCTTCTGTATTTACAATACATGTGCTATCCGGGCTCTGCTCGTTTAATTAGCTTACAAAAAATATTACATGAAGTATCTATACACGACCAAGGCAAAAGCTCCGTAGAAAGTATCAAAGAAGGGCTCACCCTATTGCGCTTCTTAGCCGATAACGGTGCCGGTTTATTTGTCGATAATCCTGAATTAGAAAAAGAACTTGCTGCGCTAGAAAAGGAAAACCCCGCTTACTTGGCACATGATTTTCTAACCGATTACTGGCGCCCGCAGCACTCTGCGGACGTGCATCGCATTTTTTCGCAAACAGAGATGACCTATATTGGCAGCGCTAACGCGCTTGAAAATATGGACAACGTTTCTGTGCCGGGCAATCTCCAAGCCTTAATTGCTCAAACCAAATCCAGAGCATTGCAAGAAACTTTGCGTGATACCGCTCGCCACCAAAACCAGCGCATAGATATTTTCCAAAAACAACCACAAACATTCGATGACGGACAGTACGAAAAAGTCATTGATAACTTTGTGTACAAAGCCCTACCCAATCTACCTAAAGCCGGCGCCGTAGTATTTGAAACACCAATCGGCAAGATTACTGGTCCAGAAGAAATCTTCTCACCATTAATTAAGGCGCTTGAGCTGGGCGAGAAGTCCTTTGCTGAATTACGTCAGATCGACATTTTCAACAATCAACCTGGATTATTGCTGCAATCCCTGAATATGTTGATGTGGGCTGACCACATCCACCCTCTTCGTCAGGACGATGAGGAAGCTACAGCCCATATTGAATTACAGGCCTGGATTGATGAACAAACCTTGCCCCTAACACTAGTACCCGAGTGCGGTACAGCGGTTAGAAAATAGCTCTCCGTACATGAATAAAGATCATTTGCTAATTTGCAGTGGTCTTTTTTCTATTAACTCATCAAAGTTTTCGTACACGGTAGATTTACCCTGAGCCTGTCCTAAACTATTTTGGACAGGCCTGGCGATGACTTTAGTAGTTAGCGCCAAATCATTATTCTTCGGTCATCTTCTACTAATAAGCTTAGCAGCACTAATCCAGTCTTAACGGCTCTAACACCTTGATCAGCTGATCAATAATAAAATAACAGCTTTGTAAGCGCACTTCCGCACGATCGCCCTCAAAATGACGAGTAAATGGCAAGGTTACTATACCTTCAGAAGCTCTTTTAGCTAAAGCAAAACAAACCATACCGACAGGCTTTGCTTCAGCACCCCCACCGGGCCCGGCAACGCCTGTAACGCTCACCGCAATGGCTGAGGTAGGCACCTTGAACAACACACCCTCAGCCATCTGAATAGCCACCTCTTCGCTCACTGCCCCATGCCTGTCCAGCGTATCTGCACTCACGTCCAACATCGCCATCTTGGCGTCATTACTATAAGTGACAAAGCCACGATCAAACCACTGACTGGAGCCCGGGGTCATTGTAATAATGCCACTCACTAAACCACCAGTACATGACTCCGCTGTACTTAGTAAAACACCGTGGTGCTCTAAATATTTACCTAGCGTAGCCGATTGCTCGGAAAACTCTTCAAAAATATCTTTCATCAGACTAAGATCACTTCCATCAATCGAATCACAACTGCGACAGTAAATAGTACATAAAGAGCAGCGATAATATCATCAAACATCACCCCGAAACCATTTTGAAATTGCTTTTCAAAATACTTGATCGGCCAAGGTTTAATAATATCAAAAATCCTGAACAGGACAAAATAACTAAGATACCAAAAAGGACCTGAAGCCACCGGTGTTGTAATAAACAGCACTAACCAGAAGGCTACCCACTCATCCCAAACAATACCGCCATGGTCGTCTACACCCAGGTCATCGCAGGCCTTTTGACTACAATAAATACCATACAAAAAGCATCCTGCTAAAAAACCACCCATTAACCAGTCGCTTTGCAATAAGAGACTTAGAGGAAACCATAGCAATAAGGCTAATAAAGTTCCCCAAGTCCCTGGGGCAGGACGAATCAATCCAGAACCAAAACCGAAGGCTAAAAAACGATGAGGACTTTTAAGAATCCATGAAATGCTCGGCTGAACTGGATTCATTGTGACATTACTATCTTCTTTCATTACAAAAAACCTAATCTAGGCGAAATGATTAAACCCTTGAGGCAATTTTTCTACAACTTGTTGAGCCGAGTCAAGTAAAACTAGACCACTATCAGCAGTTATTTGGCCAATACGGCATACTTTAGCTGTTGAGTTTACTGCACATTGCGCAATCTCTGTGCGGTATCTTGGATGGGCAGTAAAACATAACAAATACTCGTCCCCTCCTGCCAATACCGCATCCCAACGCTGTTCAGTCGTCAGCTCGGCCAGTGCCGGATGCAACGGCAAGCGATCGCTATGAACTATCGCCCCCACCCCACTCGCTTTAAGAATATGCGAGAGGTCTTGCAGTAAGCCATCAGAGACATCTATCATGGCATGAACATAGGGCTTGAGTAAAAGACCTAATTTCACCTCTGGTTCCGGCTGCTCTAAACGCTG
>JAAZFX010000013.1 GCA_012511555.1 Alcaligenaceae bacterium | reverse complement strand
GCGTTAACCAAAAGATCCGTAGCTGCTAATAAAGCATCTTCCCAAGAAGCTTCGCGCCAAACGCCATCGTCACCTTTGACCATTGGTGTAGTCAGGCGATCCTCAGCATACAAGCCCTCATAAGAGAAGCGATCCTTGTCGCTAATCCAGCACTCGTTAACTGCTTCGTTTTCAAATGGCACCACACGTAGAACGCGGTCATTTTTAACCTGGACCACGATATTAGAACCGACGCTATCGTGCGGGCTAACTGAACGGCGACGAGCCAATTCCCACGTACGGGCCTGGTAACGGAAAGGCTTTGAAGTCAAAGCACCGACCGGACACAAGTCAATCATGTTGCCCGAGAGCTCTGAACTAACAGCCTCGCCCAAGTAAGAAGTAATTTCAGCATGCTCACCGCGGTGCACCATACCTAATTCCATAATGCCGCCGACCTCCTGGCCGAAACGCACACAACGGGTACAGTGAATACAGCGAGTCATCTCCTCGGCAGAGATAAGTGGTCCCATTGACTTATGGAAAACCACGCGCTTTTCTTCTTTGTAGTTACTTGCATCATGACCATAACCAACGGCCAAGTCTTGTAACTGACACTCACCACCTTGGTCACAGATTGGACAATCAAGGGGGTGATTAATTAATAAAAACTCCATTACTGCTTGTTGTGCTGCTAAAGCCTTAGGCGATTTAGTATGCACAATCATGCCTTCAGCTACTGGCGTAGCACATGCCGGTAATGCCTTAGGTGCTTTTTCAACCTCAACTAAGCACATGCGGCAGTTAGCGGCAATGGATAATTTTTTGTGATAACAAAAATGCGGCACATAAAGACCTAATTCCGTCGCAGCATGCATAACAAAGCTGCCTTCAGGAACTGATACTTTTTTGCCATCAACGGTAAGTTCAACCATGGTACAAACCTATTAAATATATGGCGCTACGACACATTGCTTATTCTCAATGTGGTACGCGAACTCATCACGGAAATGCTTCAAAAAACCCTTAACTGGCATCGCAGCCGCATCACCAAGGGCACAAATTGTGCGACCCATGATGTTACCGGCTATGCGATCTAGTTCATCCAGATCCTCCGGACGACCCTCACCATTTTCAATACGGTGAACAATACGCCATAACCAACCTGTACCCTCACGACAAGGAGTACATTGACCGCAGCTCTCGTGCATATAGAAGTACGACAAACGCAGTAATGAACGAACCATACAACGACTATCGTCCATTACTGTTACCGCACCCGAACCTAGCATTGAGCCAGCTTTGGCGATGCTGTCATAGTCCATGGTACAGTCCATCATAATGTCTGCCGGCAACACCGGAGCACTCGAACCACCTGGAATGACAGCCTTTAACTTGGCACCATTGCGCATACCGCCGGCAAGCTCCAACAAGGTTGCAAAGGGTGTACCCATGGGGATTTCATAGACGCCCGGACGCTCGATATCACCGGTAATAGAAAACAACTTAGTACCACCGTTATTAGGCTTACCAAGTTCTAAATACTGCTGACCACCCATCGCCAAGGCATAAGGCACACTCGCGAAGGTCTCGGTATTGTTGATGGTGGTTGGCTTGCCATAAACACCGAAACCGGCAGGGAATGGCGGTTTAAAGCGCGGTTGACCTTTTTTGCCTTCAAGTGACTCAAGTAAAGCAGTTTCCTCGCCACAAATATAAGCACCATAACCGTGATGTGCATGGAGTTGGAAACTAAAGTCGCTACCGAGAATCTTGTCGCCCAAGAAATCATGTGCACGAGCTTGCTCAAGCGCTTCTTCAAAACGTTCATAGACTTCGAAGATTTCACCGTGGATGTAGTTATAACCCACGGAAGCACCCATAGCAAAACCGGCGATGATCATACCCTCAATAACCGAATGCGGATTAAAGCGCAAAATATCACGGTCTTTAAATGTACCTGGCTCACCCTCGTCGGAGTTACAGACGACATACATCTGTCCCTCGTAACCTTTGGGCATAAAGCTCCACTTAAGACCGGTTGGGAAACCTGCACCACCACGACCACGCAAAGCAGAAAGCTTTAACTCATTAATCACGGTCTCTCGATCTAACTCACCGGAGCAGATCTTGCGCAGAACCTCATAGCCACCACGTGCCATGTAGCCCTCGATACCCCAGTTAGTACCATCTAAACCCTTGAGGATTTGAGGATTGATATGGCGACCATGAAAAATCATGCTGTTCGCCAAATCACCACCGGGGCTAATTTCCAGTCCGCCGCTATACTTTTGGATAATACGTTGTAAACCCATAACGCTTAACCCTCACTTTGAATATCGGCTAACAACTCATCAATACGCTCTTTATCCATGCGGACGCACATATGATGGTTATTAATTAATAAAACAGGCGAATCACCACAAGCACCCTGACACTCACTCTCCTGGAGCGTGATAAGGCCATCAGCCGTGGTTTCACCAATCGCAATACCTAATTTTTCGCTGATGTAATGCGCGGTTTTTTCACCATCTCTTAAGGCACAGGGTAGATTTGTACAGACTGTCAGCTTGTACTTACCTACCGGCTTTAATTCATACATATCGTAAAAGGTGGCGACCTCTTGTACCGCGATTGCCGGCATACCGATGTACTCGGCGATATCGGCAATAACCTCTTCCGACACCCAGCCTTTTTCCACTTGGGCAATACGCAAAGCAGCCATTACTGCTGACTGACGTTGATTGGCAGGATACTTAGCCAACTCCTTGTCAATCTTTTTATAAGCCTGTTCAGAAAGTAACATTTTTAATTCCTGTAATTCATTGATGCTCTGAAGCCTGGCTTCCTAGCGGTCAATCTCACCAAATACAATATCCTGCGTACCAATAATGGTTACCGCATCCGCCAGCATATGACCGCGTGACATCTCATCTAAGCCCTGTAAGTGAACAAAGCCCGGTGCACGGATCTTCATACGATATGGCTTATTAGCGCCATCGGAAATCATATAGATACCAAACTCACCCTTAGGATGCTCAACGCCAGCGTACGCCTCGCCCTCAGGCACAGGGTAACCCTCAGAGAATAGCTTGAAGTGGTGGATTAACTCCTCCATACCGGTCTTCATATCAACACGCTTGGGTGGTGCGATTTTATTGTCTTCGACAATGACCGGACCCGGGTTAGCACGCAACCACTGTACACACTGCTTAATGATCTTGGTACTCTCACGTAACTCAGCGATACGGCACAAGTAACGGTCATAGCTATCGCCATTGACTCCGACTGGAATATCAAAGTCCAACTCATCATAAGCGGCATAAGGCTGCTTACGGC
>JAAZFX010000101.1 GCA_012511555.1 Alcaligenaceae bacterium | reverse complement strand
GTGCCAACCCTGCCAATCAAATCCTCTGAGGATAAACAGGAATTAAGTGAAGATTTAGTCTTTGCTGCTTAAAATAATTTAGCTATTATCTAATTAAAAAATACTACTTTTTAACCTTTAAATTTTAAAGGAAGGGGCTCTTATGTCTTCTCGTCGCGAATTTTTAAAATTATGCTCTTTATTTACAGCAGCAGGCACTATGCCTTTATTACAAAAAGCAGCACTTGCTAACGCTGATCCAAATGCACCACTCCGTATTGGTTACCTACCTATTACGGATGCAACACCGTTATTAGTGGCTCATGCCAACGGTTTCTTTGAAGAAGCAGGAGTAAATGCTGAAAAACCCGTGATGTTCCGTAGTTGGGCTCAATTGGTCGAAGCTTTTTTAGCCGGACAAGTCAATATTATTCACTTATTGTCACCGATGACAGTGTGGGCTCGTTTTGGCGGTGGGGCACCGGTCAAAAACGTGATGTGGAATCACTTGTCTGGTTCAGCCATAACGGTTGCACCTGAAATAGAAAAGCCTGAAGATTTGGGTGGTCATACTGTGGCTATTCCTTTTTGGTACTCAATTCATAACGTGTTACTGCAATATGTATTACGTGAGCATGGCTTAAAAGTTACCGAGTCTACACCAGGACCTGATGAAGTGAAATTAGTTGTGATGGCGCCGGCAGACATGGTGGCCGCTTTAGCCGCTAAAAACATTTCAGGTTTCACCGTGGCAGAGCCGTTTAATGCGGCAGCAGAGTTAAATGGCGTGGGACGTATTTTACGCTTTAGTGGTGATGTTTGGCGTGAGCATGCATGCTGTGTAACCTTAATGCGAGATGAGGATATATTACGGCGACCGGAATGGGTTCAAAATACGGTCAATGCTTTAGTTAGAGCTCAAGCATGGACTTTAGACCATCGAGAAGAAACTGCGGCATTAATGTCACGTCGCAATAAAAATCGTTATACCCCACATGAAGAAGCAGCGCTTCTTAAGGTGTTGGCTCCGGCAGTAGAAGATGAGCAGGAGTACATTGCAAGTGGGGCAATTCAGCACCCTGAGTGGCGTCAACAACGTATTGATTTTCAACCTTACCCATACGAGTCTTACTATGTTGAACTAATCAAAATGCTGCAATCAACCTATATTGCCGGTGAGCATGAGTTCTTGGATAAATTAGATCCTTTAAAAGCTGGTCATGATTTAGTTGATAGTAGTTTTGTTCGTAAAGCCTTAGAGTCCCCAGATTTACAAGCTCGCTTCAGTATTCCCGCTGACTTTAAGCGAGAGGAGCAAATTGCTGTTTAATATGCAGAAAAAATTACAACCTTTCTATTTTTCAGCTATTGGTGTTGTGGTACTGATTGCTTTCTGGCAAATTTCAATCATGTTGCTTCAAAGCTCTGTGCCTATTGCCTCTAGCTTGGCTCCACTGCCTGCAGCCTATAGTTTGTGGGATTTAGTTAGTAGTGGTGAGATTTTTCCACATATCGCTTCAAGCCTATTACGTGTTGGAGTTGGTTTGGCTTTTGCTTTATTTGTCGGTGTTCCGTTAGGACTTTGGGTAGGACTTTCAAAACGTTTTGAGATGTTTAGCGGTTTCAGCTTTCAACTGATCCGAATGGTCTCTCCTTTGGCTTGGATGCCAATTGCTGTGATGGTTTTTGGTGTAGGCAATGCACCGGTTTTCTTCTTGTTGTCTGTGGCCGCTGTTTGGCCTGTGATGCTGAATACGAGTGTGGGGGTTAAGCAGATCGCACCGGCTTTTATTGAATTAGGCAATTCTTTGGCAGCGACACGCTGGGAAATGCTGAAGAACATTATTTTACCGGCAATTCTCGTATCTATTTTAACGGGTGTGCGTTTAGCGGTAGGGGTGCTTTGGATTGTTTTAGTACCTGCGGAAATGCTAGGTGTTAATGACGGTCTGGGTTATTTTATTTTAGATACTCGAGATCGATTGGCTTATAGTGAATTGATGGCAGCGATTGTGGTGATTAGTTTGCTAGGTTGGGCTTTAGATTACGTAGCGCGTAGTATTTTAAAATTAGCGCGAAAGCATTAAAATTCTTGCCATGTAACTCCACTTCAGCTTTTTTTATTCCAATAACAATCACAGTGTTTTTATTGATGGTTAATTCTTTCTTTGAGATAATTTGCACATATCAAACATGTTTATAACAAAGTAAATTATGTTCAAAGTAGTTAAGGAAGTAATAGGATAATGACAGAAGTTCAATGTCCAGAGGTCTTACAGGCGCGTGGCGTAGGTTTGAGTTTTGGTGGCAAGGCGCTATTAGCAAATCTTGATTTATCAATTCAAAAAAATGAGATTGTTATTTTGATTGGTCCGAGTGGAGTAGGCAAGTCTTCATTCTTAAAGGTCTTAGCCGGTTTAGAAGCAAAGCAAAGAGGACAGATTAAAATTTTTGGTGAAAAATTAAATAAACCTCACCCTAAGGCCGCATTTGTATTTCAACAAGCAGCCTTATTGCCTTGGTTGAACGTAGAGCATAATGTGGCTTATGGTTTAGATTTTAAGCATCAGCCACATATTTCAAAAGTAGAAATTACTGAGCGTGTAAATAAAGCGCTGCTTGAAGTGGGTTTAAGTCATGTCGCTAAAAAATATCCTTCAGCTCTTTCTGGCGGTATGGCGCAACGTGCTGCATTGGCGCGTGCTTTGGCTCGTGAGCCGGAACTGTTGTTATTGGATGAGCCATTAGGCTCGCTGGATCTCAACACTCGCCAAGATATGCAGAAGCTTTTACGTCGCACCATCAAACATCATCAAGCGGCAGCGCTGATGGTAACTCATAACATTGATGAGGCGATTGCTGTCGGTGATCGAATTGTTTTATTGGGTGGTCATCCTGCCGGTATTATGGCTGATTGGCATCTGGGTGAGCCCTTAAGAGCAGATATCAATAAGCAAAAAGAATTACGCCATGCTATTTTCCTTGCTTTGCAAAAAGCCTGTGAGCCTGCAGCACCAGAAGAAACAATGGAATTAAAGCGCTCACACATCAATGAATCACTTAGCATGGTTTAGTATGCTAAAGAAATTACGACCTTATTATTTTCCTTTCATTGGTGTTTTTGTCTTACTTACTATTTGGCAATTTACAGCGCTTTGGTTGCAAACAACTGAGCCTGCGACTGCAGCATTGGCTCCTATTCCTACAGCGTTCAAATTATTAGAATTAATACAAAGTGGTGAGATTTTTTCGCATATTGTTGCGAGTGTGTTGCGAGTGTTTTTTGGATTGATTTTTGCACTTGTTGTTGGCGTGCCAGTTGGTTTATTACTTGGTTTATCGAAAAACTTTGAATTGATGAGTGTGATGACCTTTCAACTTGTCAGGATGGTTTCTCCGTTAGCCTGGATGCCCATCGCTGTACTGATTTTTGGGATTGGTAATGCACCTATTTTGTTTTTATTGGCGATAGGTGGTGTTTGGCCTACACTACTTAATACTAGTATTGGTGTCAAGCAAGTTGCGCCTTCCTTCATCGAGCTTAGTAAATCATTGGCAGCCACGCCTTGGGAAATACTGAGGACCATTGTTTTCCCGTCGATGCTGGTTTTTTCGTTGACTGGTTTACGTTTGACTTTGGCGGTGCTGTGGGTTGTCTTAGTACCGGCCGAGATGTTAGGCGTCGATAATGGCTTAGGTTATTTCATTGTTGATGCCAAAGATCGGCTTGCATATAGTGAACTAACTGCAGGGATAGTAGTCATTAGCGTGATTGGTTGGTTGCTGGATTATTTAATGCGTCAGATATTAAAATTAGCCCAAAAACAGTAAAATGCAAAATCAATATCTGATAAGATGGACTTACCTCGTTCTTCTCTTATTCTAAAGAGATATGTAGTATGTGGGCTATGGGATTTCTAAAAAACCTAGCCAATTTATACCAGGTACTGGTTAATTTACACAAGGTTCTATCATCATGACATCCAATTTTAAAAGACGTGACTTTTTCAAAGTCGGCGCCGCTGGTAGCGCGCTCTTATTGCCTAGTTTAGGCTTTGCAGCGACAGGTAATAATGACAAACAAAACCCCAGTAAAGTTAATGAAAAAGAGCGTACCTTCGAAGTCACCCTAACTCACAATATCCAAGAAGCCGGTAAGCTTACTCGTCTATGGGTACCACTGCCTTTAAATAGCGATTATCAACAACTTAAAACGCTCATTAGCAATACAGGAAATTACGACGAGTTGTATCAAAGTGATTTTGATATTCCAACGCTTTACGCAACCTTTAACGAAAAGTCAGCGTCAATCAGCACAGCTTTTACTATTAGTACACAAGAGCGCCATACAGATTTTTCAAAGGTTAATTTCAACGAAAATGAAGAGTTAACACCAGAGATTAAGGAATATTTAGAGCCTACACGTCATATTCAAATCGATGGTGTAGTTAAAGAAAAAGCCGAGGAAATCACTAAAGGAATTAATGGTGATTTAGAACGTGCCAAAGCGATTTATACGTGGGTTGCCAATAATATGACCCGTGATGAGAGCATTATTGGTTGTGGCGTTGGAGATGCAAAAGCCTTACTTGAGTCAGGCGAGCTTTACGGTAAATGCACCGACATCAGTTCGGTCTTTGTGGCACTTTGCCGTAGCGTAGGTATTCCTAGCCGTGAGGTATTTGGTATTCGTGTAGGTGAGAGTCGATTTAGTTCTGCCATGGGTAGTGGTAAGGATGGTGTCGCAACAATTACTGGTTCACAGCATTGTCGTGCAGAGTTCTACATTAAGGGCTATGGCTGGATTCCATGCGATCCGGGTGATGTCACTAAGGTTCGCTTAGCAGAAAAGCTCACTAATGATGACAGTAAAATTATCCAGCTTCGCGAATACCTATTTGGTAACTGGGAAATGTGCTGGATCGGTTATAACTGGGGGCGTGACTTTGCCTTAAAGCCAAGACCTTATGAGCATCCACTCAATAACTTCGGTTATCCCTATGCTGAAGTTGATGATAATGTACAAGATTACTACGCTCCAAAAGAGTTTTCGTATGAGTATAAATCAGTAGAAATCTAATAAGGGTAGCGACATTATTGTGCTAAATAATAATGAGCAAAAGACTCCAAGTAAATTATCAAGATTTTGGTTGTTTGGGGCGTTTGGTAGTGCAGTGGCAGCTACATTGTGCTGTCTACCTGCGCTACTGTTTTTGCTGTTTGGTTCTTCTTTTGGTTTGTTGGCAATTGTGGCGCCTTTAGAAAAATATCGATTACTGCTAAGCCTATTAGCTTTTGTATGTTTTGCTGTTTTTGTCTGGGCAAAATTCTATAGAAAAAGCTGTGGCTTGAGGCAGGGTTTAAAAGGGCGTAGTTGGTGGTTGGTATCACTTGCCTTTTTAGCGTTGATGTTGCTCTTGTTATACCCGGAAATGATAGGAGTCTTTTATCTTTATGAGTAATTTGTTAATGGCTGTTTTAGCCGCACTTAGTATCAATGGTGCAAATCAAAGTTATGTGATTCACGTTGAGGGTATGCATTGCCCGCTTTGTACAGCCATGGTTAGAAAGGCGTTACTCAAGGTGGATGGTGTTAATACGGTCAAAGCAAGCCTTAAAGATAATATGGCACGAGTAGAAGCAAATGAAAAGGTGACTAAAGATAGTTTGCTTGAAGCGGTCGCCACTACAGGTTATGAAGGTGTTTTTGTTGAGGAGTAGTTTGCAGCTCCTCATCAGTAAAAAGGCAGTTCTAATAAAGTATAGAACTGCCTTTTCTATTGGGCTCAGCTACATACAGGAAGTAGATAAATCAAAGATAGTCATTATTTTCTCCAGTAATTATTAGCCGCAGCTACAGTTTGGAAGTTGATAGCGATTACCTGAGAGGCCGCGGTAAGACCATCGGCATCATTGGCATATTCTGCACGCAATCTATGCAATACCTCAGGATCTGGTTGGGTCGATTTAACACCACGACGACTTAGCGTAATAGCCAGCTCAAAACCTTCCTGTGGAGTTTCGGTGATAAGGGAAGTAAGCCACTGTTCAGACATTTTAAATTCTCCTATTGAGTTTAGGGTAGCGCTTAAAAAGCTTGGTAGAAGATGTATCTAATATAGATCAATTAAATAGTGAGATCCAGACGGTTAAACCCTAGGAAATATTGAGTCATCATAGGCTCAGAAAAAAGGCCAAGTATTAACTAATAACACCAGGCCTTATTGAGAAAAGTAATTATAAATAAAGGATAAACTCATTTCACCTAACGATGCCGATGGTGATGCCTTCTCGTGTCTGCCACATGGCGGTGTTTAGGGTTTATCGAAGAATGCTTTTTTGAGTTTACAACCGGACGTTTTTTTGCCTGCGCTGGTGGGCGTTGTTTAGTGTGATGGTGCTTAACACCAGGATGTTTTTGTTGCTTATAGTGCTTGTTATTACTGTATGTTTTTGAGTACCTAGGTCGGTCATCATAGCTCCAGTGGCCATGATGCGTGTGCACACAGCCTGTCAGCACTAAAAGGGAAAGACTCGCAATTAAAATAATAGCTCTCATATGCCGCCTCCATAATATGATTTGCGTGAAACAATCATAGTGTCTTTCAATAAGTTAGGCATGTTAGATTTGTAAGTAAAACATAAACAACTTGGATGGGATTAATCTGTGCAGAGCATTGTATTTAAAGGGTTTTATATGCTGACTAGGCAGTGTTTTATTGAAGTCAATTGAAATAAGTTAAACAAATTGGAGTGTTTTTGTGGCTTATTGGGCTTTTTTTATATTTGTTACTGAAATGCTAAGGCCTGTTTAGCAGCAGCAACAGCATGAATCTCCGTAGTATCGAATAAAGAAACATTTGTATGCTCCGGCCTAATCAGCATGGAAATTTCAGTACAACCCAAGATAATTGCTTCCGCTCCTTGTTTAGCCATATTTTCAATGATATTAAGATATAGTCGACGTGAGTTTTCGTTAAGAATTCCAAGGCATAGTTCATTATATATAATATGATGGACCAGTTCCCGTTCTTCTGGAGAAGGGATCAGTACATTGATACCATGTTCGTGCAGCAATCTTTTTTTGTAAAAATCCTGCTCCATGGTAAATCGGGTGCCGAGTAGGGCAACTTGTTTGTAACCGGCCGATTTAATTGCGGAGGCAGTTGGATCCACAATATGCAATAAGGATGTTGAAATTGATGACTCAATAACAGGTGCTACTTTGTGCATAGTATTTGTGCACAAAACTAGAAAATCGGCACCGGCACGTTCTAAAGCAAGAGCACCGGAAAGCAAAATCTGTCCGGCTTCTTCCCATTTATCATCGCGCTGAAGTTGTTCTATTTCTTGAAAGTTAACACTGTAAAGAATAATTTTAGCTGAGTGCAAACCACCTAAGTAGTGCTTTATGGTTTCATTTATCTTTTTATAATACGGTATGGTTGATTCCCAGCTCATGCCACCAATAAGTCCAATCGTTTGCATAGTTTTCCTGACAAGGTTGTTTTACTTTAAGTTGATGAGTGTAGAGTAGTAATACAAGTTGTATTTGTAGCTCATAAAGTATCAATTTACAGGACGATTTGTATTTATGCAACGTATTGTTATACAAGAGAAAAATCTTGTTTATACCGCTACAAAACATTATTACATACTAATACTTTCGTGCTCAATTACTTAATCTTGTTCTCTACTGCCTTTCTTGCAGCGACTCTATTGCCTGCGCAATCAGAGGCGGTACTGTTGGGGATGTTGCATCTATCACAGCAGTCAGTCTTTTTATTGCTGTTGTTTGCAACTTTGGGTAATGTCCTGGGTTCGACGCTAAACTGGTGGCTAGGTACGCAGTTACAACACTACAAAGATCGTTCATGGTTTCCGGTTTCTGCTAAGCGTTTGGAGCAAGCGCAAGGGCATTATCAACGTTATGGTTCATGGATTTTGCTGTTCTCCTGGTTGCCAGTCATTGGCGATCCAATCACCTTGGTTGCCGGTGTTTTAAAAGAGAATTTTTACCGATTTTTGATATTAGTGACATTGGCTAAAGCAGGGCGCTACCTCATTATTACCGCAGCTTATCTTTATTCAACATCTTAAGTTATTTGAGGAGTTAATCTTGTTAACGATACAACGGCGACTTTTTGAGTTGGCAGACACAGGCTATGCCAGGTTCCAAAGCAATTTAATCCCGACCTTGGACAAAAACACTTTTATCGGGGTGAGGGTGCCGATCTTGCGTCAATTGGCTAAGCAATATGCAAGCGAGAGTGAGTTAGAGCTGTTCTTACAAAGCCTTCCTCATCAATATTATGATGAAAATATGCTACATGCTATTCTGATCTCTCAGATAAAGGGCTACGAAGAGTGCCTGGAAGCTGTAAATGGTTTTTTGCCCTATATTGATAATTGGGCTGTATGTGATATTTTGTCGCCTAAAACTTTTAAGATAAATCGCCAGTTATTGCTCCATAATATTCATCATTACGCGGCCTCAGAGCATATCTATACTTGTCGATTTGCTATTGTGATGCTGATGAGTCATTACCTGGATGATGACTTTAAAACCGAGTATTTGGATATTCCTGCAATAATAAGAACAGAGCAATACTATGTCAATATGGCGATTGCATGGTTCTTTGCGACAGCTCTGGCAAAGCAGTGGGAGTCTACTATTCCTTATTTGCAGGAGCAACGTCTTGCGCCATGGGTACACAATAAAACCATACAAAAAGCGCGCGAGAGTTTCAGGATAACTAAAGAGCAAAAAGCCTACCTTGCCGCACTCAAACAATAGATTTTAATTGCTATCAGTTTTTTTAAAAAAGTCCCAAATCACACGACTGGCTTGTGGTCCTTTGTTTGAGTTGAAAGGGTATCGTTTATCACCACCTGACCAGGCATGGCCAAGATGTTTAATTTTAAGTACTTCAACGATGGTTTTGTGCCTGTCTTTGTACTCAGTTTGTGTGTATTCTTTTTCTGTGCCGCCTAGGTGTTTTGTTATAGAGCCTTTGCTGCTTAACTCTAAATTGTTTAAATATAAAAATTGCTTGTTTAAAGCCTCAAAGTTATTAAAATGCACGACATCATCTTCTTGTCCATAGATAATCATCGTCGGTGTTTCATGAGATTTTTTCTGAGCAAAAGGGTCTAAGTTAGTAATGGATTTTTGCTCACTATCATCAAAACCGTTTTTTAGTAAATTGACACCACTTTTCATATCATGAGCAATGGCTAAGGCCGGTCCGCTATGCAGGGCGATAGCCTGAATTTGTTTTGGATAAGTTGCAGCAATAATAGAGGCCATTCCAGCGCCGGCTGACATCCCTGCGATAAAGACTTTATGCGGATCGAGCTCATGCATACTGATTGTGCTCTGGATGATCTTCATAATAGTATGCGCTTCAGCCAATCCCTGGGAAGCATCTAAATCATACCAACGCCAGCATTTGCCAATATTGTGTGAAACACTCTGTTGTGGATAAAGCGTGACAAAACCCTCTTGTTGAGCCAGGAGATTCATCCGAGTTCCTTCGGCAAAGGCATTAGCGTTTTGGGTACAACCATGCAGCATGACGACTAACGGCATGTTTTTAGTGCAAGGACGTTCGGGAGTACTTGCGGGTGTATAAATGTAGTAATCAAGCTTCGCTACTAATTGTTCGTCATTAAAAGCCGGCGCAATAAAAATGTGTTTTTTCCAATTGCCGAGAATTATATCTTCCGCTGTCGCAGTCACTGTATCAGGCGCTTGTTTTTTTGGACCGTGCGAGAAAAACTGCTTAATATCTTGAATAATTTTTTTGATTTTTTTAATGACAACAAAGAAAGTAAAACGAGATGGTTTTGACATGTTTTTTGGCCTGTTGGTACGTAATTAACTGCCTATTGTAGCAATAGCATTCTTACAGTAGTCTTTCTCTGTTGTAAATTAATTTGTAGAATCTTCTTAAAACCTAAGGCAACTACTAATATCATCATATTGTAAAGAGTAAGGCTTAAGTCTCTGTTAAAGTGAAGTTTGTAGCCTAACAACGCCAATAAGGGGAAGCTTATGTCAGCGACTAATTATTTCTTCAAAGAAGATGAAATCATTGATGGTGAGTATAAGGTAAAGTCATTTTTTGCGATTAATGATTACGCTCAAACCTATAGGGTCAGAAGTGGAGATTTTGAGGCAAAAGTTCTAAAACTCTTTTTACAAGACGCTTCAGATGAGCTAGCCGTACTAGCGCGTTTAAATAACCCTAATGTCGTTAAGCTCGATCGCCTGGGTGAGATTCATATCAATGGTCAGAGTTATCGCTACGCGATTCTGGATTTTGTTAATGGGGAGAGCTTGTTGGAGAGGGTCCAAAGAGATGATCCATTATCCTTTATTGGCGCAAGAAGCATTTTTTTAGGGATTATTAATGGTCTAATTTATTTGCGGCGTTTGCATCCACATGTCCAACACAATCGTTTACTACCAAAATATATTATATTAAATCTGGCCAGCAACACCCTAGCTCCGGTCTTGGCTAACTATAGTTTTAGTAGCGGTAAAAATATTCACTACTCCCCGGATGAACTTTTTTTTATAGCTGCAGAGGCCTTTAGCGGTGAACTACATCCCAGCAATGATTTATACGCGGCAGGTGCTATTTACTATTATTTATTGCATAGCCATCCACCTTTTTCTAAAGGTCTTGATACGGATATTCCTTTTGTTAACGCACTTATTCAGAAAAAAGGCGTGGGGGTAGAGTTTTACGAAGACCTATATGAATCCACCCAATATATTATTGCCAAGGCTATGCACCCTAATCCAGAAAAACGTTACCAAGATCCGGCAGAAATTAGGAGGGATTTATATAAAGATCCACATGATCCATGTTTTACAACTATGCTGGAAGCTCTTAAGGGTTAATAGACTAAACTAAGTGTTTTGCTATATAGATAGTAGATAAACCGTTTAAAATTCATTGCAGTTGAGCTACTTGGTTTTTTTGGAGGTTCCATGGATCAGCAAGCGCCCAGTTTAGGTTTTTTCTTGGGTTTATATTGTGTGATATCAATTGTTGCCGGGGTTGGGCTTTTTATGTTCGCCCTAATTGGCTTAAAGAATCTAAGCGGCGCGCCAGACGGTTTGGGTCTAATCGTCGTACTATTTTTTATTACGGCTTTTCTAAATTTTTTTCTAGTCTATCGTCTAACGGCCGTTAAGTCGCCAATGACTATTTATATGGTGCGTGCTTTTGAAGCAAGCAAAGTCGTTTTGACGCTGTTTGCAGTATTTTCATCAGAACCGGAAACTGCTCTGTACTTGTTGGTTAGTTTGATTGCTTTGTTGTACTTTTTTAAATCTAAGCGAGTTAAAGCGCTTTATTTTGTTAAGCAAACTGGTGCAGTAGAATTATAACTACATTTATAAATAAAAATAGGAGGAATCATGAAAGATTTGTCACGTCAGGATTTATTTAAGCAGCAAGCATATATTAATGGGCAATGGCTTGATGCAGATAGTGGAGAGACACTTAATGTAACTAATCCAGCTAATGGTGAGGTGCTTGGTACTATACCTAATATGGGCGCAGCAGAAACTCATCGAGCGATTGAAGCAGCGGAGAAAGCGCAGAAGTTATGGCGCGCTAAAAGTGCCAAAGAACGTGCAGTCATTATGCGCAATTGGTTTGAGTTAGTGATGGAAAATCAAGACGATCTTGCCTTGATTATGACCTTGGAACAGGGTAAACCTTTGGCTGAGGCTAGGGGAGAAATTGCTTATGGTGCTTCTTATCTAGAGTGGTATGCAGAAGAGGGCAAACGAG
>JAAZFX010000100.1 GCA_012511555.1 Alcaligenaceae bacterium | reverse complement strand
ATTTACTCAATAGTATGAACGGTCTCGGCAGTATTTTCCTAAACGATTAGTAACGGTAATGATTTGGTTTATATGGACCGTCAACTTCCACACCGATGTACTTAGCCTGATCATCGCTAAGTGTGGTCAGATTTACACCTAGTTTTTGTAAGTGTAGACGCGCAACCTTCTCATCCAGGTGCTTAGGTAACACATAGACTTGACCGTTTTCATATTTATCACCGTGGCAGAACAACTCAATTTGCGCAATCGTCTGATTGGTAAATGAAGCTGACATCACAAATGATGGGTGACCTGTAGCACAACCCAAGTTTACTAAGCGACCTTGAGCGAGCAAGATAATACGCTTACCATCAGGGAAAATCACATGATCAACCTGTGGTTTAATTTCTTCCCACTCCAGTGACTCTAAGCTGGCAACGTCAATTTCATTGTCAAAGTGCCCGATATTGCATACGATGGCTTCGTTTTTCATTTGATCCATGTGCTCACGCGTAATCACATGATAATTGCCTGTTGCTGTAACAAAGATATCGGCTTGCGAAGCAGCTTCTTCCATCGTCACGACTTTGTAGCCTTCCATCGAAGCTTGTAGGGCACAAATCGGGTCAATTTCAGTTACCCAAACCTGAGCGCGTAAAGCTTGAAGGGCCTGAGCGCAACCCTTACCCACATCACCAAAACCAATAACTACAGCGATTTTACCGGCGATCATGACGTCTGTTGCGCGCTTAATACCGTCTACTAAAGACTCACGGCAACCATATAAGTTATCGAACTTTGACTTGGTTACAGAGTCATTTACGTTAATGGCTGGGAACTGTAACTCACCTCTTTTAGCCATTTGGTAAAGACGATTAACACCCGTGGTGGTTTCTTCGGTAACACCTTTAATTTGCGCCAAACGTACGGAGTACCATGTACTGTCTTCAGCTAATTTCTTTTTAATTGAAGCAAATAAGGCTTTTTCTTCTTCACTGGATGGCTTGTCCAATACAGAAGGATCCTTTTCTGCTTTGGAACCTAGATGAAGCAAAATAGTAGCGTCTCCACCATCATCAAGAATCATATTCGCTTGCTGATCAGCAGCGCCAGGCCAGTTGAAAATCTCGTGGCAGTATTCCCAATACTCGTCCAAGGTCTCACCCTTAACAGCGAAAACAGGAATATTACGAGCGGCAATAGCAGCAGCTGCATGGTCTTGAGTTGAGAAGATATTGCAAGAAGCCCAACGAACCTCAGCACCTAGGGCAACTAGCGTTTCAATTAACACGCCAGTCTGAATCGTCATGTGCAAACTACCGGCAATACGCGCACCCTTTAAAGGTTGGCTTGCTGCGTACTCTTCGCGCGTAGCCATAAGACCAGGCATCTCAGTTTCGGCAATCGATAATTCGCGGCGCCCCCAATCAGCCAAGCTGATATCTTTAATCACGTAATCCTGGGTTCTGATATCTGTATTAAGATTATCTGCCATTTGAATACTCCTAAGTATTTTTAAAAATTAATATAAACTTTTGGAGTTAGTAGACACAAAAAAGCCCACCAACTCTAGATCTAGAGATATGGTGAGCGCCGTTTTGCATAGATTGCATAAATTCTGAACATTAAACGAGCCTGGCAGATAGTGAAATCTGTCGCAACGCCCCTCGTCTATGTAAGGTGCTGATAAGTATAGCATAGATGGCTTTTTATGGAAAAAGCCATCTACTATTTAACACTAAAGCTCCGCTTGTAGAGCAGGTACTTTGTCTAATGCTTCCCAAGTAAACTCAGGCTCATTGCGACCAAAGTGGCCATAAGCAGCTGTTTTACTATAAATTGGTCTTAGTAAATCCAGCATTTCTACAATACCACGTGGTCTTAGATCAAAGTGCTTACGTACTAACTTAGCGATCTCATCATCAGGCAAGACACCGGTACCCTTGGTGTAGACCGTAATATTGATAGGCTCAGCAATACCAATAGCGTAGCTGACTTGTACCTCGCACTGACGGGCTAAACCGGCTGCAACAATATTTTTAGCAACATAACGCGCAGCATATGCAGCCGAACGGTCAACCTTTGAGGGGTCCTTGCCCGAGAATGCACCACCGCCATGTGGGCAAGCACCACCGTAAGTATCTACGATGATTTTACGCCCAGTGAGACCAGCATCACCCTGAGGTCCACCAATTACAAACTTGCCGGTCGGGTTAACAATATACTTGGTATTTGCAGTAATTAGCTCAGCAGGGATACTCGGAAGAATAATCTCGCTTTTTACTAACTCTTTTAGCTCTGCTTGCTCAATATCCGGATGATGCTGAGTAGATACCAAAACAGTATCAATTTCAGCAGGCTTGTCATCAATATAACGGAAAGTAACTTGTGCTTTAGCGTCTGGACGCAACCAAGGTAAGCGGCCGTCTTTGCGCAACTCACTTTGCCGCTGCATAATACGATGTGCATACCAGATTGGCGCAGGTAATAAATCTGCAGTTTCATCACACGCATAACCAAACATCAGGCCCTGATCACCGGCACCTTGCTCTAAGATATCCTCATCAGAACGGTCCACGCCCTGTGCAATATCAGGTGATTGTCTGTCATATGCCACAAGGACAGCACATGTTTTATAGTCAATACCGAACTCAGGATTATCGTAGCCTATGCGCTTAAGAGTCTCGCGTGCAACGGCTTGATGATCAACATTGGCAGTTGTCGTAATCTCTCCTGCCAAAACAACTAAACCGGTACTACAAAGCGTTTCTGCCGCTACACGTGCAGCAGGATCCTGCTCTAAAATAGCATCAAGAATCGCATCTGAGATTTGGTCAGCAACTTTGTCCGGGTGACCTTCAGAGACAGACTCTGAAGTAAATAAAAAATCATTATGCGCCATTTTAAGTAGCGTCCTTTGTAATTTAAAAATTCAAATTCATTAAAAATTATCACAATATTGTATACCAATTGCTTAACTCTAAGCAGTCGGATGATAAATGTTCTCCTTTTCTTGCCAGTAACTGGCCATCACACAAGCGCTAAAAGCAGTATCAGAGGATTGTTGTACAGCAAACAACAACTTGATCTATATCAATTATTTTATTTGATTAAGCTTGATCTAAATAGGGTTATCCCGTAAGATTTAACTATAGATACATATTAAATACATCTTTACAAATTAATTGTATATTAAATACATATTTACAATTGGTTGAGCTTTGTTAAAACTTGTGTAAGTATTATATTGTCAGTTAATTTTAAGCTTTAAATACCTCTCCGCTAGAGGTGAATAACGTAGTAGCACACACAACCACTCCTTTTCTTGAGGAAACAACTATGAACAAAAAACTATTATTAATTGCTTTAGCTGGTACTATGAGCCTCAGTCCATTTGCCATGGCACAAGACATGACCCCTCCAGTAAACAAAGGCGGTCTACCTGGCTACGAGGTAATCGCAGCACCAGACGTTGCCAATCTACCACGTGTTAAGCAAGAGTTAGTTCGCCCCCCCTTTACTCCGGAGCATAGCTTAGAGCGGCCAGACGGCCCTCGTATCGTTGAAATTGAAATGTATATTGATGAGCGCGAAATTGAGGTTGAGCCTGGTGTATTTATGTGGGCCTTTACCTTCCATGGCTCAGTTCCTGGTCCACTAATTGTGGTCCATGAGGGCGACTACGTTGAGTTAAAATTAATTAACCTTTCTAAAAACGAGCTAGTACATAACATCGACTTCCACGCAGCAACTGGCGCTTTAGGGGGTGGTGACTTAAGTTTTGTTGCTCCTGGTCAAGAAGTAACCTTACGCTTTAAAGCTGACAAGCCTGGCGTGCACATTTATCACTGTGCCCCAGGTGGCGCCATGATTCCTTGGCACGTTGTCCACGGTATGAACGGCGCGATCATGGTTATTCCTAAAGAGGGCTTACAAGACAAAGAAGGTAATCAGCTAACTTATGACAAAGCTTTTTACATTGGTGAACAGGACTTCTATATCCCTAAAGACGAAAATGGCGAGTACATGCGCTTCGCAACTGCGGGGGAGTCTTACCCTCAAGACCGCTTAGCGATGAACACCTTAGTACCTTCACATATCACCTTCGGTGACCGTAAGGGTGCTTATACCGGTGACAACGCTTTAACATCAAAAGTTGGCGAAACCATCATGTTGATTCACTCTCAGGCTAACCGTTACACCTACCCACACTTAATTGGCGGGCACGGTGAATATGTTTGGGAGCGAGGTAACTTGCATGAAACACCAATGACTGGTTTAGAAACGTGGTCTATTGCCGCAGGTTCAGCAGGTGCCGCTATGTACACCTTCAAGCAACCTGGTGTATACGTCTACTTAAACCACAACTTGATTGAAGCAATTAACCTGGGTGCTGCTTTGGAAATTAAAGTTGATGGCGCTTGGGATAACAAATACATGGAGCAGCTTACTGGACCTCACGTGTTTGAACAGGGAGCACACAAAAAATGGGATGATATTGCTGCACAAAAGTAATACCATTCATCTGTAGCTCACCGACCTACTCCGTTATTTCAGTCGGTGAGTTTACATAAATTTTTGAAGCTGCTCAGTGTTATATTAAATATGATTGATATACATGCCTAGCAGCTTT
>JAAZFX010000099.1 GCA_012511555.1 Alcaligenaceae bacterium | reverse complement strand
TTGCAGGCGTCGCGTCAGTTCAGCACTTTTGTAGCAGGCAATGCCACCGGTAAGGCCAAGCACGATTCGCTTAGCGCTAAGCAGTTGTGCCATTTTATATCTCCATAGCGTTGTCTTATTGAGGGGTATCTTTTTGCTTGTCTTTGCGGATGCGGATGATTTCATCCAGAATTAATAGCGCAGCACCCACGGTAATGCAGCAGTCAGCTAAGTTAAAGGCCGGGAAGTAGTTATCACCCCAGTAAAATAGCAAAAAATCAATCACATGACCAAGTAGTAATCTATCAATTAGATTACCTATTGCACCGGCAAGAATCAAGCTCAATGACAGACAAAATAAGGTTTTTGTTGAGTTGCGTCTTAGTAGAACGACGATGACGATACTGGCGATGATGCTAAGAGCCACAAAAAACCAGCGTTGCCAACCGCCATGATCGGCTAAAAAGCTAAAAGCCGCCCCCGTGTTATAGACTAAAATAAAGTCAAAAAAGGGCAGTATATTTAGGCGTTCAGCGAACTGGAAGTTAAGCTCAAAATACCATTTACTGATTTGGTCGAGGACAATCAGAGCAGCGGCTAGCAGCAGCCAGCGACCGAGTGGTGCGGTCGCTTTGTTGTTAGCCAGTTGCTCTGTCTGTTGGCTTGCCTGATTAGGCATAGTGACGATCCTCGCCATCACCGTAGAGATTGTCTACACAACGACCGCAAATACCCGGATGCTCAGGATCCTGGTTGACGTCTTCGCGGTAGTGCCAGCAACGCTCACATTTATCATGTTCTGATGCAGCGATTTCAAAGCGTACTTCTGTAGCCGCAGCATCCTCATGTAGCGTAGCGCGCGATACGATAAAGACAAATTTTAAATCGTCATTTAAACTCTTTAAGAATTTATAATCTTGACCGCCTGCGTAAACATCTACTTCCGCCTGTAAGGCAGAACCGATGTCGCCTGCGCTTCGTACGTCCTCTAGTTCTTTATTGAGCTGAGCACGAATTTCCAGGATACGATTCCATTTAGCTAATAAGTCTGTAGAACCATCAGTTTGTGGTAGCTCTTGGTAAAGCTCGGTAAAGATAGTCAGACCATCTTTGAGCTCCGTATTGCTTAAGAAAGTGCGACGCATCTCCGTCCAAGCCTCTTCACATGTGAAGGAAAGGATCGGAGCCATGAGTTTGACTAAGGTCATGGTGATGTAGTAGAGCGCAGTTTGCGCTGAGCGGCGCGCTAGGCTGTCTTTGCCTGTGGTGTAGAGGCGATCCTTTAAAATATCCAGGTAAAAAGCACCTAAATCTTCAGAACAATAAATTTGTAGACGCGCTACCGCAGGGTGGAACTCATACTTTTCATAAAGCCCCTTAATATGCTCTTGCATATCGGCAATGGCCGCTACAGCATAGCGATCGACTTCAAACATTTGCTCAGTAGCAACGAGGTCTTTGCTGGCATCAAAGTCACTTAAGTTACCGAGCAAGAAGCACAAGGTATTACGAATACGTCGGTAGCTCTCAACGACACGCTTAAGAATTTGATCAGAAATTGATAGCTCACCTGAGTAATCAGTCGCAGCAGTCCAGAGACGAATAATCTCGGCGCCTAAACTATCAGATACTTTCTGAGGTACTACAACGTTACCAACCGATTTACTCATCTTGCGACCATTGCCATCAACCACAAAGCCGTGAGTCAATAGACCATTGTATGGTGGACGACCGTAGAGCATGGAGGAGGTTAGTAAAGATGAATGGAACCACCCACGGTGTTGGTCAGAACCCTCTAAATAAAGGTCAGCAGGCCAACGAAGGTCATCAGCGTGGGAGCCTTTGAACTCATGGTTTTGGCCACCCATCACGTGAACGTGCGTGGTGCCTGAGTCAAACCAGACGTCCAAGGTGTCACGATTTTTCTCGTATTGATCGGCTTCATCACCTAAGAAATCGCTAGGCTCAACGGATTGCCAAGCTTCGATACCTTCTTTTTCAACGAGGAGGGCGATTTGCTCTAAAAGTTCAACGGTGCGAGGGTGCAATTCGCCGGTCTCTTTGTGGACAAAGAAAGCCATCGGCACACCCCATTGACGTTGACGCGATAGAGTCCAGTCAGGGCGGTTTGCAATCATGCTATGTAAGCGGGCACGACCCCAGGCAGGGTAGAAATTAGTATTTTCAACGCCTTCTAATGCTACCTCTCGCAAGGTGCGATCGCTGTCATTGGGCATTTTGTCCATGCCAGCAAACCATTGGCTAGTAGCACGATAAATTACCGGTGTCTTATGGCGCCAGCAGTGCATGTAGCTGTGGTTTAGTTTTTCTAATTTAAGCAAGTTGCCAGCGGACTGTAGCGCTTCTGTGATCTTGGGATTGGCATCCCAGATTTTCATGCCGCCAAAAAGTGGCAGGGTTGAGGCGTAAACGCCATTACCCATCACGGGGTTTAGGATGTCATCATCGCTTAAACCGTATTCTTTGCAGGTGATAAAGTCCTCCACACCGTAAGCAGGTGAAGAGTGAACAATGCCGGTACCAGTATCAACCGTCACGTAGTCGGCGAGATTGACCTTTGATAGGCGATTATAACCCTCATCCACTTTTGCTAATGGATGATGAAAACCGATCCCTTCGAGTGCTGCACCCAGGCAAGTGGCAATGATTTCGCCTGTGAGGCCATAGGCTTCTAAACACGCTTCGTAGCGGTCTTTAGCTAATAGTAATAGTTCACCACTGGCAGGAGCAGGGCTGACTTTGACTAGCACGTACTCTAATTCAGGATGGATGTTTAGTGCTTGGTTAGCGACTAAGGTCCAAGGTGTCGTGGTCCAAATAGCGATTGCACCATCGGCGACGGAGTCCAGGCCAAAGGCCTTTGCTAATTTATCTTTTTCAGCAAAAGGGAAGGCGACATCAACTGCCGGGTCAACGCGGTCTTGATATTCAACTTCCGCTTCAGCCAATGCCGAGCCGCAATCAAAACACCAATTTACTGGCTTTAGGCCGCGGAACACATAGCCCTTGTCGATCATTTTGGCGAGGGCGCGGATCTCGTCTGCTTCGTTTTGGAAGTTTAGCGTGAGGTAAGGATCATCCCATTGACCTAGTACGCCTAGGCGAATAAAATCTTCGCGCTGATTGTCGATTTGCTCCATGGCGTAGGCACGGGCTTTAGACATCACTTCTTTAGTCGGCAGGTTTTTACCGTATTTCTTCTCGATTTGAATTTCAATCGGCATGCCGTGGCAGTCCCAGCCTGGTACATAAGGCGCATCAAAGCCAGCCATGTTACGGCTTTTTAAAATAATGTCTTTGAGAATTTTATTGACTGCGTGACCAATATGAATGTCGCCGTTAGCGTAGGGAGGGCCATCATGCAAAATGAATTTAGGTCTGCCTTTGGAGGCTGTGCGAATAGCTTCGTAGACTTTATTTTCTTGCCACTCCTTAACCCAAATGGGTTCGCGCTTTGCTAAGTTACCACGCATGGGGAACTGTGTTTCTGGGAGGTTTAAAGTATTTTTATAGTCCATGCTGATCAAAATATTTACGAGCAGTGTCCAAATCATTATTCATGGCACTGACTAGGGTTTCTAAATCTGGGAATTTTTCTTCGTCCCGCACATAGTGTAGGAACTCAACTGATACTAGTTTACCGTAAGCATCAATCTTTGTATCTAATAGATGCACTTCTAACAGTACTTCGCCGTTTTCATCGACAGTCGGTCTGACACCCAAGCTGGCAATGCCGGCGATAGGTGGGCTAGTTGGGTCGTCTGATAAACCACGCACTTTAACCACATAGATACCCGAACGAATGGCGCAATGGGGCATAACGCGTACATTTAACGTTGGATAACCAAGCGTGCGCCCGAGCTTTTTACCATGTTGTACACGACCGCTGATACTGTAATTACGACCTAAATAACGGTTGGCTGAATCAATGTCGCCAAAGGATAAGGCATTGCGCAACTCGGTACTGGAAAAGCGATTGCCCTCAGTGTCATTGACATCGTCGATGTGTTCAACCTCAAAGCCGTGTTCGCTGCCGTAGCTGCGAAGTAACGCCACATCACCTTCACGTCGGTGACCGAAGCGGAAATCCTGACCCACCAAGAGGTAGCGTACTTTAAGTTGCTTAATGAGAATTTCTTCAATATAGTCAGTTGGTGAGGTCTGTGCCAAGGTCTCGGTAAAATGACTGAGCGCGATAAAGTCTGCACCATGATGTTGCAGAGCACAGACCTTGTCACGAAGTGTGCTGATTCGTGTGGGAATCAGTTCGGGACGCTGGTTCAGTCGCGCAAAGTATTCACGCGGGTGAGGGGTGAAGGTCATCACGCCACAGACTAAGCCACGCTCATCGGCAGTCTTTTTTAAACGACCAAGGAGGTGGGCGTGACCGCAGTGGACGCCATCGAAGTTGCCAATTGTGAGTGCAGTGCCGGGAAAATCCGCTGCATCAAGGGCAAATGTACGGGGAATAATGGTATTTTTCACGGGCATAAGTTTACCATGAACAGCCTCTATAGCTTGCTATAATGAAGGTTTTTCCGCACAACTTTTTAGTGTTTTTATGAGCTCAAATACTACTTCAACGCCATCGGCTGAGGCTTCACACGCCAAGCCGCAGCGCATTGTGATTTTAATTTCCGGTCGTGGGTCCAATATGCAGTCCATTGTCAACATGGCAAAGGGGCGCAGCGATATGGAAGTGGTGGCCGTGATTGCCAATCGTGCCGATAGTGCCGGTCTAGTGTGGGCTGAGGAGCAGGGTATTGCGACTGAGCTATTGGCGCATCGAGATTTCAGCGAGCGTTTGGCTTTTGACCAGGCCCTGATGAAGCGCATTGATGCTTATCAACCGGATTGGGTAATTTTAGCCGGTTTTATGCGTATTCTCACCGATGTGTTTGTTACGCATTATATGGCTAAATTAATCAATATCCACCCCTCCTTGTTACCACTTTTCCCAGGGCTTGATACCCATCAGCGTGCTCTAGAGGCGGGTTGTACAGCGCACGGTAGTACGGTGCATTTTGTGACGCCGGAGCTAGATGCAGGGCCAACGATTGCACAGTCTTTGGTACCGGTATTACATGGTGATGACGAGGATAGTTTGACTGAGCGTGTCTTGAGTATGGAGCACACGCTTTATCCGGCGGTAGTACAGTATTTGGTGAGTGGTGATTGTTATTTGGATGAGCAAGGTGAGGTACAGTGGACCAAGCCGGTGCAGCGCATTTTTGCTCATCCCATATTAAAAGATTTTATGAGTAATTAAGATGGTAGATAGAAGAAATAAGCCAGGCGCTAGTCGCGGTAGGCGTCCAGTCCAGAGTGGCAATGTTAAAAGCGTAGCTGCCAAGCAGACTCATAGTAGTGCTGAGCGTAGTCCGGCGGACTTTGCCAATGCACGTTTACAACAGTTGCAGCGAGTCTTGCCTGAGGTGCTTAAGTTTAAGCACCCGGCCGATGCCGTCTTGTCACACTGGTTTAGAGAGAACCGTGCCCTGGGTTCGCGTGACCGCAATGAAATCTCGGAGACTGTATTTGATATTTTGCGCCACCTTCGTCGCTACCGACATTTTGCCCAGAGTGGTGAGGGCAGTGAGTTTAGACGTCTCGCTTTATTGGGTTTGCTGGCGACCAATGGTGAGGAGTACCTCAAGGATGTTTTAAGCCCCTTCGAGCAGGAGTGGCTGGAGCGCATTGGTAGTTTGGATTTAGCGACCATGCCTTGGGAGGTGCGTCATAGCTTACCGGATTGGTTGGCTGACAAACTACGCGATTTTAGTGATGCCGATAATTTAGTTGCAGCCTTAAATACTAAGGCGCCTCTGGATTTACGCGTCAATCCTCTGAAGACTGACCGCACGGCTATGCTTAAAATGATGTCTGATAGACCTTATAGTCCAGGTAATCCGGAGGCTACGCCGTACTCACCTTGGGGTATTCGTTTGTCTAAAAAACTGGCGGTACATCATTGGCCTTTATTCAAAGACGGTAGTCTTGAGGTGCAAGATGAGGGTAGTCAGATTCTTTGTGCTTTAGTCAGTCCTCGTCGCGGTGCGATGGTGATTGATTTTTGTGCGGGTGCCGGTGGCAAGACCTTATTGATAGGCGCAATGATGCGCTCAAGCGGACGTATTTATGCTTTTGATGTATCAGATGCTCGTTTAGTACGTGCTAAGCCGCGTTTGGCGCGTAGTGGTTTATCTAATGTCACTCCGGTTGTGATTGCCAATGAAAATGATCCACGTGTTAAGCGCTTAGCGGGCAAGGCGGAGCGAGTTTTGGTCGATGCGCCATGCAGTGGTTTAGGCACCTTACGTCGTAACCCTGATATGAAGTGGCGTCAGAGCCAGGAGGGTGTGGCTGAGTTTGTGGATTTGCAGCAGCGTATTTTACAAAGTGCGGCGCGTTGTGTGGCACCGGGTGGACGCCTGGTTTATTCGACTTGTAGTATCTTGCCCGAAGAAAATGAAGCACAAATCGACGTTTTCTTGGTCAAAAATCCGGATTTCACGCTTGTTAATGCGATTGATGCATTGGGCGATCGTATTAAGGGTCTGGAGATGGCAGATGATTACTTGCGTTTAAGACCGGATGTGCATGGGACAGATGGCTTTTTTGCGGCTGTTTTAGAGCGCCGTACAGCTGAATGATGTATGCTGTTATTTTATACAGTGATTTAAAGAAGTTTTAAGTGGATATGCTAGAGCAATTAAACGATGAGCAACGAGCCGCGGTTACTACCGATGCGCAGCACATTTTAGTGTTGGCTGGTGCCGGCAGTGGCAAGACCAAGGTCTTGACCAGCCGCATGGCCTGGTTAATTCAGCAGGGCCTAAGTCCTGCTTCTCTAATGGCAGTGACCTTTACTAACAAGGCAGCCAAGGAGATGCTCTCGCGTTTGGCAGCAATCACTCCACTAAACACGCGCAGTATGTGGATTGGGACCTTCCATGGTTTATGTAACCGCATGCTGCGTACGCATTATCGTGATGCCGGTCTGCCACAGCAATATCAGATTTTAGATAGTGGTGACCAGCAGTCCGCGATTAAGCGTCTACTTAAAAATCATTCGGTAGACACGGAGAAATTCCCGCCGCGTGAGGTGCAGCGCTTTATCAATTCGCACAAAGAAAAAGGTGAACGAGCCACCGAGATACAGGCTTGGGACCCTCATAGTGCGAAGTTAATCGAGCTTTATCAGCTTTACGATGAACAATGTCAGCGCGAGGGTGTCGTTGATTTTACCGAGTTACTGTTGCGTTGCTATGAACTCTTAAGCCGCAATCACTTGATTCGTGAGCATTATCAGCGTCGTTTTCAGCATATCTTGATTGATGAGTTCCAGGATACTAATGACCTGCAGTACCGTTGGCTATGTTTGTTGGGGGGCGGTGGCGCTTCTTTATTTGCTGTGGGTGATGATGATCAGTCCATTTATGCTTTTAGAGGAGCCAATGTCGACAATATGATGTCCTTTGAGCGCGACTATGCCAAGGGCAATATTATTCGTCTTGAGCAAAATTACCGTTCCTACGGTCATATTCTTAATAGTGCCAATGCCCTCATCAAGCATAACCCTAATCGCCTCGGCAAGGCCCTTTGGACTGAGCGGGGTGAGGGTGAGCCGGTGCGCATTATGGAGCTGGAAAATGAGCAAGAAGAAGCGCGTTGGGTCACTGATGAGATTCGTTCTTTAATCCGTGAGGGTATGGCGGCTCAGGATATCGCCATTTTATACCGCAGTAATGCGCAGTCCCGGGCGTTGGAACACGCCATGTTCAATGCGCGAATTCCTTATCGCGTTTACGGCGGCACCCGTTTCTATGAGCGCCAGGAAATTAAGCATGTGATGGCTTATTTGCGTTTAATCGCGAGTCTCGATGATGATACGTCTTTTTTGCGTGTGGTTAATTTTCCTGCGCGCGGCATTGGCGCACGTACAGTTGAAAATCTCAGTGATCATGCGCGCGAGATCGGTTGTAGTTTGGCCAATGCCGTCGGTGCGGTCACTGGTCGCGGCGGCAATAACCTGAATAACTTTATCGCTTTAATTCACAGTATGCGTACAGTGGCAGAGGAAGTGACCTTGCCGGAGTTAATTCAGCATGTGATTGAGCATTCGGGATTGCAGCTGCACTATGAAAATGAACGCGAAGGCGAGGATCGTCTCGATAACTTGGAAGAGCTGGTTAATGCGGCTCAGGTTTTTGTCTTTGAAGAAAACTTCGAGGGTAAAAAAGCCCTTGAAATGGTCAAGCAGGTGGTCGCTGATGTAGAGTTTGCGGTTGAGGAAAGTAGTGCCTTAGCGGAGTTCTTGTCTCATGCCTCGCTGGAGTCTGGTGATAACCAGGCCGATCGTGGCGAGGAAGCGATTCAACTGATGACTATCCATGCCGCAAAGGGCTTGGAATTCAATGCCGTCTTCTTGACCGGGCTTGAGGAGGGTTTATTCCCTCACGAAAACAGTCTCTTAGAAGAGGGTGGCCTGGAGGAAGAGCGCCGTTTGATGTATGTGGCGATTACTCGTGCCCGTGAGCGTCTCTATATCACTATGGCTCGAAGCCGAATGCTCTATGGTCAATCACGTTATGCCGTGCGCTCAAGTTTCCTGGATGAGATGCCTGAGGACGCACAAAAATGGTTGTCGCCAAAGGAGGTGAGTTATTACTCGGCTCCTCGTGGACCAAGTAGTTGGAGTGGTGGTTCGGTGACCGGTCGTTCCAGTGGTACCGGTTCCGGCGGTGGCTTTCCGAGTGGTACCGTCGGCGCAGGGCGTGCCAGCGCAGCTAAAGCACCGATGAGTTCCGGGGTGCAGGTTGGCGATAAGTTATTTAAAATCGGTCAAACGGTGCGCCATGCTCGTTTTGGTCAGGGTGTGGTTATGCAGCTGCAGGGACAGGGCGCGGAGGCCACGGCACGTATCTTTTTCTCTGAGCATGGAGAAAAGACCTTGGCCTTGGGTATTGCAAAACTCGACATCGTTTAGGAACTTTATAGCTGTCATTGTTTCTAAAAGCTATTAAAGGAGTTATAAAGTGATGCGTAAATCGTTAACTAAATTTTTTGTTGTGGCTGCTGTCGTCGTGCCGGTGTTGACCGCCTGTGGTTCATCATCGCAGACGCGTCGTCCGGTCAGTAACTTGCCTTATTCGGTTGATGAGCCGGAGCAAAGCTCACAACCAACGTCTTTGCGTGGTAATTCTAATGTGCAGATTTACGGTACGGTTTATGCCGGTTATGGTCTTTCCTGTACTAAAACGCGTGTACCACACGCTGATGGTACGACTTCAACTTATCGCTCTAGTCGTAGCGTTATGCATAGTTGGTAATTTAGTTGGCTAGATAGTTAAAAGGCTGTTTGAAGTTGATTTCAAACAGCCTTGTTTTTTGAGTTGACGTTCTAATCGCGATTTAGGCGCTTGGTGGGTAAGTGTCCGATGAACACATGTATTTATTCTATCTGACATAGGCAACACTGATGTTTTGTTTATGTCAGGAGAGAACAAATGCAGACTATTGGAGTTAACGCGATTGATGCAGCCCAATCGCACCT
>JAAZFX010000098.1 GCA_012511555.1 Alcaligenaceae bacterium | reverse complement strand
AGTGCGGCCCTAGCCGCCGGTAATGTGGTCTTGGCTAAACCGGCAGAACAAACGCCATTAATTGCCAGTGCGGCGATTAAGATACTGCATCAAGCAGGTATCCCTAAAGACGTAGTACAGCTAGTGCCTGGAGCGGGCGATGTTGGCTCTGCTCTAGTAGCCGATCATCGCATTCAGGGGGTGATGTTCACCGGTTCAACCGCAGTAGCTGCCAGCATCGCTGAAAACCTCGCCCAACGCTTAAACGCAGCGGGCCAGCCGATTCCGCTAATCGCTGAAACCGGCGGTCTAAACGCCATGATTGTGGATTCTTCAGCCTTAGCCGAGCAAGTGACTGCTGACGTGATTAACTCGGCTTTTGACTCAGCCGGCCAACGCTGCTCTGCTCTGCGTATTTTATGTGTACAGGAAGATGTAGCAGACACGATCACCACCATGCTTCGTGGTGCCATGCATGAACTACGTCTCGGCAACCCCGAGCAATTACATACCGATGTCGGTCCAGTCATTGACTCTGAAGCACAGCAAAGCATTGCCAAGTACATTGAGGAAATACGCACTAAGGGCTTTAAAGTCGAGCAATTGGCAGACACTGCTAACACTAAGTGCGGAACCTTTATTCCGCCCACTTTGATCGAAGTTAACAAGGCAAGCGATGTCACGCGTGAGGTTTTTGGGCCAGTTCTACATATTCTGCGCTATCAGCACAGTGCCTTGAGCGAGTTGATTGATGAAATTAATGCTAACGGTTACGGTCTGACGTTCGGTATTCACTCGCGTATTGATGAGCGTATCAACAGGCTAAGTGCCCAAATCAAAGCCGGAAATGTCTATGTTAATCGTAATATTGTCGGGGCAGTAGTAGGCTCACAGCCTTTTGGCGGTCAAGGTCTTTCCGGCACCGGTCCAAAAGCCGGTGGCCCTTTATACCTGTTACGTTTAGTCCAGCATAGTCCGACAATCACCTTTCAGTCCAAGCTAACAGAAGGTAAAGAGCATCCCGCACTTGAAGCAATGAGCATTTTTAAAGTATGGATTAAAGAGCATGGCCGCGACAGCGAAGCAGAACGAGTAGAAGAGATTTTTGAACGCCACCTCATTGGTATTGAAAAAGAACTTCCCGGCCCAACCGGCGAACGCAACACCTATCTTTTATTGGCCCGTGGCCAGGTTTTATGTCAAGCTAAAACAGAATTTGGTGCCAAGTTACAATTAGCCAATTGCTTGGCAAGTGCTAATAAGGCCTTTTTCTCGGTAGAAAAAGGTAGCGCTGTAGCTACGTTTTTAGAGCAATTACCGGAAGCGCTACAAAGCCATATTCAACTGATAACAGATTTAGACGCACTGTTTAACGATCAACAGTCAACACTCGGCGCCGCTCTTCTTGAGGGTGATAGCGATCAGCTTAAAACCTTGGCTGAACGCTTAGCCAGCTACGCAGCGGCAATTATCCAACCACAAATCCTAAGCACCGAAGCCCTCAAAGAAGGGCAAAATTACCGCTTAGAAAGACTATGTGTTGAGCGCTCTCTAAGCATCAATACAGCTGCAGCAGGAGGTAATGCGACCCTTATGGCCATGATTTAACGTTTAGATATCCTTTACTAAAGCTCAAGTTATGCCAAAATAAGCAATAACTTTACTTTAGAGTTTAAACAGTTTAGTTTCAAAGTGTTTTCTGGGTAAAATAGCCCTGTAAAAATAAATTTTAATATTACATTTCCAATTTTCAAGGGGAGATAAATATGCAAGGTGCTGTCAGCACGCCGATCCTCATTGTTTTCGCGATATATATTATCGGGATGATGGTCATCGGCTATTTAGGTTACCGCTCCACTAAAGACTTATCCGACTTTATTTTAGGTGGTCGTAGTCTTGGTCCATTTGTAATCGCTTTGGCCGCAGGTGCCTCAGATATGAGTGGTTGGCTCTTAATGGGTCTACCGGGTGAAGTTTTCTCATCAGGAATTTCTGCTTCATGGATTGCCATTGGCTTGACCATTGGTGCTTACATTAACTGGCTATTGGTAGCGGGACGTTTAAGAGCCTATACAGAACTTGCTGGCAATGCGCTAACACTGTCTGACTTCTTTGCCAACCGCTTTGAAGATCGTACTAACGTTTTACGTATTGTCTCAGCCTTAGTGATTTTGATTTTCTTCACGCTCTATTGCGCTTCTGGTGTCGTCGCCTCTGCTCGCTTATTTGAGAGTATGTTTGGTTGGAACTACGTCACTGCCATGTGGCTAGGTGCATTCTTTACTATTGCTTATGTTTTTATCGGCGGTTTCTTGGCGGTCAGTTGGACTGATGCAATTCAAGCATCACTCATGTTTACTGCCTTAGTGTTAACGCCAATTATTGTACTTAGCGAAGTTGGAGGTTTTGGTGCTGCGTCAGCTGCCAGTCTGCAATTCAATCCACAAAGCTTAAGCTTAGTTGAAGGCGTTTCTGCAATCGGTATTATTTCGTCCCTGGCTTGGGGTTTAGGCTATTTTGGTCAACCGCACATCTTGGCACGTTTTATGGCTGCTGATTCAGTTAAGAGCATTCCTAAAGCACGTCGTATTAGTATTACATGGATGATTTGTTGTTTAGCGGGTGCTGTTGCTGTCGGTTTCTTCGGTATCGCCTACTTCTCTTCGCCTGAAGCGATGACGGATCCTGTTACTCAATCTGCAGCTGCTCGTGTCCTGGAAAATCCTGAGCGCGTCTTTATTGAGTTCTCTGTGCTCCTCTTCCACCCGTTAATTGCCGGTTTACTACTCGCTGCGATTTTAGCGGCAATTATGAGCACGCTCTCTGCACAACTACTCGTTTGCTCTAGCTCATTGACTCAAGACGTCTACAAGCCATTTATCCGTCCGAACGCTAGCCAACGTGAGTTGGTTTGGTTTGGTCGCTTTATGGTATTAGCTGTTGCTCTAGTCGCTATTTTCTTAGCTCGCGATCCTAGCAGTAAAGTACTTGGTATGGTAAGTTACGCATGGGCCGGCTTTGGTGCTGCCTTTGGTCCATTAATTATCTTATCTATATTCTGGCCTCGTACTACGGCCAAAGGTGCCTTAGCAGGTATGATTGTTGGCGCCGGTACGGTACTACTGTGGAAAAACTTTGCTAACAGCTCTTTATATGAAATCGTCCCTGGCTTTATCTTGTCTGCCATCGTGATTATTGTGGTGAGCTTACTGGATAAGAAGCCATCGCAAAGCATAATGGAGACCTTTGATAAGGTTGACAAGGTGATGGAGGAATCTCGCATATAAACTGTTAGTTTGTTCGTGAGCTTTGCGCTCAACGTTTGATTGAAAATCTCGCTATTTCTTTGGAGGTAGCGAGATTTTTTTGTGTATATGTACCCATATCTTTTTAGTCTTTTATCTATTGAAAGTAATGATAATTTACATTACCATATAAGTGTATTCTTACGGAGGAAATTATGACTACACTATCAATTACTACCAAAGGGCAGATCACTTTAAAAAGAGAACTACTCCAACATATGGGTATAGAACAAGGTCAACGCGTCGAGGTATTAAAACTTCCTAATGGTGAGCTAAAAATTAGGGCTGAACACCCAACACAAGCAATTAGTGATGTTTTTGGCCTACTCAAAGATAAGACTTCAGGAAAAATTGCTACTATTGAGGAAATAAATCAAGCCATAGCAGCTGGCTGGGCAAGTGATGAAAACTAATGGAAATTATTGCAGATACTAATATTCTCGTCCGTGCAATTGTTGCTGATGATACTAAACAAGCAGCAGCAGCCCAAAAAGTATTGTTGACAGCAAGCATAGTCGCTATTTCACCTATTGCTTTATGTGAGTTCTATTGGGTACTGAGTAGAATTTATAAAGTCGCTGATAGTGATATAGAGAAGGCGATTCTTATATTAATTAATGCCACAAATGTACGCACTGATAAAGTAGCCGTGGAGTCTGGCTTACTATTTATGAATAGCGGCGGTGATTTTTCTGATGGTGTCTTGTGGCATTTAGGTACTAGCTTAGGTGGAAAAACATTTACCTCTTTCGATAAAAAAGCAATAAATATTTTAAAAGCTCACAAATTCAGTGCACAACTTTTATCCTAAATACTCTCTAATCCAAACTACTCGGATCAGCCCTAAGCATTAACTGTGTTAACTCGGCAGCACTACCAATCCCTGCTTTTTCCATAATTTTTTGACGGTGAATATGTACTGTTTTTTCACTAATGTCGAGTTGTTGCGCGATGACTTTATTTGACTGGCCACGCGCCAGTAAATCAGCCACCTCACTCTCTCTGGGTGAGAGTCGCTGTAGTATCTGAGTAGCCTCTTGTTGGCGTAAAAGATTTTCTTTTTCTTGCTGAGCAAAACGCACGGCAGCAGCAACCTCATCTAACAGCACCTGATCTTTAAATGGCTTGGCTAAAAAACCATAAGCGCCCAACTTCATCGCCTGTACCGCCATCTCAATATCACCATGGCCGGTAATAAAAATAATCGGTGTAGTCCAACCCAGATCATTTAATCTCAGCTGTAACTCCATACCACTCATCATCGGCATCCGTATATCAAGCAAAATACAGCTCGCCTCAACAATCGGTTGTGGATAGGCTTCTAAAAACTCCGCTGCTGATGAAAAGGCCTCTACCTGCCACGCTAGCTCCTCTAATAAAAACACCAAGGAACGTCGAAAAGCATCGTCATCATCAATAACAAAGACTAAATGACTACCATCACTTTTCATACATATCCTCCCTGTAAAGGCTGCGCTGTATCGACCGTAGAAACTGAAGCGACTAGCATTAAGCTAAGCTGGCAAACTGAAGGTAAAGGTCGCCCCACCTAAATCTTCTACCGGAAGATGCTCAGCAACAGCGCTAGCTTCTAACTTACCACCATGTGCTTCTGCAATGGTCCGACAAACTGACAGGCCCAAACCTAGTCCCTCTATTTTACTGGTATAAAAGGTCTCAAATAAATTATCGTAAGCCTCTGCCGAAAGACCCGGACCGCTATCCTGCACCGTGATGTGAACTTGTTTATCCGCAGCCCATAAAATCAGATGAATACTTTGCGGCTGACTACCGGCCTCAAGCATCGCATCATAGGCATTTTTTAATAGATTAATCAACGCTTGCTGAATCTGCACAGGATCAACAGTTAGGATTTTATCGTCTTTTAAAAAATCAATGAGTTGCACCTGTGGTGGCTGTGACAACATACCGTTAAATAAGTGCAGCGCACCCTCACAAACTTCCTTAATATTTACTTGTTCAACTTGCATTGGACGCTTACGGGCAAAAGCTCGAACTCCTTGGATAATGCTCGATGCTCGCTCAGTCTGTTCAGTGATTTCCTGAGCAGCCAGACGCAAATCATCCTGACTTAAACGGTTGTTATCTAAACGTCGCAACACGCTCCGAGAGTAATTACCGATAGTGGCCAAGGGTTGATTCAATTCATGGGCCAGCGTACCTGACATTTCACCCAAAATAACTAGTTTAGCCTGATGATTGGCCTGCTCTTGCACCTCATTAATTTTATCTTGCAGAGCTTTTTGCTGGTTCAAGGCAAATTCTAAATCAACGGTTCTTTTGGCTACTAAATAGCGTACGTGAAGAGTATATAAAGCCCATAAACACATCACCAACAGCACGACTGCAAGCACCCACCAGTAACGCTTAAAATAATCCATTAGAGTAGGCGGAGCTGGGCTATAAAGACCAATTTCCAACTCTTTAAACAAGTCATAAAGGCCTTGCGTATTGGACAAAACTGACCAATACATTTCACCACCACGAGTTTCATAAGGTGGCAGCTGCAAGAGACTCAACATAATATCGCGCGTCTCGATCAGACGGTCGTTATTGATGCCTGCAAAGACCCAACCCGGATAAAGTCGCGTACTAACTAAACAAGGAAAATCTGTATTTTCTGCTGGCTCGATCACTGTAAAATGTTCTTGCCAATTGGGGATCGTTTCTAATACACAGGCTCGAATGACACCGGTATCGACAACACCATTCGCCACAGCATCAAGGACATTACTCATAGGAAAATTAACCTGTAGTACCTGCATATCCTCTTCGGGGTTGATATGACGCGATCGCAACTCACGCAACATCACCTGATAGCCACCAAAGGTCTGCTTACTGACCACCGCCATGCTGTGACCTGACAAATCCTCAAAACGTTGAATTTCATGATTATCCTTACGTTTAATCAGGGTGGAACCAAGACTCAGGGGCGAAACATTGTCATTGGCATAAACCTGCGATAACATATGATTAATGCCATACTCATAATGCAATAAAGAATAAAGTCCCGGATTAGTCAGTACATAATCAACACTACCATTTTTAACCAACTCAATGATGTCATCGTGTTCTGCGGGAATAAACTCAAACTCATATTGGGGCAAATCATTAACTAACCAATTCACTGTCGGCTGCCATTCTTGTCTTGTCGCGTCTGCTCCTAAATAACTGAGTGCAGCGATTTTGATAGTCTCTGAAGATGCCGGATTTGACTCAACATAAAAATGACTTTGGGCAGATAGCACACCTGCCCAAAAAGTCATGCAAAAGATAAAGAGACTAAAACAACGATTTACCAATAACCTAGGGCCTTCCACCAAATAGTACCAATCACGACAAAAATTATGAGATTAACCACACTCATCACAAAGCCTGCTTTCCACCACTCGCCTAAGGTAGTAAAGCCGGAACCGAAAATAACCGGAGATGTACCGGTAGCATAATGGGTTAGGGTCATCATGATGTTAGAAGCTGCGGCCATTAACAAAGCATAAAGCATTGGTGGCGCACCAAGAGCAACTCCCGCAGTAAAGAAGGCAGCAAACATCGCGGTAATATGTGCAGTCGTACTGGCAAACATATAGTGAGCATAAAGGTAGGCTAATAGTAATAAACCTGCCGAAAGCGTCCAGTGCAAACCAAGTCCACCAATGCCTGTTTCCAACATATCAGAGAACCAAGCAATTAAACCTAATTTATTTAGGAAGGTTGCCATCATCACGAGTGCCGCGAACCAAGTAATCGTATCCCACGCGCTGCGCTCTGTAATAACATCTTCCCATGTTAAAACGCCGGTAATGAGCAGCAAAGACAAGCCTATAAAGGCGGTCGTCGTGGCATTAACACCCCAAGCCGGACCAAAAATCATGGCAGGAATACCAGCCCATAACAGCAGCAATATGGCAAAAATTCCAAACATAATATATTCATCACGTTTGATAGGCCCCATTTCTTTGAGACGCTCAAAAGCAAAGTCAGCAGAGTTAGGTGTCTCTTTAATCTCAGGGGGGTACATCATATAAATCACCAAGGGCATAATCGCCATGGCCACTAAGCCCGGCAATAGCATGGCTAACGCCCATGTGCCCCACGAGAGATGAATATCCATATTAGTCGCTTCAGCAATCAGATTAACCACTAGGGGGTTAGGCGCTGTCGCTGTGACAAACATGGCTGATGAGATGGGATTACAATGATAGTTGACAAGGGCCAAGAACTTACCCATGCGACCTTCGGTACCTTTTTCGGGGTCCGAATCATAAGTCTTCGCAATAGACCGTACTAAGGGGTGAATAATACCGCCTCCACGTGCTGTATTACTCGGCGTCACCGGCGCTAAAATCAACTCGGTTATCGCTAAACTATAGGCAATACCTATCGTTTTTCTGCCCCAAATAGCAATAAAGTAATAACCGGCTCGCTCACCCAAACCCGTTTTGATGATACCCCTTGAAATCATAATGGCGGCACCAATTAGCCAAATCAACGGATTAGAAAAACTGCTAAGCGCGTCATTAATTGCCCCTGCTGTTGTGTCAGAAGTAACACCTGTCACCGCGACTAAGGTAATGGCAAGAATAGATAAGGCGCCGATGGGCATGACCTTGCCGATAATGGCAGAAATCACTCCGATAAACATGCCTAATAACATCCATGCATCGGATGTCACTCCCTCCGGCACTGGAACAACAAAACAAATAAGTAAAGCAAGTGCTATAGAAATAGCGGCAGGTATTGGTCTAAAACCCATAACGACACCTCGTAACGTGTGGAAATAGAGGAAATAAGCGGTTGCTAAGATAATTATAGGTGAGTTGTTAGTGTGTCGTGAATGTTATTTTAGTTTGTTCTTAAATTAATTTTTTTCTGGTTTTTGTTGGAGGTTTGCTCCTACAGTATCATTTTTTGGTGCAAATTATTTGAGCTAATTAGATGAAAAACTCAGACACAGAATTTAAAGGGCCTTGAAAAGACTGTCTTAACAAGGTTTCCACCAAGGCTATAGACAATAATTAAACCAAGACCCCATCTTCCAGCAAAGGTTTCACGCCTTTTGAAACCTCACCAAAGGTCATATTTTTAACATCCCAAAGCTCAACTGCATGTTGAATGTTCAGCCAAAACTCCGGTGTATTACCTAATGCCTTGGCTAATTTAATAGCCATTGGCGCAGTAAGAACACCTTTATCATGAACGATTCTACTGACTGAATTTCTATGGACACCCATCGCATCAGCTAAGGTATTAATTTCTATACCTAAAGGTTCAAGAAACTCCATCTGCAGCATTTCGCCTACTGTAACGGGGCGGCGTTTTGTAGTCCGCATTTTAAACTCCATTTATCGATTTTTATAGCTATGTGGATCAAGATAGGTATCTAATGCCACACCGTCTTTCCAACGAAAAAGCAAACGATATTGTCTATTAACCCTGATTGAGCACCAGCCTGCCAGATTGCCTACTAAATGCTCAAACTGATTACCGGGTGGAACTCTTAAATCATCCTCGTGAGTAGCTGCATCTAATAGTTGAATTTTTCTAAAAAGAGAAGTTTTAATGGTGCTAGGTATTTTTTTATGACTAATATCGTCCTCATAAAACAACTCCAACCAACTATCTTTGAACTCTATCGCCATGTTTTTCCATCATTATAGTTATTTTACGCACAACAACATTGTGCGTCAAGTTTCATTTCCCGCTATTCCGATCAGCTGTTAACTTCTTTCGTTAGTTACATTGTGTTCAGAAAATCAATTATTAATTATTAACTCAAAAAACACTATTTCAAGCTTTACAGGATAAAAACATCCTGGCAATATGCATAAAACACTTCTCCTGCTAGATCTTCGCTTCCACCTCTTTCCACTCACCCGGCTGTAAATCCCCTAACTTCCACAGTCCTACCCTGACCCTAATCAAGCGTAAAGTCGGCAAGGAAACGGCAGCAGTCATCCGTCGAACCTGCCTATTTTTACCCTCGATAATGCTGATTTCCAGCCAACTAGTCGGCACGGTTTCACGATAGCGAATGGGTGGGTTACGCGGCCAAAGGTCTGGCTCTGCTATTTGTCTGACCTCAGCGGGTAGGGTCATGCCGTCATTAAGCATCACACCTTGACGTAACTGCTGCAACTGTCCCTCACTCACATCACCCTCAACCTGCGCCCAATAGGTTTTTTGTGTCTTGTATTTTGGCTCGGCAATGCGCGCCTGCAAGCGACCGTCATTGGTCAGTACTAACAGTCCCTCACTATTTCTATCTAAACGTCCAGCCGCATAGACATCAGGAATTGGGATAAAGTCTTTGAGCGTAGCACGCCCTTCCTCATCACTAAACTGCGTTAACACATCGTAGGGTTTATTAAACAAAATTAAACGAGATTCTTTAGGCGTATGCGGTTTAGCAATGCTTCGCTTAGTCGCTGGGCGATTAGCCCTTTTTTCCATATAAGCTTTACTCATTAAAGCTCCTCCAAATCACGAGCCAAGGATTTTAATGGTTCCACTACCTTGGCAATTAACTCCTTCAAACCGACACGAGAAGAAGGAACGCTGGCATTTAAGGCATACACACCATTTTTCACCCCCTCACTACGTACGACAACAGCCACGGCGGTAATGTCATGAGAAAACTCACCCTCCGAATAGCAGTAGCCATGCTCATTAAAAAATGCTACTTGCTCTGTCAAGATATTTTTCTTTGACTGATTGGCATCGCCGAGATAACGACTTAAACCATACTCTTCTAAAAGCGCTTGTTGCTTTTCATCCAAGGCGCTGTAGTAGGCACGACCAATCGCTGTATCCACTAATGGCACCGTCGACCCCACGGTTAACTGCACGGCCAAACGTGCCGGTGAGCGAATACTTTCTAAATACAGCATCTCTCCACCATCTTCCACCGCCAAACTGACTGATACCTCATATTTCTCGGCAAAAGCCATCATTAAGGGGCGCGCATCACGCACTAAATGATCTGAGTTCAAAGCAATCTGTGCCATTTCTCTAAAACGAATATCCATCACGTACAAACCGCTGCTCGGATGTTTACGCAAAAAACGCAATTTAATCAATGTATGAAGCACACGACTAACCGTCGCTTTAGGTAATTGGGTGATTTCAACAATTTGTTGATGCGAGATCCCGCCCGGATAAAAGCGCATGCTATGAAGAACGCTCAGTCCACGCGCTAAGGAGGTGATGAATTGTCGGTCTTTTTCATCTTCGCTTTGCTCAATTATGCTTAATAAGTCATTTAACACTTTACAAGCCTATATAAACGTAGTAAATTTAATGAAGTTGTTTCGCACAGTATATCATTAGTTTTGCACAGCGAAACATTATTTAAATAAATAATTATGACTGCAGGTAGGAGTTCAATATGTCACGTCCATCTTTCAAGTGGGAAGACCCTTTTTTATTAGACGATCAGCTAACTGAAGAAGAGCGCATGGTAGCAGAGAGTGCAGAGACTTTCTGTCAAGAGGTTTTAATGCCGGGTATCCTTGAGGCTAACCGTCATGAGCACTTTGACACTGAGTTGATGAAGCGCATGGGTGAATTAGGTTTATTAGGTGTCACCATTGATGGCTATGGTTGTGCCGGTATGTCTCACGTCGCTTACGGTTTAATTGCTCGCGCAGTTGAGCGCGTAGACTCAGGCTACCGTTCAGCCATGAGCGTACAGTCCAGCTTAGTGATGCACCCGATCTGGGCCTATGGTACTGAGGTTCAAAGACAAAAATTCTTGCCTAAACTCGCTACTGGTGAGTTCATTGGTTGTTTCGGTTTAACTGAGCCCGACGCAGGTTCTGACCCGGGCTCCATGAAGACTCGCGCCCGCAAGGTTGAAGGTGGTTACTCTCTGACCGGTAATAAGATGTGGATTACCAATAGCCCGGTTGCTGATGTATTTGTTGTTTGGGCAAAAGATGACGAAGGCGTTATCCGCGGTTTTATCCTTGAAAAAGGCATGAAAGGCCTATCAGCTCCTGCCATTGAGGGTAAATTCTCTCTACGCGCTTCGATTACAGGTGAAATTGTGATGGACAATGTATTTGTCCCTGAAGAAAATGCTTTTCCTGAGATTCGTGGCCTTAAGGGTCCATTCGGTTGCTTAAATAAAGCGCGTTATGGTATTGCCTGGGGCGCCATGGGTGCTGCTGAGTTCTGCTGGCACGCAGCTCGTCAATATAGCCTAGATCGTATACAGTTCGAGCGCCCTTTAGCCGCTACTCAATTATTCCAATTAAAGCTGGCTAATATGCAGACTGAAATCAGCTTAGGTTTACAGGGAGCACTACGAGTTGGACGTTTACTCGACGAAGACCGCGCAGCTCCCGAGATGATCTCTATCATCAAGCGTAACAACTGCGGTAAAGCACTCGATATTGCTCGCGTCGCTCGTGATATGCACGGTGGCAATGGCATCTCTGACGAGTTCCATGTTATCCGTCATATGATGAACCTTGAAGCCGTTAATACCTACGAGGGTACGCACGATGTTCACGCCCTGATTCTTGGTCGTGCGCAGACCGGTATTCAGGCATTTGCCGCCCGCTAATCCATCAATTTAGCAATCAACCTGCATTTCATACAGAGGTGCAGGTTGTTTTTACAAGATAAAAAACAATGACAACTACTGCCCTTAGCGGCTTAAAGGTACTGGATTTATCGCGCGTATTGGCGGCACCAAGCTGCACTCAAATTCTCGCCGACTTGGGCGCTCAGGTTTTAAAAATTGAGCGCCCGGGTCAAGGCGATGAAACTCGCCAATGGACCCCTCCGACCTTTAGCGATGGTACCTCGGCCTATTTTGCGACAGTCAATCGCAATAAGAAATCCTTAACTGTTGATATCAGCCAACCCGAAGGACAACAAATTATTCGTCGTCTTGTCGAAGAAGCAGATGTCTTGGTAGAAAATTTTAAAGTTGGCGGTCTAAAAAAATATGGCCTCGATTACGATTCTTTAAAAGCGTTAAATCCACGCCTGGTCTATGCCTCTTTAACGGGCTTTGGCCAAACAGGACCCGATGCCGACAAACCCGGTTATGACTATATTATTCAGGCACTCTCCGGCCTCATGAGCATTACCGGTCCAAGCGATGGTATGCCCCACAAAGTAGGCGTAGCAGTGGTCGATTTATTTAGTGGCCTACAGCTGACCATAGGTATTCAAGCGGCACTGCGTGCACGTGAACAAAGTGGCCATGGCCAACATGTCGATGTCTCATTACTTGACAGTGCCTTGGCTATGAGCGCCAACATCGGTCAAAACTACTTGGCTAATGGCAAAACACCCCAGCGTTTAGGCAATGCTCACCAAAGCATCGTACCTTATCAAGTGTTTGAAGTTGCGAGTCAGCAGCACTTAGTCTTGGCGTGCGGTAATGACAAGCAGTTTGCCGCTGTTTGTCGAGTCATGGGTGTGACTTGGGATCAGGACGCGCGCTTTGCTACTAATCCCCAGCGAGTTCAAAACCGTGAAATTCTCATCCCTCTAATTCAAACGGTTTTTTTAAATAAATCACGCGACCAATGGATTAAGTTATTTGAAAAGGCCGGTGTACCTTGTGGTGCTATTAATAGCATTGATGAAGCGCTCAATTTACCGCAAGCTGCGGCACGCGGTATGATAGTTAGCTTTGAAGACAGTCCGGTACGTGTTTTGGGTAATCCAATCAAGTTATCAGAAACTCCTGCGCAGTATCAAAGCCCGCCCCCAACACTTGGACAAGACACAGAAGAAGTATTAAAAGATTATTTTACGAACGAACAAATTACTCAATGGCAACAGGACAAAATCATCTAATTTCAAGATAAGAAAAAGCTTTGTTTTGTTGGTAAGCAAAGTGGATAATAAAATGACGTCTCCAACTTAGCGCTATGGACCCCAGACTTATCGGGTTCATAGCGTTTTTTATGTCTTGCAATTAAACAGCAATCGCTTCAGCTATCGTAACTTGCTTTTCTTGATACCAAGCAAGGTCCTTTCGTAGACTGACCACCTCACCAATCACAATGAGAGACGGACGTGGTGCTGTTGCCGCTAAGGCATTTAGTTCGGAAAGCACACCAGTCGCGACCTCTTGCTGCTCTGTCGTGCCGCGGCTAATAATAGCAACAGGAGTAGTAGCAGCACGACCATTAACAATTAATTGCTCCTGAATGGTCGCCGCCTTTAATGAGCCCATATAGACTACCAACGTCTGCTCTGTCTTGGCTAAGGCCTGCCAATCATTAGCGTCCTTATCCTCGGCACCACTGCCGCTAATTAAGATGGCACTGTGAGCCAACTCACGATGGGTTAAAGGGATACCGGCATAAGCAGTGGCCCCTAAAGCCGCGCTGATACCCGGCACAACTCTAAAAGGAATCCCTTCGGACACCAAGACTTGAGCTTCTTCACCACCACGACCAAAGACAAAAGGATCGCCGCCTTTTAAACGAACGACACGCTTACCCTCTTTTGCTAATTTAACCATCAAGGCATTGGTCTTTTCTTGGATCACATGATGTGCACCGGCTCGCTTACCGACATTTACTCTATCGGCATCACGACGAACCAGTTCAAGCACATCCGCAGAAACAAGGGCATCATAGAGCACAACGTCGGCCGCTTGTATCGCCTGCAAAGCCTTAAGTGTGAGCAAACCCGCATCACCCGGACCGGCCCCTACTAAAACCACCTCACCTACTTGATGTGTGTGCTGTTTTTTTTGAGCCAGGAACAAGGCATCACGCATAATTTGTGTTGCACGCTCTTCATCGCCTACCTCAATGGTGCCACTTAATGGGCCGCGAAAAATTTCTTCCCAAAAATAACGACGTTTAGCCAGAGTTTTGATTTTTCCTTTGACTTCCTGGCGCCATTTATCAACAAAAGTAGCGACCTTACCAATATGCTGAGGCAATTGACTCTCAATGCGCTCACGCCATAAACGCGCTAACACTGGCGCTGTGCCACCACTACTGATGGCAATTTGTAAGGGATGCCTATCGATCACCGCAGGGGTAATATATGAGCAGTGTGCAGGGCTGTCAACTACATTACAAAACTTGAACTGAGCTTCGGCCGCTAAATATACTTGCTGGTTTAAGGCTTCATCATTTGTCGCTGCCACAACTAAATATACGGATGTCAGCTGCTGCGGATTAAACTCCGTACCCAAATACTCAATCTGGCCTTCATCTTGCCAACTTATAAACTGCTCGGACAGTTCCTGTGCTACTACCTTGATACAGGCACCAGCCTTTAATAGGGCTAAGGCCTTACGCTCAGCCACGGTACCGGCACCAACCAATAATACGGGTCGATTTTGTAAATTAGCAAAAAGTGCAAAAAAACTAGAAGAGTCACTCATAACAAAAACTTAAAACATAATGCGTTATTAATATCAGACCATCTATTAGAAAACAAATCTCTTATAAAACAAACGAATAAAAAACTCTATACATACTATATTTAGCTATATAGAGAATTTTTCTTAAATTTGCAAAGACTGTATTTTCAAGGCTTAGTGCTAGATTTTTCATTAATTTAACTAAGAACTTTTAACCTTAAGCTTAAAACTTAAATTCATATAAAGCGCTAAGGCCTATCACCCCTGCTTTATAACAAAAACGCATATTGATAGAAAGATTAATTGTTTTTAATTATGTAGCAGCTATTCTAGACTGAACAACATTCGAAAATTAAAGCTTTAAGATTTTTAATAAATAACTATGTTTAGTCCACAACTCTGGCACGCTCCTGAAGTGAGTGAGGCCGTTTTTGAGCATTTGCCCAAGCTTCAAGAAGATCTTGAGCAAAATTTGCGCTATATCTCCGAAAAGCACCAAGACGTACGCTTTGCTTCGAGCTTAGCAGTAGAAGATATGGTGATTACCGAGGTAATTGCGCGCCTTAACTTGCCAATTAAAGTATTTACCTTAAATACTGGCAAATTACACAAAGAAACGCTTGAGCTGCTTGAAGCCACTCGCCAGCGTTTTCCTGATTTACACATTGAAGAGTTGCATCCTCTAGAAGAGGCGGTACAAGACTTCGATACAAATCACGGTATTAGCTCTATTTATGAAAGCCTTGAGCAACGTGAATTATGCTGTGGCATCCGCAAAATTGAACCATTAAATCGCGCTTTAGAAGATGCAGATGCTTGGCTCACCGGACAGCGCCGTAGTCAGTCTACAACGCGCACCGAACTGTCCTTTGAAGAAAAGGATGAGCAGCGAGGTATTGCTAAATTCAATCCGATTTTTGCCTGGGAAGAGGAAGATGTTTGGGCCTACATGAAAGTTCATGACCTGCCATTTAATAAGCTCTATGAAAAAGGCTATCCAAGTATCGGCTGTGAACCCTGTACGCGGCCCATCAAAATAGAAGAAGATATTCGCGCCGGTCGTTGGTGGTGGGAAAACAAAGACAGCAAGGAATGCGGTCTACACCAACAAACAGCCACCAGCAACACTCACAATGAAGAAGAATCAGTAGGATCGTAATTACCATGTTTATTGATAACCAACATTTAAATGAATTAGAAGCTGAATCGATTTATATCATTCGCGAAGTGATTGCCGACGCTAAAAATCCGGCTTTGTTATTTTCTGGCGGTAAGGACTCTGTGGTGCTTTTGGCGCTAGCCGTTAAAGCCTTCCAAATCCCGGGGCGCCCTTTAAAACTGCCGTTTAAATTACTGCATGTTGATACCGGTCATAACTATCCGGAAGTGATTACCTTCCGTGATGAAACCGTCGCCAGACTCAATGCTGATTTAGTCATTGGTCACGTTGAAGATTCAATCAAAAAAGGCACTGTGGTACTACGCCGCGAAACGGATTCTCGTAACGCTGCGCAGGCCGTCACTTTACTAGAAACTATTGAAGAGCACGGCTTTGACGGACTCATGGGCGGTGCTCGTCGTGACGAAGAAAAAGCACGCGCCAAAGAGCGTATTTTCTCATTCCGTGATGAGTTTGGTCAGTGGGATCCTAAGGCCCAACGTCCCGAGTTATGGAATATTTATAACACGCGCCTGCACCCTGACGAAAGCATGCGTATCTTCCCAATCTCCAACTGGACTGAATTGGATATCTGGCAATACATGGAGCGTGAACAATTAGCCTTACCACCTATTTACTTTGCTCACGAACGTGAAGTAGTCCCTCGTAATGGCTTATTAGTGCCGGTTACGCCACTTACTCCTAAACGTGACGATGAACAGAGTGAAATTCGTTCTGTACGCTTCAGAACCGTGGGTGATATTTCATGTACTTGCCCAGTTGCCAGCGAAGCCGCCACTACTGCACAAATTATTGCAGAAACTGCCGGCAGTACCATTTCAGAGCGCCGCGCTACTCGTCTTGATGACCAAGTCTCTGAAGTAGCAATGGAAGAAAGAAAACGCGCCGGTTATTTCTAAATAACAGCGTTTTTGTAAAGATTTTTAAAGGTTAATTATGTCAACGAATTCTCTTTTACGTTTTATTACCGCCGGCAGCGTGGATGACGGAAAATCCACCTTAATCGGTCGCCTGTTATACGATAGTCATAGCTTGATGAGTGATCAAGTGGATACGCTTGAAAAAAGCCATGACGCCAGCAATGACAGCTTAGACTTTGCACAGCTGACTGATGGCTTGGCAGCAGAGCGTGAACAAGGCATTACCATTGATGTCGCTTATCGCTACTTTGCGACGCCAAAACGCAAATTTATCTTGGCTGATACTCCGGGACACGAACAATACACGCGTAATATGGTGACTGGTGCCTCCACTGCTGATGCGGCGATTGTCTTAATTGACGCAAGTCGCTTAGATTTAACTCAAGATGAGGTCAAATTACAAAGACAAAGTAAAAGACACAGTGCGCTGTTAAAGTTATTGGGTATTCCAAATATTATTGTCGCTATTAATAAACTCGATTTACTGGGTTATGACGAAACTGCTTTTAACAAAATCGTAGAAGCTTATCAACAGCTAGCCACGCAAATTAACTTGGCGGCTACCCCCATCTTTATTCCTATTTCTGCCTTACACGGTGAAAATATCGTCACCGTGAGCGAGAAAACACCCTGGTATAAAGGCCCTGCCCTACTGCCTCTATTAGAAAGTTTACCGAGCAGACAGCAAAGCAAAGATGCCTCCAATGGCGACTTGAGCCTTTTCCCGGTGCAACGCGTGGTACGCCAGGATGGTAGCGCTTTGGACGATTTCCGCGGCTATCAAGGTCGCTTAAGTTCAGGAAAACTCATTGTTGGCCAAGAGATTCGTGTAGAGCCTAATGGTCAGCGCAGTCGTATTAAGGAAATTTTTGGTCCTGACGGTGCCCAAGAAGAAGCTCGTAGTGGTCAAGTACTTACCATCACCTTAGAAAATGACATTGATATTTCGCGCGGTGACACCATCGTAGCTGCTAACAACGACATTCAAGCCAGCCGCTCAATCCGTGCCCATATTGCATGGATGGATGACAAGCCACTGAACCCTGCTCGTCGCTATTGGTTAAAGCACGGCCATCAATCGGTTTACGCTAAAGTCAAAAAGCTTGAGTACCGTTGGGATGTAAATAACTTAAGCCGTGAAGCAGACATAGACCATTTAGACATGAATGATATTGGCCAAGCTCAGTTATCACTTCAACAGGCAATCACGGCGACCCCATATGCTGATAACCACCTAAGTGGCGCCTTTATTTTAATTGATGAAGCAACTAACAATACCGTTGCTGCTGGCATGATTAACCAGCTATTGGATCAGTAGGAGTAGAAATAACATGCTAGATCAAGCACAACAGTCGGGGGTTGGAACAACTAATCCGCTTCTGCCACAAATCGCTCAACAATTAACTGCCCT